>DASWRQ010000227.1:0-17615 GCA_036403095.1 Kutzneria sp. | reverse complement strand
GGCAGCCGAGGTAGGCCAGGAGCTCAATCACCGCGCTGCCGCACGCCGAACAGCCGCTCCAGCTGGACGACCTCGTCCGGCGCCTCGGCCGACGGCGGCCGCGGCAGCCGGGCCGCCCGCTGGGCGATCAGCGAGGCCAGCAGCTCGGCCTCGTGCTCCTCGGCCTCGGCGTAGACGGTGCGGCCGAGCACGCGCTGCACCAGCTCCGGCGACAGGTTGGGCATCAGCGCCCTGGTCGCGGCGGCGTCGATCTCGGCGGTGCCGGTGTGCCCGCACAGCAGGTGCGCGACCTCGTGCATCAGGATGTGCTGCTGGTGCAGCTCAGTGGTGTTGACCGGGTAGAGGATGTAGTCCGCGCGGTCGGTCGTCATCAGCAGCCCGCACGGCGCGCCGACGGTCGCGGGCACCGGCATCAGCTCGATCCGGCGGTCGCGGTGCGTGGCCACGGCGTCGACGAACGTGTCCGGGCTGAACGGGACGGGCATCGGCACCGAGTCGGCCAGCTCCCGGCACCGTCGCCACAGCTGCTTGTCCTGCCGCACCATCACTCCTGATCAGCGGGAGTCCCCGTCGCGGATCGCCTCCCGGCGGGCGATCGCGTCGATCATGTCACTGATGGTGTCGAGCCCGGCGGGTGAAAGCGTTACTGCTCTCAGCGCAACGTTTCGTACTCCGGCGTCCCGCAGCGCCCCGAGCAGCTCCAACTCCTCGGCGATCTTGGCGCTCTGCTCGTCGTCGAAGAAGTACGCGGGGGAGACCTCGAAGAACTGGGCCAGCGCCTCCAGATGCCGTTTGGTCGGGTTGTCCCGACGCCCGGTGCGCAGCTGCCACAGGTAGGTGGTCGAGAAGCTCTCCCCGGTGGCCTCGCGGCAGGCCCGCGCCACCTCGTCATGGCTGTACTGCTCGCGGCTGGGCTTGCGGACCACCTGGAACAGCTTGTCGATCTTCGCGGCGAGTGACGTCGGCTGGGTCTCGGGCGCCGGCACCGTCCACCTCCCTCAGCACGTATGAAGCCGTCGTACCTAGGTATTCATCACAGTTTACAGGCGAGCGCCGTCCCCGACGTGCCGACGGCGAGGCTACGCCGACCGGTCACCCCCGCGTCGCACCGGTCAGAACGCCCAAAACACCCGACCGGCGGCGCCGACAACCCTGCTACCCAGCGGTTTCCTCGGTGGCGTCGTGTCGATCACCGTCGACGAATGTGACGATCAATTCGGTGAGCTGTCCCATGGCTGCGCCGATCAGCATGCGGGCCCTTGGGCCGAACCGGCCGAAGTCCACCCCGGACCCGTCCACCGGACGCACGCGCAGTGCACTTGCGACAGTGCCCGGCGAACGTTTCCCGGTGGCGTTGTCCGGTTCTGTCAGCGGATCGCGAGCTGTGCTCGCAGAGTCGCGTCGAGGTGCGCGGTGATCGCCTCGCGGGCCGGCCCGGGATCGCCGGCGGCCAGCGCCGTCACGATCGCCTCGTGTTCGATCAGCACGGACTCGCGACGGCCGGACGCGCCCTGCAGTGCCACCATGCCGGAGACGACCTGCCGGGCCCGCAGCGTCGCGTAGGTGCGGGCCAGGGTCTCGTTGCCGGCCGCGCCCACCAGGATCGTGTGGAATCGGGTGTCGGCTTCGATGAACGTGCGGTCATCCTTGCCCCTTTGATCGGACAGGGCCTCGCGCAGCTCGTCGATCGGGGCCGTGCCGGCGGCCAGCGCCCGTTCGGCCGCGAACCGTTCCAGCACCCCCCGCAGCTCGATCAGCTCGCGCAGCTCGCCGGCCGTCAGCTCCGGGATGTAGGCGCCGCGCTTGGGCACGAGGCGAACCAGCTCCTCGGCCGACAACATCAGCAGGGCCTCGCGTATCGGCGTGCGCGACACCCCGATACGGTCGGCGATGTCCTGCTCGTTGAGGAAGGTGCCCTGCGCCGCCGGATCGGCCAGCACGGTGTTGCGCAGGTAGTCGTAGGCGCGGTCCCGCCCGGAAACAGCCATCCGTCGAGTATACGGACGGTATACACTCAGCGGTGTGCGAATCGCGCTGAGCCAGTTCGTGTCCGACACCGACCCCGAGGCCAACCTCGCGACGATCGGCGAGCAGGCCGCCGATGCCGCCCGCCGCGGCGCCCGCGTCGTCGTGTTCCCGGAGGCCGCGATGGCCCGCTTCGGCATCCCCCTCGGCGGCCTCGCCCAGCCGCTCGACGGGCCGTGGCCGTCGGCCGTGCGGGACATCGCCAAGCAGCACGACGTGCTGATCGTCGCCGGCATGTTCACGCCGTCCGACGACGGGCGCGTGCGCAACACCCTGCTCGTCACCGGTCTCGGCGTCGACGAGCACTACGACAAGATCCACCTGTTCGACGCCTTCGGTTTCGCCGAGTCCGACACCGTCGCCCCCGGCGACCGCAGTGTCACCGCTTCGGTCGACGGCGTGGGCATCGGCGTCGCCACCTGCTACGACCTGCGCTTCCCCCAGCTGTTCCAGCGGCTGGCCCGCGACGGCGCGTCGCTGATCCTCGTGCCGGCGTCGTGGGGCTCCGGCCCCGGCAAGCGCGAGCAGTGGGAGCTGCTGGTCCGGGCCAGGGCCCTGGATTCCACCAGCTGGCTGGCCGCCTGCGGGCAGGCCGACCCGTCCTCCGTCGGCGTGACGACGAAGGCCGGCGTGCCCACCGGCATCGGCTACAGCGCCGTGGTGTCGCCCCTCGGAGAGATCCGCGCCCAGGCCTCGGATCGGCCCGAGTTGTTGGTCGTGGACATCGATCCGTCCGAAGTGGACGATGTCAGGGGCAAGGTCCCGGTGTTGGCCAACGCCCGCGACTTCAGCTGATGCAGTTCTGGGCCTGGTGGCGCGAGCACGCGGCGGATCCGCTCGAGACACTGGTCGAGGAGCTGTCCGCGCAGGTGGCGGCGATCCATCCGGATCTCCAGTGGGAGATCGGCCGGGGCGTCGGCGCGCGGCACGTGCTGTGCGTGACCGGCGTCGGCGACCCCTCGCTGCGGGCGGTGGCCGAGCGGTGGATGCGGGCCGCGCCGGCCGCCGACGAGGCCTGGGAGTTCGCGCCGGCCCGGCGGGCCGATGCCGACGCGCTGCGGATGCGGATGACGATCGACAAGTGGGACTTCGACCTGTCGAAGACCGCGGTGTCGTTGCAGTTGGACGAAGAAGCGATGTGGGTCGACGTCGATGTGCACCATCCGCTGTTCGATTCGGTGCCAGGGGTGGTGCGCAAGCAGGTGGCGACGCTCGTGGTCGGGTGGGCATTGGGGGAGGACGGCCGGGAGCGGTGGATCGGCCGGATCGGCGTCGCCGTGCGGCGACCCGAGGACGGCTTGCCGGTGGAGGCGTTGCCGGAAACAGTGGCGGCGCTGGCCGGACGACACACCGAGAACAACTGGGCGATGCTGCGCGGTGAGACGGAGAGCGGTGTGCCGATGATGGCCGTGGTGATACGGCCGATGCGGTGGGTCGACTACCCGTCGTTCGACCGGCACCTGGCGTTGGACCTGAGCTTCCGCGGCAACCTCGACGACGCGAAGCTCATGGCGCTGCGGACGTTGGAGGATGAGGTTGTCGCCGCGTTGGCAGGCAACCGGGTCCTGCTGGTCGGGCACGAGACGATCAAGGGGCGGCGGACCCTGCACTTCTACTGCGACTCCGCCGACGAGGGGCCGGCGGATGTCATGCGGCGTTGGGTCCGTGGGCGCTTGGGGCGCAAGCTGCGCGTCGACTTCGATCCCGGCTGGATGGCCGTCCAGCGTTTGCGCTAGCGGACGTTGCCCAGCACCCGGGTGATCGCGATCTCGATCACCACGCGGTTCGGGTTCACCCTCGGCTGCCGGTAGCGCTCGGCGTAGCGGCGCACGGCGTCGGCAATCGCCGGCGGATCCTCGTTGAGCGTGGCCACACCCTCCACAGTGGACCAACGCGCACCGTCCACCTGGCACGCGGCCGCGTTGAGCTTGCCGGCGGCGCGGAGCTGGCGGACCTTGGCCGAGCCGCCGTCGGTGATCACGCGGGCGACGCCGGCGTCGATGTCGAGGGTGACGCCCACCGGGACGACGTGCGGGGTGCCGTCCGGGCGGACGGTGGTCAGAGTGCACAGGTGCCGCTCCCGCCAGAACTCGGCGAAAGCGGCACCGGTCGTGCTCAGGTCAGACACCCCGCGAGGGTATCAACGCGGCCAGCTCGTCATCGACGACGCCCGCGCCAGGCCGGACGCCGAAAGGCCGGACGGTTCGTGCCGATGCCGGCCAGGTGCAGCGCGACACACAGCAGGCCGGCGGTGAGCAGGGTCGTCGGCGTGAGAATCGACCCGAGCGAGATGCCGGCGAGGTCGATCAGCAACGCCAAGGCGAAAAGTACCGCCGCGATCACGGCAACCATCACTGCGCTCCTCATTGTCGGCCCCAGGAGCCCCTGGTTACCCGAGATCGACAACGCCTAACGGGCCGTTCGGAGCAATCCGCGAGTCCCGCTCTCGGGCAACCATGAAGCGAGTTACGGAACTCGACATTCAGTTGCCTCCAGAGCGGGACTCGCGGCCGACCTAGGCGAGGGCTCGGTCGGTGGGGCTTATCGGAGCCGGTAGGACGTCGCGGCCGGTCAGGTAGGTGTCGACCGCGGCGGCGGCGGAGCGGCCCTCGGCGATGGCCCAGACGATGAGCGACTGGCCGCGGCCCATGTCGCCGGCCACGAAGACGCCGTCGACGCTGGTGGCGAAGGACCGGTCCCGGGCGACGTTGCCGCGGGGGTCGAGGTCCACACCGAGCTCGGTGACCAGGCCCTCCCGCTGCGGCCCGACGAAGCCCATGGCCAACAGCGCCAACTGGCACTCCAGCTCCCGCTCGGTGCCCTCGACCGGCACGAACCGGCCGTTGTCCAGCCGCACCTCGGCGAGCCGGAGACCACGCAGGTTGCCGTTGGCGTCGCCGAGGAACTCGGCGGTGGACACGGAGTACAGCCGCTCGCCGCCCTCCTCGTGGGCCGACGTCACCCGGTACAGCATGGGATAGGTCGGCCACGGGTGCTGCGCGGCCCGCGTGACCGGCGGCTGGGGCATGATCTCCAGCTGCGTCACGGACGCAGCGCCCTGCCGGTGCGCGGTGCCGAGGCAGTCGGCGCCGGTGTCGCCGCCGCCGATCACCACGACATGCTTGCCGGCGGCGTTGATCGGCGACTGCGCGTACGCCTTGTTGGCCGGCGGCAGGTACTCCATGGCCTGGTACACGCCGGTGAACTCCCGACCCGGCACGGGCAGGTCCCGCCACGCGGTCGCACCGCCGGCGAGAACCACCGCGTCGTGGGAATCACGCAGCTCCGCAACGGAAAGGTGCTCGCCGACGTTCACGCCGGTGCGGAACTCGGTGCCCTCGGCCCGCATCTGGTCGAGCCGGCGGTCCAGCCGCCGCTTCTCCATCTTGAACTCGGGAATCCCGTACCGCAGCAGGCCGCCGACGGCGTCGGCCCGCTCGTACACGACCACCGAGTGCCCGACCCGGGTCAGCTGCTGGGCCGCGGCCAGCCCGGCCGGCCCGGAGCCGATCACGGCGACCTTCTTGCCGGTCAACGAGGTCGGCGGCTGCGGCGTCACCCAGCCCTCGTCCCAGGCCCGGTCGATGATCTCCACCTCGACCCGCTTGATGGACACCGGGTCCGAGTTGATGCCGAGCACGCACGCCGCCTCGCACGGCGCCGGGCACAACGTCCCGGTGAACTCCGGGAAGTTGTTGGTGGCGTGCAGCCGCTCGATGGCGTCGCGCCAGTCCTGCCGCCACACCAACGTGTTCCACTCGGGGATCAGGTTGCCCAGCGGACAACCCTGGTGGCAGAACGGGATCCCGCAGTCCATGCACCGGCCGGCCTGCTTCTCCAGCCGCTGGTGCCCGAACTCCTCGTACACCTCGCGCCAGTCGGTCAGCCGCAGCTCCACCGGGCGGTAGCTGGCGTTCTCCCGTGGCGTGGTGAGAAAGCCCTTGGGGTCAGCCATGCGACGCCTCCATGATCGCGGTGTCCACGTCCCTGCCGTCGGCCTCCGCGCTGGCCCGCGCGGCCAGCACCCGCTTGTAGTCCTTGGGCATCACCTTGGTGAACCGGCCGACGGCCAGCTCCCAGTCGGCCAGCAGCAGGTCGGCCACGGCCGACTCGGTCTCCCGGCGGTGCCGGTCGACGACCTCGTGCAGGAACGCCTGGTCCTGCTCGGTCAGCTCGTCCAGGTCGACCATCTCCTGGTTGACCCGCGCCGGATTGAGGTCGAGCACGTAGGCCACGCCGCCGGACATGCCGGCCGCGAAGTTGCGCCCGGTCTCGCCGAGCACGACCGCCCGGCCGCCGGTCATGTACTCGCAGCCGTGGTCGCCGACGCCTTCGACGACGGCCAGCGCGCCGGAGTTGCGCACGCAGAACCGCTCGCCGACCTTGCCCCGCAGGAACAGCTCGCCACCGGTCGCGCCGTAGGCGATCACGTTGCCGGCAATGATGTTCTGCTCGGCCGTGAACGGCGCCGACGGGTCCGGCCGCAGCGTCACGCGCCCGCCGGACAGGCCCTTGCCGAGGTAGTCGTTGGCGTCGCCGATCAGCCGCAGCGTGATGCCGCTGGGCAGGAACGCGCCGAACGACTGCCCGGCGGTGCCGGTGAACGTCACGTCGATGGTGTCGTCCGGCAGGCCCTCGCCGCCCCAGCGCTTGGTCAGCTCCGAGCCGAGCATGGTGCCCACGGTCCGGTTCACGTTGCGCACGGGCAGTTCCAGCCGCACCCGGTCGCCGGAGCCGAGAGCGCCCTCGGCCAGCTGGATCAGCGTGTTGTCCAACGCCTTCTCCAGACCGTGGTCCTGCGTCGTGGTCTGGTGCCGGGCCGCGCGCGGCGGCAGCTCGGGCACGTGGAAGATCGGCGTCAGGTCCAGCCCGGCCGCCTTCCAGTGCTCGATCGCGCCCGCGGTGTCCAGCAGCTCGGCGTGCCCGACCGCCTCCTCGACGGACCGGAAACCCAGCTGCGCCAACAGCTCCCGGACCTCCTGGGCGATGAACTCGAAGAAGTTCACCACGTACTCGGCCTTGCCGCTGAACTTCTCCCGCAGCACCGGGTTCTGCGTGGCCACGCCGACCGGGCAGGTGTCCAGGTGGCACACCCGCATCATCACGCAGCCCGACACCACCAGCGGCGCGGTGGCGAAGCCGAACTCCTCCGCGCCGAGCAGCGCGGCGATCACCACGTCCCGACCGGTCTTGAGCTGGCCGTCGGTCTGCACGACGATCCGGTCGCGAAGCCGATTGGCCAGCAACGTCTGCTGCGTCTCGGCCAGGCCCAGCTCCCACGGCGCGCCGGCGTGCTTGATCGACGACAGCGGCGACGCGCCGGTGCCGCCGTCGTGGCCGGAGATCAGCACCACGTCCGCGTGCGCCTTGGACACGCCCGCCGCGACCGTGCCGACGCCGACCTCCGACACCAGCTTCACGTGGATGCGAGCTGCCGGATTGGCGTTCTTCAGGTCGTGGATGAGCTGGGCCAGGTCCTCGATCGAGTAGATGTCGTGGTGCGGCGGCGGGGAGATGAGCCCGACGCCGGGCGTGGAGTGCCGGGTCTTGGCGATCCACGGGTACACCTTGTTGCCGGGCAGCTGGCCGCCCTCGCCGGGCTTGGCCCCCTGGGCCATCTTGATCTGGATGTCCTGCGCGCTGACCAGGTACTCGCTGGTCACGCCGAACCGGCCGCTGGCCACCTGCTTGATCGCCGAGCAGCGCTCGGGATCGTAGAGGCGGTCGGCGTCCTCGCCGCCCTCGCCGGTGTTGGACTTGGCGCCGATCCGGTTCATCGCGATCGCGAGAACCTCGTGCATCTCCTTGGAGATCGAGCCGTACGAGATCGCGCCGGTGGCGAACCGCCGGACGATCTCGGAGATCGGCTCGACCTCCTCGATCGGCACCGGCGGCCGCATGCCGACCCGGAACTTGAACAGCCCGCGCAGCGTCTGCAGCCGCTCGGCCTGGTCGTCGACGGCCTGCGTGTACTCCTTGAACACCTCGTAGCGACGGGTGCGCGTGGAGTGCTGGAGCTTGAACACCGTCGTCGGGTTGAACAGGTGTGCCTCGCCCTCGCGGCGCCACTGGTACTCGCCGCCCACCTCCAGCTCGCGGTGGCTGGCGTGCACGCCGTCGGCCGGAAACGCCTTGCGGTGCCGCCGGGCCACCTCCTCGGCGATCTCGTCGAAGCCGACGCCGCCCAGCCGTGACGTGGTGCCGGTGAAGCACTCGTCCACGACCTCGGCGCCGACGCCGATCGCCTCGAAGATCTGCGCGCCGGTGTAGGAGGCCACCGTGGACACGCCCATCTTCGACATGGTCTTGCGCACACCCTTGCCCAGCGCCTTGATCAGGTTGCTGGTCGCCTGCTGCGGCTCGACGTCCGGCAGCTCCTCGACCGTGGCCATGGCCAGGTACGGGTTGACCGCCGCCGCCCCGTAGCCGATGAGCAGCGCGATGTGGTGCACCTCGCGGGCGTCGCCGGCCTCCACGATGAGGCCGACCTTGGTCCGCGTCTTCTCGCGCACCAGATGGTGGTGCACCGCGCCGGTCAGCAGCAGCGAGGGAATCGGGGCGTAGCGGGCATCCGCGCCCCGGTCGGACAACACGATCAGGCGTGCGCCGTCGTCGATCGCCTCCGACACCTCGGTGCGGATCTCGTCCAGCCGGGCCCGCAGCGCGTCGCCGCCGCCGTCCACCCGGTACCGGCCGAGCACGGTGACGGCCTGGAAGCCGGGCATGTCGCCGTCGTCGTTGACGTGCACCAGCTTGGCCAGCTCGTCGTTGTCCAGCACCGGGAACTCGAGCGAGATCCGCCGGCAGGACGCGGGCGTGGCCGCCAGCAGGTTGGTCTCCGGGCCGACCGTCGCGGTCAGGGAGGTGACCAACTCCTCCCGGATCGCGTCCAGCGGCGGGTTCGTGACCTGCGCGAACAGCTGCGTGAAGTAGTCGAACAGGCTGCGGGAGCGGTCCGACAGCACGGCGAACGGGGCGTCGTTGCCCATCGAGCCGATCGGCTCCGCGCCGGTCAGCGCCATCGGCCGCAGCAGGATCTGCAGCTCTTCCTCGGAGTAGCCGAAGACCTGCTGCCGGGTGACCAGCGCGGCGTGCCTGGGCACCTCGCGCTCACGGGCCGGCAGCTCGGCCAGCCGGACCATGCCGGCGTCCACCCAGTCCTGGTACGGGTGCTCGGCGGCCAGCGCGGACTTGATCTCCTCGTCGTCCACGATCCGGCCGGCCTCGGTGTCCACCAGGAACATCCGGCCCGGCTCCAACCGGCCCTTGCGGACCACCCGGGCCGGGTCGATCTCCAGCACGCCGGCCTCGGAGCCCAGCACCACCAGGCCGTCGTCGGTGACCCAGTAGCGGGCCGGCCGCAGGCCGTTGCGGTCCAGCACCGCGCCGATCACGCTGCCGTCGGTGAACGACACCAGCGCCGGGCCGTCCCACGGCTCCATCAGCGCCGAGTGGAACTCGTAGAACGCACGGCGGGCCGGATCCATCTCGGTGTGGTTCTCCCACGCCTCCGGGATCATCATCAGCACCGCGTGCGGCAGCGAGCGGCCGCCCAGGTGCAGCAGCTCCAGCACCTCGTCGAAGGAGGCCGAGTCGCTGGCCCCCCGGGTGATCACCGGGAACAGCCGGGCCAGGTCGCCGGGGATGAGGTCGGAGTCCAGCAGCGCCTCCCGCGCGTCCATCCAGTTCCGGTTGCCGCGCAAGGTGTTGATCTCACCGTTGTGCGCGATGTACCGGTACGGGTGGGCCAGCGGCCACGACGGGAAGGTGTTGGTGGAGAACCGGCTGTGCACCAGGCCGATCGCGCTGTCCACCCGCTCGTCGGTCAGGTCCGGGAAGAACCGGGCCAGTTGCGGTTCGGTCAGCATGCCCTTGTAGACGATGGTGCGGCCGGACAGGCTCGGGAAGTACAGGTCGGCGTCGTGCTCGGCGCGCTTGCGGACACAGAAGGCGATCCGCTCCAGCGCGAGGCCGTCGACCGCGTCGTCCACCGGGGCGAGGAACAGCTGGGCGAAATGCGGCATCGTGCCCGCCGCGGTCGGCCCGACGTGCTCGGTGTCGACGGGCACGTCCCGCCAACCCAGCACTCTGCAGCCCTCCTCCGCGGCGATCCGCTCGACGGCGGCGACCGCGGTCGCGCGTTCGGCGGTGTCGACCGGCAGGAAAGCGGTGCCGACCAGGTAACCGCCGGCCGCCGGCAGCGGCAGGTCGGTCACCCCGCGGAAGAACCCGTCCGGCACCTGGATCAGGATGCCGGCGCCGTCGCCGGTCTCCGGCTCGGCGCCGCGCGCACCCCGGTGCTCCAGGTTGCGCAGCGCGGTCAGGGCCTTGCGCACGATGTCGTGGCTGCGGCGCCCGGCGAGATCGGCCACGAAGGCCACGCCGCACGCGTCGTGCTCGAACTGCTCGTCGTACAGGCCCCCGACATGGGGGTGGTGGTGGATCACGGCTGTACGGCCCTCCCGTGGTGGGACGCCCTGTCGCGGGGGCGTGCGTCTGACGCGGGGGTGCTCGAAATGGCCCGGGAACGGGCGGCTAAAATGGCACGCACGACGCTGTGCGCTGACCGACGGCCCTCTTGAGGCAGGTCGAAGTTGTCCCCGGGGTGGTCGGGGGTCTTGTGACGATAATGTGAACACGGGGTTATCCGCACTACCCGTGTCGCAGCCCACAGCACTTTGCATCTCAATTGTTGCGCAGCGGCCACGTTTCGCCTGGTCGGCGGTACCGCGGACTAGGCTTGATGATCTCAGCATCCGGGAGGTCACTGGTGTCCGTGAAGATCACTGCCGATCCCGCCGAGCACGGCTTCGACCCCGCTCGCCTGGCGCGGATCGACCGCTGCTTCGACCGCTACGTCGCCGAGGGCAAGCTGCCCGGCTATCTCGCCGTCGTCACCCGGCACGGCGAGGTCGTGCACGTCGGGCCGGGCGGGCTGCGGGACGTGGAGGCCGCGCTGCCGGTCGGCGCCGACACGCGCTGGCGGATCTACTCCATGACCAAGCCGGTCACCTCCGTCGCCGCCATGATGCTGTTCGAGCGGGGCGAGTTCGAGCTGACCGACCCGATCTCGCGGTGGCTGCCCGAGTTCGCCTCGCCGCGCGTGTACGTCAAGGGCTCCGCCGCCGCCCCCGGCACCGTGCCCGCCGTGGAGCCGATCCGCGTGTGGCACCTGTTGACCCACACCGCCGGCCTCACCTACGGCTTCCACCACGCGCACGCCGTCGACGAGATCTACCGCCGCGCCGGCTACGAGTGGGGCTTCCCCGAGGGCGTCGACCTCGCCGGCACCGTTGCCGCGTACGCCGCCATGCCCCTCGTGCACCAGCCCGGCGCCGAGTGGAACTACTCCGTCGCCACCGATGTGCTCGGCCGTCTCGTCGAGGTCGTGTCCGGGCAGTCGTTGGACGCGTTCTTCGCCGAGCACATCTTCGGGCCGTTGGGCATGTCCGACACCGGTTTCTGGACCGACAGCGACCAGCTCGCCGCCCTGTACTCCCCGGAGCCCGGCACCCGCCGCCTGGTTCGCTCGCCCATGGGCGCCGCCGCCTCTCGTCCTCCCGCCGTCCTCTCCGCCGGCGGCGGTCTCGTCTCCACCGCGTCGGACTACCACCGCTTCACCCAGATGTTGTTGCAGCGCGGCTCATTCGACGGCGTTCGCCTCTTGTCGCCGCGCACCGTCGACCTGATGACCGCCAACCATCTGCCCGGCGACCTGGAGTCCTTCGGCCGGCCCCTGTTCTCCGAGACCTCTTACGCCGGCGTCGGTTTCGGTCTGGGCTTCTCGGTCACCGTGGACCCCGTCGCCGCCAAATCCCTTGGCCCCGCCGGTGAATACGCCTGGGGCGGCGCCGCCAGCACCGCGTTCTGGGTGGATCCGGTCAATCAGCTGACCGCCATGTTCTTCACCCAGCTCCTGCCGTCCAGCACCTACCCGCTGCGCCCCCAATTCCGCACGTTGACCTACCAGGCGCTGGTGGACTGACCTGCCGGACACTGGCGCTGCCTCCACAGTGGACGTGAAACGAGATCGTCGTGCGGCCGGTCTGGAGCTGGTCCCGCTCCAGCTCATGACCGGTGGAAAACGGTTAGGGTTGACCGGTTCCCGGACTTTCGAAGCATGAGGTGACGATGCGAGCGACCTTGCTCTACGGAAAGGGCGACATCCGCGTCGAGGAGGTGCCGGATCCGAAGATCCAGCAGCCGACCGACGTCCTGGTCCGGGTGACCAGGTCCTGCGTGTGCGGCAGCGACCTGTGGCCGTACCAGAGCGCGCCCGAGGTCGAGGACGGCCGGCGGATCGGCCACGAGTTCATCGGTGTCGTGGAGGAGACCGGTGCGGACGTGGCGACGCTGGTCAAGGGCGACGTGGTGGTGGCCCCGTTCCTGTGGGCCGACAACACGTGCGACTACTGCCGGGCGGGGCTGCAGACGTCCTGCCGCAACGGCGGCGGCTGGGGCTTCAACGGCGTCGACGGCGGCCAGGGCGAGTACGTGCGGGCCCCGCAGGCCGACGGCACCCTGGTGAAGCTGCCGGTGGGGGAGGACGACGAGCTGATGCCGTCGCTGCTGACCCTGTCCGACGTGTTCAGCACCGGCCACCACGCGGCCCGCACGGCAAGGGTGGGCAAGGGCGCCACGGTCATCGTGATCGGCGACGGCGCGGTGGGCCTGTCCGCGGTGCTGGCGGCCAAGCGGCTGGGTGCGGAGCAGATCGTGCTGCTCGGCCGGCACAAGGCCCGCACCGACCTGGGCCTGGAGTTCGGCGCCACCGACGTGGTGCCGGAGCGCGGCGAGGAGGCCGTCGCCAAGGCCAAGGAGCTGACCAGCGGCGACGGCGCCTGCCACGTGTTGGAGTGCGTGGGCACCCTGGGCGCGTACGAGACGGCCCTGGGCGTGGTGCGTCCCGGCGGCGCGATCAGCCGCGTCGGCGTGCCGCAATACAGCGACGGGCCGGTCGGCCGGGTCCTGTTCGGCCGGAACGTCACGCTGACCGGCGGCGTCGCGCCGGCCCGCGCCTACATCGAGGAGCTGCTGCCGGACGTGCTGTCCGGCGCCGTGCAGCCGGGCCGGGTGTTCGACCGCACGATGGCGTTGGCGGAGATCCCCGAGGCCTACCGGGCGATGAACGACCGGGAGGCCCTGAAGGTCCTGATCAAGCCCTGAGGCGGCTGAGGCGGCGGGGGCTGGGCCAGCGCACGTCGCGCACCCAGCCCAGCTTCTCGAAGATCCAGATCAGTCGGGCCGACACGTCGACCTGGCCGCGCAGCACGCCGTGGCGGGCCGAGGTCGGGTCGGCGTGGTGCAGGTTGTGCCAGGCCTCGCCCATGCTCAGGATGGCCAGCGGCCAGAAGTTGGCCGACCGGTCGCGGGCGGCGAACGGCCGCTCGCCGATCATGTGGCAGATCGAGTTCACCGACCAGGTGACGTGGTGCAGGAAGGCCACCCGGACCACGCCGGCCCAGAAGAAGCCGGTCAGCGCGCCCCACCAGGACCAGGTGACCAGGCCGCCGACCACGGCCGGCAGGATCAGCGTGGCGAAGGTCAGCGGGCCGAACAGGCGATGCACCAGACGCATGTCCGGGTCGGATTCCATGTCCGGCGCGAATCGCTGGCGGTTGGTCAGGTCCCGGTCGAAGATCCAGCCCATGTGCGCGTGCCAGAAGCCGCGGACCAGGGCGGCCGGCGAGGTGCCGAAGTTCCACGGCGAGTGCGGGTCGCCCTCGCGGTCGGAGAAGGCGTGGTGCCGGCGGTGGTCGGCGACCCAGTGCAGGACGGGGCCCTGCACGGAGAGGCTGCCGGCCACCGCCAGCGCGATCCGCATCGCCCGGCCGGTCTTGAACGAGCCGTGGGTGAAGTAGCGGTGGAATCCGACGGTCACGCCGAGGCAGCTGACCGTGTAGAAGACCGCGGCCGAGATCAGGTCGGCCCAGCCGACTCCCCAGCCCCAGAGCACGGGGATCGCGGCCACCAGCGCCAGTGCCGGCACGATGGCGAAGATGTACACGGCGACCTGCGCGGGCATCTTGCGTTTGCCTTCGTGCAGCGCGGTCATCCGGCGGGTGTCCTTGGCGTCGGCCAGGGTCGTCATGAGCCCGAGGGTACGGGGCCGACCGGGGGGCTCCGCCAGACCCGCCGGTGAAAAGTAGTTGTCTAGTCGTTTGACTTGTGCAGCACGTTGGCCGCCAGCAGCGCCAGCGTGTCACCCAGTGCGGTGAGGCGTTCGGGCGCGATGCCGTTCCTGAGCCGCTCGTCGAACTCCGCCGCCGCCTTTCGGAGCCGGTGAAAGGCCTGTTCGCCCTCGTCCGTGAGCTCGATCTGGTGCACCCGCCGGTTGGCCGGGTCACGCCTGCGGGTGATCAGCCCGTCCCGCTCCATGCCGGAGAGGTGGTGGGTCATCGTCGCCTCGCGCAGCTCCAGCGCCTCGGCCAGGTCACGTTGCGTAGCGCCCGGATTGATCTTCAGCTGGAGCAGGACGAGCCAGGCCGACTGCGAGCCGCCGGCCGCCGCGAGCGCGTCCTCGAAGGCCCGGGTGAGGGTGCGCGCCGTGCGGGCGACCGCGAGCCCGATCGGTGGCTGGTGTGGACGGCCCATGGTCGTGAGCTTAGGCCGGGCGTCCGATGGGGCTCAGCTGTGTGCCCGCCAGCCGCCACTGGCCGTCCTGACGGACCCAGATGTGCGTCGAGCGGAACCGGCCGTCCGACGGCGTGCCCCGGTAGGCCGCCTTCTGGTCGTGGATCCCGATCACCAGCGCCGTGTCGCCCATTTCTCGGACCTGCGTGTCCTTCCAGTCCAGCTGCGTCGTCACCAGGTCCCCGCTCCGGTAGCGGTCCAGCCACTGGGTCTTGTCCAGCACGAAGCCGAACGGCCCCACCAGCATGAAGTCCTCGGCCGCCATCGCGTCCAGTGTGGACACGTCGCCCGCGATCTCCGCCTGTGCCCAGCGCGCTTCCAGGTCCTCGATCGTGCTCATGCTTCCTCCTTGAAGTGGTTTTCCGCCCATTGCTGGAATGTTGTCGCCCTGCGGTTGAGCACTTGTTCGACTGTCGGCGAGATCTCAGCCCCGTAGTCCCCTTGCAGGACGTGTTCCACCATCGCTGCCGCCAGGTCGCGTCCCATGCCGCCCTTCGCGATGCCGTCGATCGTCTGTTCGATCGACGGTTCTCTCAGCTTCAGCTGTCGCCCCAGAATCCGGGCCACGATCCCCAGTTCTTGTTCCGGCGTCAGCACTTCCGGCCCCGACAACTCCAGGCTCCGGTTCCTGAGCGTGTCCGTTGTCAGAGCCGCTGCCGCCACCGCCGCGATGTCCTCCGGCGCGATCGGTGACGTCGGCTTGTGCGCGAACGGCACCGACACCGTGTCCCCTCGCGTCAGCATGTGCTTCCAGCCCAACGTGTTCGACATGAACCGGCCCGGCCTCAGCATCGTGTGGTCGATCCCGCTGCCCGTGACCGCCGCTTCGTCTTGCCGGTGCCAGGCCGCTACCGCCGGGTGGCCCTCTTCGCCCCCCTTCGCCACCGACAGCTTCACCACGTGGGTCACTCCCGCTTCCTTCGCCGCGTGGATCTGGGCCGCCGTGTGCAGGTTCTCGCTGCCCGTCGGTTGGGCGGTCATCAGGAAGGCCCGGTCGACCCCTTCGAAGGCCGCCCGAAGGCTTTCCGGCTCCTCGCAGTCGCCCCTGACCACCTCCACGCCCGCTGGGAAGCCGCTCGCTCGTGGCCGCCGCGTCATGGCCCTGACCTGCAGTCCTTGGCCTGTCAGCAGCTCGACCAGCTCCGCCCCGACATGCCCGGTGGCCCCTGTCACGAGAATCATGAACAAAGGTTAGATCCCTAATGGTTAGATGTCAAAGGATATCGATCATGTGAGGATGCTCCGATGTCACCTCGCCCGCGTGCCGTCGATCCTGTCCGCCTTGCCCGGTGGTGCGACCAGCATCTGGGCAGCCCGCCCGCGGAGGAGATGTTCAGATCCGGGAACCTGTCTGCCGTCATCGGGCTGCGGTTGGCTGACGACCGCCAGGTCGTGCTCAAAGTTCGTCCGGCCTCGCCGCGGATAGCAACCTGTGTCGAAGTCCAGCGCCACCTGTTCGAGGCCGGTTACCCTTGCCCCCGCCCGCTCACCGACGCCGCGCCTTTCGGCGGCGACGTAGCCACCGCCGAAGCCTATGTCCCCGGCGGTGCGCTGCTCCCGAGCACAGACCACGCGCCCGAAGCCTTCGCTGGGGCGTTCGCGCGGCTGATCCGATTGGCCCCCCAACCGGCCGAGGTGTCCGCGCTCGACCCGGCACCGTCGTGGGCGGCTTGGAACCACACCGGGGACGGCCTGTGGCCGTGCCCGGACGAAGACCCTGATGTCAACCTCAACGAAGTGACCGGTCCAAAGTGGATCGACGATGCCGGTCGCCGTACCCGTGCCCGGCTGCGAGACAGCGAATCCGCGCCCGTGATCGGCCACTGCGACTGGCTTGCCGGCAACCTCCGCTGGAGCGCAGACACACTCCTGGTGGTGCATGACTGGGACAGCGTGATCGCGGAGAGCGAAGCCGTCCTGGTCGGCTTGGCCGCCGCACTGTATTCGACCGCCAGCGCCGACAAGTTGGCCTCCGTCGAGGACACTGAGCGTTTCCTCGTCGCTTATTGCCAGGCGCGCGGCCGGCAGTTCAGCGCCGACGAACTCCATCGATGGTGGGCGGCTGGCATATGGACCAGGGCTTACGACGCCAAATATCAGCACGCAGTCAAGCAACCCATCACCTCGCTGACGGAGCATGAGGCCCGCGAGCGCCTCCGTCGTACTGGCACCGCCTAGCGGCACCCGTAATCCACAGGGAATGATGAGGGCTAGCGGGTGTAAGGACCGCCCCACGGGGACCGTGAAGCGGGACCACCCCCGCAACGCAACCGATCCAACGAACCCATCCACCAGACCCAACCCCCACCCGAAGCGATCACGGTGTCGAGGGGCAAGGCCGCGACGGCCCCTCAGTCTGTCCACCCGTTGTCCAGCCGTCGTGGCCGCGGCAGCGGCTTCTGCCAGACCCGTGGTCTTCGCATCACCCGATCGCTCGCCGACAGACGCCCAGACATTCTTACAACAGCGGTTCCTCGACCGGCTCCGGCTTCGTCGTGTAAGTCAACCCCCACCGAGTCTCCAACGTCGTCGTCCCATCCTCAGCAATGGTCACTTTGGCCTTGGTAGCGTGCTTGTACCGATGATGACGCCGATCCAGCGGCCCCAGATTCGTCCCCGTCGACTTCCCCTGCGGCCACGCCGTCGCATGGTCGATGTCGCAACTGCGCGAGGGATGCGAGCAGCACGGCATCACACACGTGCGGTGCCGCGCCCGAATGAACCGGTCGACATCAGCCTTGGGCCGGTAGACCTCCGGCGAGTACTCCAGGAGGTTCCCGGCTTCGTCGGTCAGCAACCGGTGAAACACGGTACCGGGGTGGGACATGAGCTCGCGCACAACAGCTGCCGGAATCAACACACCGGTGTCCAACTGCCCCGGCCGCTCATCCACCCCGAGCAGCGCCGTGATCGGCACCGTCACCTGGATCAGCGGCTTCAAACCGGCCGTCTTGGGG
>DASWRQ010000226.1:0-39802 GCA_036403095.1 Kutzneria sp. | reverse complement strand
CGCCCGCCCGATCGCCGTGGTGGACCCGCTGCGCTTCGGCCCGGCCGACGCCCCCGACACCCGCCGCGTGCTGCACGGCGTGGTGGCCGGTGTCGGCGGCTACGGCAATTGCCTCGGCCTGCCCAACATCGGCGGCGAGCTGGTCTTCGACGCCTCGTACGCGGGCAACCCGCTGCTCAACGCCGGTTGCATCGGCGCGCTGCGCGTCGAGGACCTGCACCTGGCGCACGCCTCGGGCACCGGCAACAAGGTCATCCTGTTCGGCGCGCGCACCGGCCTTGACGGCATCGGCGGCGTGTCGGTGCTGGCCAGCGACACGTTCTCCGGTGACGAGGGCGGTGCCGGCCGCAAGAAGCTGCCGAGCGTGCAGGTGGGCGACCCGTTCACCGAGAAGGTGCTCATCGAGTGCTGCCTCGAGCTGTACCGCGAGGGCATCGTGGTCGGCATCCAGGACCTCGGCGGCGCCGGCCTGTCCTGCGCGACCAGCGAGCTGGCCAGCGCCGGCGACGGCGGCATGCACGTCTGGCTGGACCGGGTTCCGTTGCGGGCCACCGGAATGACGCCGGCCGAGGTGCTGTCGTCGGAGTCCCAGGAACGCATGATGGCCGTGGTCGAGCCGTCCGATGTGGACGCGTTCATGGCGGTCTGCCGCAAGTGGGACGTCATCGCCACCGAGGTCGGCGAGGTGACCGACGGGGACCGTCTGGTCATCACCTGGCACGACCAGGTCGTGGTGGACGTGCCGCCGCGCACCGTGGCCCACGAGGGCCCGGTCTACCACCGGCCGATCGAGCGGCCGGCCGACCAGGACGCGTTGCAGGCCAACGGTCCCGAGTCGCTACCGCGGCCGTCGAGCGCCGAGGACCTGCGGGCGCTGCTGGTGCGGATGATCTCCTCGCCCAACCTGGCGTCCAAGCGCTGGGTGACCGAGCAGTACGACCGCTACGTGCGCGGCAACACCGTGCTGGCCCAGCCGGCCGACTCGGGCATGGTCCGGGTCGACGAGCAGACCGGGCGTGGCGTGGCCCTGGCCACCGACTGCAACGGCCGGTTCTGCAAGCTGGACCCGTACCAGGGCGCGCAGCTGGCCCTGGCCGAGGCGTACCGGAACATCGCCTCGACCGGCGCGACGCCGCTGGCCGTCACCGACTGCCTGAACTTCGGCTCGCCCGAGGACCCGGCCGTGATGTGGCAGTTCGAGCAGGCCATCAAGGGCCTGGCCGACGGCTGCGCGCAGCTGGGCATCCCGGTCACCGGCGGCAACGTCAGCTTCTACAACCAGACCGGCAGCACGGCGATCCTGCCGACACCGGTGGTCGGCGTGCTCGGCGTGATCGACGACGTCGCCCGGCGCATCCCGACCGGCTTCGGCACCGAGCCCGGCGAGACGCTGCTGCTGCTCGGCGACACCCGGGACGAGTTCGGCGGCTCCGAGTGGGCCCACGTCGAGCACGGCCACCTCGGCGGTCGGCCGCCGCAGGTCGACCTGGAGCGCGAGCGGGTGCTGGCCGAGGTGCTGGTCGCCGGCTCGCGTGACGGCATGTTGTCCGCCGCCCACGACCTGTCCGACGGCGGTTTGGCGCAGGCGATCGTCGAGTCCTGCCTGATCGGCGAGACCGGCGCGCGCATCATCCTGCCCGAGGGCGTCGACCCGTTCGTGCAGCTGTTCTCCGAGTCGGCCGGTCGCGTGGTCGTCGCGGTGCCGCGCAGCGAGGAGCTGCGCTTCACCGAGATGTGCACCGCTCGTGAGCTGCCGTGGGTGCGGATCGGCGTGGTGGACAAGGAGTCCACCGAGCTGGAGATCCAGGGTCTGGCCAGCTTCGAGCTGAACGAGCTGCGCGAGGCCTGGGAGGGCACCTTGCCCGCCCTGTTCAACTGAGCTTTTGCCGCGCGTCCCGCGCGGGGCGAGGCCGCTCGTGACCGGCGCCTCGCATCTGTGTGCGACCTTGCCCGGTTCGTTAGCGGGTCTTAGGTTCGCCCCATGCGATACGGGGCGATGTACGGGCCGGATGTGACGTTCCTCGGCGTTGATCCCTGTGATCTCGCCGAGCCGTCCTCCTTCGCGGAGGCGGACGTCGTCATCGTGGGGGCACCCTACGACGGCGGCACGTCACACCGGCCCGGCACTCGTTTCGGGCCGCAGGCCATTCGCACCACGGATTACCTGGGGCACAACGGTTCCCGGCCCAGCCTGGCCCTGCGCGTCGATGCGCTGAAGGACCTGCGGGTGCTCGACGCCGGCGATGTGGAGATGTACGCCGGCGACGAGATGGGCAGCCACGCGGCCATCGAGTCGGCGGTGCACACGATCACCGCGTCCGGCGCGATCCCGGTGGTGTTGGGCGGCGACCACAGCATCGCGCTGCCGGACGCCCGTGGCGTGGCCCGACACTTCGGCTTCGGCCGCGTCTCGATGATCCACTTTGATGCGCACGCCGACACCGGCAACATCGAGTTCGGGCACCTCTACGGCCACGGCCAGCCCATGCGGCGGCTCCTGGAATGCGGCGCCATCCGTGGCGACCGCTTCCTCCAGCTCGGTCTGCGGGGCTATTGGCCCGAGCCGGAAACCCTGGACTGGATGGCGCAGCAGCGCATGCGCTCGTACGAGATGACCGAGATCGTCACCCGCGGCTTCGACGAGTGCCTCACCGAGGCCTCGGCCATTGCCGTCGACGACTGCGATGGCGTCTACCTCTCCGTCGACGTCGACGTCTGCGATCCCGGCCATGCCCCCGGCACCGGCACCCCCGAGCCCGGCGGCCTCTCCGCCCGCCAGCTCCTCGACGCCGTCCGCCGCATCTGCTACCAGCTTCCCGTTGTCGGCGTTGAGGTTGTCGAGGTCTCGCCGCCGTACGACCACGCCGAGATCACCGCCGCCCTCGGCAACCGCGTTGTGCTGGAAGCACTCTCCGGAATCGCCCGCCGCCGCAAGGACGCCCGCACCGGCGACACCTGGAACCCCGCCCAGCCACTCCTGGACGGCCGCTGAGTGAGCTGGCGTGGTAGACGTTCTGTATAGTTTTCTGTACAGTTTTGGTGTGACGACCTTAGAGGATGCGCAGACGCTCAGCGTCACCGACGCGACCAAGCGTGGCGTGGCCGGCCTGGTCGCTGACGCCGAAGGTGGCGCCAACCTGGTGGTGACGCGGCATCACCGGCCGGTGGCCGCTGTCGTCAGCATGCAGCGGTTGACCGAACTCGACGAAGCCGCCGCTGACTTGCGGGACCTTGCGCTTGTGCTGTCGCGCCTGGTCGCCGACACCGGCCGTCGTACGTCGCTCGACGACGTCATTGCTGCCTTCGGACACACTCGTGAGTCCCTCGCGATGATCGAGGATGACGAATAGCCGATGACGGAAGTCGTCTTCACCGACGAGGCCATTGAGGACCTGCGCCGCCTCGGCCCCGATGTCGTGCCCAAGGTGCTCAAGAAAGTTCTGATGCTGTGCGACGATCCGGAGGCGGGCCATCCGCTCGGCGGCCCACTGACCGGGTTTCGCAAGCTGGTGGTGGGGCGCAACCACTGGCGGATCGTCTATCGGCTCACCGAAGACGGAGTGCTGGAGATCTGTGAGATCTGGTGCGTCGGCGCGCGTTCCGACGGCGAGGTCTACGGGGAAGCGGCCGCCCGGGTTGCCAAGGCGGCAGACGAAAACACTGAGGTGCAACGGCTTGCGGTCGTGATCGCACGGCTTGGCCGTATGGTCGGCGATGTCGTCGTGCCGGCGTCCGCGCCCAGCGAGCCGGTGCCGGACTGGCTGGCGAACCGGTTGATCCACACCGTCGGCGTCGCCCCGGAGAAGGTCGCGGCTCTCGGCCTTGAGCAGGCGGTCGACCTGTGGACCGCATTCATCAGCGGGCCCGCCCGCTGAAAAATCCCCGGTGGCGCCAGAAGTTCTGCCGCCACCGGGGCCGCGAGGCCGAGCCGCGACGCCGAAGACGGCGCCAACAAACCCCTTAGCCGTTGGCCAGTGCCTGTAGGCGGTCGTAGCTGCCGTTGAACTCGTCCTGGTCGCCGGGGAAGGTGCCGGAGTCGGCGTACTGCCAGAAGGTGTAGACGGTCCAGGCGTAGGGCAGCACGCCGGGGCCGGAGGCGTAGCGGGCGACCCAGAGGGGGTTGGTGGAGGTGAAGTCGCCGCGGTTGCCGGTGCAGTCCTGCCACCACTGCTGTGCGGTGTAGATGGCGGGCCAGGTGCCGGTGCGCGCGTGGTAGGTGTCGCTGAAGTCGAGCACCCACTGCACCATGCCGGCCTGGGACAGGCCGTAACACTCGGCGCCGCTGGGGTTCCACTCGATGTCGAGCGCGCCGGGCAGGGTCCTGCCGTCACGGGACCAGCCGCCGCCGTGGTCGACGAAGTAGTTGGCCTGCGTGGCGCCGTTGGTGGTGTTGGGCGTGGCGAAATGGTAGGCGCCGCGGATCATGCCGACGTTGTAGGAACCGTTGTACTGCTGGGCGAAGTAGGCGTTCTGGTAATAGGTGCCCTCGGTCGCCTTGATGTAGGCGAAGCGGCCGCCGTTGTTCCACGCGCCCTGCCAGTCGACGTTGCCCTGATAGGAGCTCACGTCCATGCCGTACACGGCGGCGAGTGGACCGAAGGAGGTGGGCGTAGGGGCGCAACGGTGCCCGAGATGGCGAGCGACCTGGGAACCCATGGTGTGGTTGTGCTGTGCGTCCTGCACGGAATCGGGGGGATTCCCGCCGCAGGTGGACGAAGTGGCGGCGCCGGCAGGGGTGGTGGCGCCGAACGAGACGGACAGGATGACGGCGGCGATGACCGCGGACAGCCGGCGGCCGCGGCCCGCCGGCAGTAACCGAGTGTTCATGGTGGAACCTCTCGATCTGCTCGCAGGGAAGCGGATCACGTGGAACTTCCACGTTGCGTGAAGTGTGAACGAGGATTCACACTTAAGCCAGATTGACGGTGATTTTCTCACTTGTACGGCCTAGCGGCATTACGTCGTAAGGGTGAACGCGGCGAACTCCTTGGCCTGGCAGCGTTCTCGGCTGCGCTGCCAATCGATAGTCTGCGCCACCTGTCAACCCCACGGCTATACGTCTGGTGAATCGGTAACGAGAAGTTCAGCCGAGCGCGAGGGCGCGCAGACCGTCCGTGTTGCCGTTGAGCCGGTTCTGGTCGCCGGGAAAGTCGCCCTTGTCGGCGAACTGCCAGATCGTCTGGGTCTTCCAGCCGGCCGGCAGGGTGCCGACATCGGTGCCGTAGCGGGGGATCCACAGCGGATTGCCCCAGAAGCTGGCGTTGTTGCCGGTGCACTTCGTCCACCAGTTGTAGCTGGTGTAGATCGCCGGCACGCGGTGGGTGCGCGCCTCGACCTGGGTGGTGAAGCCCCGGATCCACGCCACCATCTGGTCCGGCGTGAGCTTGTAACACGTGTCGCCGTAAGGGTTGTACTCGATGTCCAGCGCCGGCGGCAGGGTGCGGCCGTCACGCGACCAGCCGCCGCCGTGGTCGACGAAGAAGTTGGCCTGGGTGGGGCCGTCGGAGACGTCGGGCAGCGCGAAGTGGTACGCCCCATGGGTCAGGCCGGCGGCGAAGGAGCCGTTGTACTGCTGGGCGAAGTACGGGTTGGTGTAGGAGATGCCTTCGCTCGCCTTGGAGTAGGCGAACTTGCCGCCGTTGTGGGCCACCGCCGCCCAGTCCACAGTGCCCTGGTAGCTGGCCACGTCCAGGCCGAGCGCGTCGTCGTTGGCCTTGACCTCGAGCAGCGGGCCGCCGCCGATGCCCTCGTGCTTGGCGATCTGCGACCCGGCGTAGTCGTCCTGCGGGTGGGCCAGCGGCTGCGCGGACGCGGGCGTCGGGGTGGCGAGCGCCGCCGTGACGAGCGCGCCGGCCAGCAACGCCCGCACAGCTGTTCGTGTCTTCGACTCCATGGGCGAATTCCTTCCCCGCTGGGGACCGAACGGACTATCACACTAGACCGAATGGCTCAATTTCTCGCGCTGAGCGACCTCGCGTGTCCGGGACTAGCGTTGGCTGCCATGGGTCTCAGGCATCCCGACAACCGGCGCACCGACGTGTCGGTCAATCCCGTCTTCACCCGCGAGCCGATGAGCATTCCCCGCGATGTGCTGCCGGCCGAGGGCATCGACCCGGAGCTGGCCTACCAGGTGGTGCACGACGAGCTGATGCTCGACGGCAACGCCCGGCTCAACCTGGCCACCTTCGTGTCGACCTGGATGGAGCCGCAGGCGACGCGGCTGATGTCCGAGACCTTCGACAAGAACATGATCGACAAGGACGAGTACCCGCGCACCGCCGACCTGGAGTCCCGCTGCGTGCGCATGCTGGCCGCGCTCTGGCACGCCGAGGACCCGACGCGGGCGGTCGGCTGCTCGACCACCGGCTCCAGCGAGGCCTGCATGCTGGCCGGCCTGGCCTTCAGGCGACGCTGGCAGCACCGGCGCCGGGCCGCCGGCAAGTCGACGGATCGCCCGAACATCGTGATGGGCGTCAACGTCCAGATCTGCTGGGAGAAGTTCGCCAACTACTGGGACGTCGAGGCCCGGCTGGTGCCGATGGAGGGCGACCGGTTCACGCTGTCGGCGGCCGAGGCGGTGGCCCGCTGCGACGAGAACACGATCGGCGTGGTGGCCATCCTCGGCTCCACTTTCGACGGATCGTACGAGCCCGTGGCCGAGATCTGCGCCGCCCTTGACGAGTTCCAGCGCGACACCGGGCTGGACATCCCGGTGCACGTGGACGGCGCCTCCGGCGCGATGATCGCCCCGTTCTGCGATCCGGACCTGGAGTGGGACTTCCGGCTGCCCCGGGTGGCCTCGATCAACACCTCCGGCCACAAGTACGGCCTGGTCTACCCGGGTGTCGGCTGGGCGATCTGGCGCGACCGGGACGCGCTGCCCGAGGACCTGGTGTTCCGGGTGAACTACCTGGGCGGCGACATGCCGACGTTCGCGCTGAACTTCTCCCGCCCGGGTTCGCAGGTGATCGCCCAGTACTACAACTTCCTGCGGCTGGGCTTCGACGGCTACCGCCGGGTGCAGCTGTCCTGCCGGGAGGTGGCGACCTGGCTGGCCGGCGAGATCGGCAAGCTGGGGCCGTTCCGGCTGCTGACCGACGGCAGTCAGCTGCCGGTGTTCGCGTTCACCCTGTCCGACGACATCGGCCGCTACTCTGTGTTCGACGTGTCGGCGGCGCTGCGGCAGGCCGGCTGGCTGGTGCCGGCGTACACGTTCCCGGACAACCGGACCGACCTGGCGGCGCTGCGCATCGTGGTGCGCAACGGTTTCGGCCGTGACCTGGCCGAGCTGCTGCTGGACGACCTGCGGCGGGCGCTGCCGATGCTGGAGCGACAGGACAAGCCGATCCACGGATCGGAGTCGGCCGGCTTCGAGCACGGCCAGCACCATTGACACATACCTGAATCACTCCCCACTATTAGGAAAGTTTCCTAATTAATGGAGGGGTGCGCGTGGGGTCGGTCGGCAAGCGGTCGCAGCTGGTCCTGATCATCGCGCTGGTCGCCGGCGGCCTGGCGATCGTGCCCAACCTGGTCGGCGGCTGCTGGTGGCGCTGCCCGGCCGGCGGCGAGGTCGCGTCTGCCGCGGCCGTGCCGGCCGTCACCGTCCGTGTCGTGGATGAGAACGGCCGGCCGCTCGCTGAGCCGCAACGACTGCAGCTGGCCAACGGCCCGGTCATGACGGTCGCCCAGGCGCCCGGCCACATCGCCGAGCCGGTGATCCTCGGGCTCGAGGACGCCGGCAAGACGATCGACGTGCGGCTGCTTTCCGACAACGGCGGCAAGCGGTTCGTGGTGAACTCGGCCGGCGACGTGATGTTCGGCCGCCGCTACCAGAGCGAGCTGATCCCGGCCGACGCCGCGGCCGCGGGCGCACGCTCCGTGGTGGACGCCGTGGCGCCGGCCTTCCGGATGGCCGACCTGAGCACCGTGAACCTGGAGACGGTGGTCAGCGACAAGGCGGCCAGCGACGCCTACCCGAAGAAGCGCTTCATCCTGAAGTCGCCGCCGGCCAGCGTCGACGGCCTCAAGGCGCTCGGCGTCACGGTGCCGCTGCTGGCCAACAACCACACCCGAGACTTTCTCGACGGCGGCCTGGCCGACACCGAGAAAGCGCTGTCCACGGCCGGCTTCCCGGTGGTCGGCACGACCATCGGCGACCAGCCGGAGAAGCCGTTCCAGACCACCATCCACGGCACCGGGATCGCAGTGCTGGCCTACACCAGCGTGGACGGCTCGTACGTCAACGACTCCTACCCCAAGACCGGCACCCCGACCAGTGACGCCGACGCCTGGCAGTACCAGCCCCGCACCTGGGGTTTCGGCAAGATCCCGAGCGATGACCGCACCATCGGCCAGGCGTGGGCGGCCTACGACAAGCTGTCCAAGGCCGACCAGGCCGCGGCCTGGGAGTCGCTGACCCACGTCTACCCGGAGATCCAGGACTGGGTGGCTCGCCGCGGCCACGCCGGCGCGGCCCGCTGGGACAACATGGCCTCCCCGGCGCAGATCCAGGACGTCGCCGGGCGGTCCCGGCTGACCATCGTCGAGATGCACACCGGCTTCCAGTTCCAGGACGCGTCGGCCAAGGACACCCGGGCGATGGCCCGGGCGGCGATCGACGCCGGGGCGGACATCGTGATCTGCCACCATCCGCACGTGTTGCAGGGTTTCGAGTGGTACAAGGGCCACCTGATCGCCTACAGCATGGGCAATTTCGTGTTCGACCAGGACTTCATGTCCACCTTCTCGTCGGCCTTCCTGCGCACGGTCTGGGACGGCGACACGTTGGTGGAGGCCCGGCTGGTGCCGGTGGAGATCGACGGCTACCGCCCGATGCCGGCCACCGGCGACGCCGCGAAGCGGACCGTGCTGGGCGTCTGGGCCGACAGCCGGCGGCCGGTGCAGACCCAGCGGGCGGCCAACGGCGCGGTGCTGGCCGTGCCGATCACCCTCGACGCCGACACGAAACCGGCCCAGTTCCATGCCGACCACGGCACCGCGCTGATCACCGCCGACCCGCCGAAGCCGACCCCGGTCACGGTCGCGGCCGGCCCACACTCGGTGACGAAGATCGACTACAACGGCCTCACCGCGGCCCGGCCGACCAAGAACGTCGAGCTCGGACGGGATCTGTTCGGCTGGGGCAGCTTCGCCGACAACACCGTGGACGGCCGCCCCGACGGCGACACCCACTGGTCGAACGGCGTCGTCGGCAACGGGGCCATGGGCGAGGCCGGCTACCTCCGGGTGGAGGGCGCGGGCGGCGCCGAGCAGCTGAACCGCCCGGTGGCCCGGATCCCGCTGCCACGGCACCGCAAGGAGAACGCCGACGGCTCGCCGCTGGACGGGGAGCCCACGTACACGGTCCGGGCCAAGGTCCGCGTCACGAACGGCGCCACCCCGCTGCTCCGGATCACGCCGTACCACTTCGACGACTCCGATCCGACCGAGGATCCGGCGTCCACCGCCCTCAAGGACGTGGACCGGCCACTCGCGGTGCCGCCCGACGGCCAGTGGCACGAGGTCTCCGTCGACCTGACGCCCCAGCAGCTCGGCGGCAACATGGTGCTGTTGCGGCTCGGCCTGGCGGCCACCCGTGCGGGCTCGGTGGCCGGCCAGGCCGTCGACTTCGACGATGTGTCCTTTGTGGAGTGGCGGGCGGCCGACGGCGAGGCCGGTCCCCACGACTTCGTCCGCAACAACGGCGCCGACCCGGCCATCGTCACGTTGGACGGCTACGCCTACTAGCACTCAGGCGGCGTCGAGTCGGGCCATCTCCTCGGCGGTCAGCGTCACGTCGACCGCGGTCACCGAGTCCCGGATGGTCTCCGGTCGGCTGGCGCCGGGGATGGGCACGACCACCGGGGACTTGGCCAGCAGCCAGGCCAGCGTGAGCACGTGCGGGCTGACGCCCTTGTCGGCGGCGATCTCCGCGAACGGCGCGAACCGGTTGCCCAGCTCGGCGGCCCGCTGGATGCCGCCGAACGGGCTCCATGGCAGGAAGGCGATGCCCAGCTCGTCGCACAGCTCCAGCTCCGGCTCGCTGGACCGGAAGGCCGGCGAGAACTGGTTCTGCACGGAGACCAGCCGGCCGCCGAGGATCTCGTCGGCCAGCCTGATCTGCTCGGGGTCGGCGTTGGAGATGCCCGCGTAGCGGATCTTGCCGGCGTCCAGCAGGTCCCGGATCGCGCCGACCGAGTCGGCGTATCCGACCCGGGGGTCGGGCCGATGGAACTGGTAGAGGCCGATCACGTCCACGCCGAGGCGCTTGAGCGAGTCGTCGGCGGCCTGCTTGAGGTACTCGGGACGGCCGTCGAGCGTCCAGCTGCCGTCGCCGGGGCGCAGGTGGCCGCCCTTGGTGGCGATCAGCACGTCCGAGGTGTCGCCACCCCAGCTCGCGACGGCCCCGGCGATCAGCGTCTCGTTGTGCCCGACCTCGGGGCCGCCCAGCGAGTAGGCGTCGGCCGTGTCGAAGAAGGTGATGCCGGCGTCCAGGGCGGCGTGCACGGTGGCGATGCTGCGCGCCTCGTCCGGCCGCCCCTCGATGGACATCGGCATGCCGCCGAGCCCGATCGCGCTGACCTGGGCGTCGCCGATGTGGCGAGTCTGCATCGTGGTCCTTTCGTCGGTTGTTGACCTGACACCAGCCTGCTGGCACCGTATTAAGCTGTCCAACAGAAGAAAGTGATCCGCCCGATCACTGATCATGCTCAATCCGGGGATGCCCAATCGTGGAACTGCGCCAGCTCGAGTACTTCGTCGCGGTCGCCGAGGAATGCCACTTCACCCGCGCCGCCCAGCGGCTGCACGTGGCCCAGTCCGGCCTGTCGGCGTCCATCCGCTCGCTGGAACGGGAGCTCGGCGCGACGCTGTTCCTGCGCAGCACCCGGCAGGTGGAGCTGACCGAGGCCGGGCGGGCGCTGCTGGTGGAGGCCCGGCGGGCGCTGACCAACGTGGCCGCGGCCAAGGACGCCGTCGCCGCGGTGCAGGGCCTGCTGCGCGGCCGGCTGGCCGTCGGCACGCTGCAATGTCTGTGCACTGTGGACCTACCCGAGATTCTTTCTCGATTCAGCAGGGCCCATCCCGGCGTGGACATCCAGCTCCGCCACGACAGCTCCGGCGCGCTGGTCGAACAGGTCCGCGCCGGTCGTCTCGACGTCGCCTTCGTGACCAGGCCGGCCCGCATCCCGGACGAGGTCATGGTCACCCCGCTGGACACCATGCCGCTGATGCTGGCCTGCGGCCCGGACCACCCGTTCGCCGACCGCGACCACGTCGACCTGCGGGAACTCGACGGGCTGCCGTTCGTCGACTACCACCCGGGCTGGGGCACGCGGGACACCGTGGACCGGCTGCTCGCGGCCGGCTGCGTCGACCGGCACGTGGCGCTGGAGGTCAACGACGTGCACTCGCTGCTCGACCTGGTCGGCAACGGCCTGGGCGTGGCCATCCTGCCCGGCAACTTCGTGCACAAGGGGTCGCGGGCCCGGTTCGTGCCGCTGACCGGCGACGCGCCGGTCTGGGAGACCGCGATCGTCACTCCGGCGTCGCACAGTGCAGCAGCCAGCGTGCTCTTGGACATGGTTGCCCCACGTAGCCGGTTGCAGCCTGTGTGATTGGCCTCATGCTGTCACCATGTCCGCCAAACGAGTGGTCCACTGGATCGCTGCCGTGGCGTCGTCGGGGGGAGGAAACCCGTGGCACCTGGTTTTCACAGTGAAGGCGGACGGCCTGCCTGTCACCGGGTGTCGGCCGGCAGCAGGGAGAAATCGTGACGTTAGACGCCCGGCCTGCCCGGTCGTATGCTCCCCATCGGTCCTACTCGGGTGGGGAGACGCCGAGGACGAGAGGTGGCCGCGTGGAGCGCCCGGAGATCGACCTGCGCAGCGCGAGCGTGGCCAGGATCTTTGACTACTACCTCGGTGGCGCGCACAACTTCGCCGTCGACCGCGTGCTCGCGGACGCCGCCGCGAAGCTGATGCCCGAGCTGCCGCGGATGATGCAGCTGCATCGGCGCTTCCTGGCGCGCGCCATGCGTTACCTCGTCGGGCAGGGCGTCACGCAGTTCCTCGACCTCGGCTCGGGCCTGCCCACCGCCGGCGGTTCCGCCGAGCTGGCCCGCCGGCTGGACCCGTCCAGCCGGGTGGTGCTGGTGGACAACGACCCCGCGGTGATCGCGCACGGCAGTCACATGCTCGACTCGGCCAATGCCACCGTGGTGCTGGGCGACATCTGCGAGCCGGACGTGATCCTGGGCCACCCGCAAACCCGTCGGCTGCTCGACTTCGGCCAGCCGGTCGGCCTGCTTCTGGTGGGCGTGCTGGATTTCGTCGGCGGCGCCGACCTGCCCGCGGTGATCGCCCGCTACCGGGACAGCGTGGTGGCCGGCAGCCACATCGTGCTCACCAACTTCTCCGTGGCCGGCGGTCTCGAGGACTACCAGCGCACCGAGCAGCTCTACCGGGACAACACGACGATCGATTTCCACCCCAGGAGCGCGGCGGAGGTGACCGAGTTGTTAGCCGGCTTCGACCTGGCGGAACCTGGAGTGGTGGATATTTCGTTGTGGCGTCCGGAGGCGGTGGATGACCTGGATGAGCATCCGGAGCGCAGCGGGGCCTACGTGGCGGTGGGGCGCAAGCCATGACGTGGACCAGGCAGGACATTCCGCGGGCCCGGTCGGCCGTGACTGAGCCGGTGGCCGCGGGCATGGAGGCCTTCGCGCAGTCGTGGGCCTCGGCGATCATCGGCACCAGCTACGTGCCGATGACCAAGGCCGAGGTCGTCGAGCACCTGCGCGGGCTGACCGAGCTGCTGGTGGAGGCGCTGCTCGCGGACACGTTCCGCACGTCGGCGGCGCACGAGGTCGGCATCCGGCTGGTGGAGGCCCACTTCACCGGCACCGAGACGCTGGACCGAACCGTGCAGCTGATGGGCGACGAGCTGCTGACCGAGCTGGGCCGGGACGGCGAGCCGCACCTGCGCTCCCGTGTCGCCGCGCTGCAGGGCGCGCTGTCCGCCGGTTACGCACAGAGCCTGCGGGAGCGGACCTTGGACGAGCAGGAGGCGATTCGGGAGGCCGTGCTGGACGCCCGCGACCACGCCGAGGCGGCGCTGCGGGCCAGCGAGGCCCGGTTCCGCGCGGTGTTCGCGGAGGCGGCCATCGGCATGGGCATCTCCGACACGGACGGCAACATCCTCGAGGTCAACCAGTCGCTGCAGGACATGCTCGGCTATCCGGCCTCAGAGCTGCGGCAGCGCAACCTGCGGTCGCTGATGCATCCGGCCGACGCGGAGAGCGTGTGGGTCTACTACGAGCAGCTGCTGCACGGCGAGCGCGACCACTTCCGCGTGGAGAAGCGCTTCAACCGGCGCGACGGCGAGGCCGTGTGGACGCACCTGACGATCTCGCTGGTGCGCGACGACGACGGGCAGCCGGCGTACCAGGTGGCCATGGTCGAGGACGTGACCGACCGTCACCTGCTGCAGAACCGCCTGCGCTACCAGGCGTTGCACGACCCGCTGACCACACTGCCCAACCGGGCGCTGTTCATGGAGCGGCTGAGCAAGGCGTTCGACGGCGTCGCCGGCACCCGGATCGGCCTGTGCTACCTGGACCTCGACGGCTTCAAGGTGATCAACGACAGCCTCGGCCACGACATCGGCGACCAGCTGCTGGTCTCGGTGGCCAACCGGCTGGACGAGTCGGTGGCCGGCGACGGGCGGCTGGTGGCCCGGATGGGCGGCGACGAGTTCGTCATCCTGATCGAGGGCTCGACCGGCACGGAGTCCATTGTGGAGATCGCCGACCGGGTGCTCTACTCGCTGACCGGGCCGATCCGCATCGACGGGCACGAGCTGTCCGTGTCGGCCTCGATCGGCCTGGTCGAGCGGGAGATCAACGGCACCACCTCGGCCGACCTGATGCGCGACGCCGACATCACGCTGTACTGGGCCAAGGCCGACGGCAAGAGCCGGTGGGCGCTCTACGATCCCGAGCGCAACGCCCGTGAGGTCGCGCGGTTCACGTTGTCCGCGACCATGCCGGCCGCGTTGGAGCGGGACGAGTTCTACGTCGACTACCAGCCGCTGGTTCGGTTGGAGGACAGCAAGGTTCTCGGCGTCGAGGCCCTGGTTCGCTGGCAGCACCCCGAGTTCGGGCGGCTGGCGCCGGACCGGTTCATCGAGCTGGCCGAGGAGACCGGGCTGATCGTGCCGCTGGGCCGGTGGGTGCTGCGCAGCGCCTGCCAGCAGGCCCGGCGCTGGCTCGACGAGTTCGGCGACGCCACGCCGTTCGTCAGCGTGAACCTGGCCGTGCGGCAGTCCCGTGACCCCGCCCTGGTCTCCGACGTGAAGTCCATCCTGGAGGAGTTCGCGCTGCCGCCGCACCTGCTCCAGCTGGAGCTCACCGAGAGCGCCATCATGGGCACCGCCGACGAGCCGCTCGAGGCGTTGCGGCAGCTGTCCGGCATGGGCGTGCGGATCGCCATCGACGACTTCGGCACCGGCTACTCCAACCTGGCCTACCTCAAGCACCTGCCCGTGCACGAGCTCAAGATCGCCGGCTCGTTCATGGAGGGCATGCGGGCCGCCGACGGTGCCGACCCGGTCGACTCCAAGATCGTCAGCACCTTGGTCTCGCTGGCCCACGCCCTGGGGCTCACCGTGACCGCCGAGGGCGTGGAGACGCCGTCCCAGGCCGAGCGCCTGCGCAAGATCGGCTGCGACGCCGGCCAGGGCTGGCTGTTCGCCCGGCCCGGGCCGCCGCACCAGATCGAGGTCCTCTTCTAGCCGCGCAGCTCCACGACGACCTTGATGTCGTCGTGGAGCTCCAATGCCTGCGGCCAGCGCGACAGTGGCACGCGGCGGGTGATGAGCCGCCGTAGCCAGTCCTGATCGGCCTTGGCCAGCGCTTCGGCGGCGGTGCGGAAGTGGGCGGGGGCGGAGTTGACGCTGCCGACGACTGCGGCGTTGCCGAAGACGAGGGTGTCGTTCAATCTGGCCGGAGCCAAGGGGATGGCGGCGTCCGAAGTGGACAGCCCGAGCAGCACGGCGACGGCGTTGCGGCCGAGTTTGAGCACGGAGTCGAACATCAAGGGGCCTGCGCCGGTGCACTCGATGAGGGCATCGACGACGGGGACGGTGTCCAGGGCTAGGTGGTACGTGGCGCCGAGAGCCCGGACGAGCTCGGGCTTGATGCCGTGGGAGATGCGGTCCAGGACGTGGACCTCGAGCCCACGCTGTACGCCGAGCATCGCCGCCAGCAGGCCGATGGGGCCGGCGCCGGTGACGAGAACCCGTTGCGGGGCATGGAAGGTCCGGCCGCCGACGAGGTCGATCTGGTCCCACGCCTTGGCCGCGATGGAGGTGGGCTCGGCCAGCACACCGCAGTCGCCGACCTCGGGCGCGAGCTTGACGGCGTACTGGGTCGGCACGGCCCAACGCTCGGAGCCGAAGCCGTCGAGGCCGGTGACGCCGCGCTCGGTGTAGTTGCCGTTGAGGCAGAAATCGGCGCGACCGGCGGCGCAAGGGGCGCAGGGCAAGGGATCGGGACGACGAACGACGCCGGCGACCAGGTCGCCGGCCGCGAAACCGCTGCCGGCGGGGGCTTCGAGAACCCGGCCAAGGGACTCGTGGAACAGGACCATGCGGTCCTGGCCCGGCGGCAGGGAGTCGATGCGACCGTTGATGATCTCCAGGTCGGTGTGGCAGAGCCCGACGAGCAGCCCCTCGACGAGCAATTCCCCGTCTGCGGCAACGGGTTCCGGCCACTCCGACACGCGGAGGTCGTCCGGCCGGCCGGGGACGACGGTGGCGGCCCTCATGGCCGGCGCCGCGCGGTCTCGCCGAACAGGATCGCGGCGCTGTTGACCAACGCCGGATGGCTCAACGTCGGCGGAACGTTGCGGCCGGCCTCGCCGTCGTGCACCTCGGCCACCAGCACCGGCTGCTCGGACAGCAGGGCGTAGTCCTCGATGCGGCCGGGGCCGGGGTCGTGTCGATCAGCCACCCGATCGAGACTAGTGCTGGGGCACGCCTGCCGCCGCCAGCAAGGCCTCGGCCGGGATCAGCGCGCCGGGCTTGCTGCCCGGGTTGAGCAGCAGCGGGCAGCCGGCCAGCTTGGTCACCAGATCGCGGCCGGCGATGGCCCGCGCGTGCGGCCAGACCTCGGGCACGAAACGGCTGGACGTGCAGGCGGCGACCAGGATCTGCCCGGTGGATTGGTCCTGGAAGCCGGCCAGCTCGCGGTCGTCCGGGGTGCGCGCGTACACCAGCAGGGTCGCGTTGAGCACGCCCTCCAGCACGGTGTCCTCGGGCTGGTAGCCGGTGCGGGCCTGTTGCATGGCCCGCTCCAGCTGGGTCTCCGGCGTCGGCATGCCGGCCGAGACGGGCGAGGGTCGCCAGTCCGGATTGGGCTCGAAGCGCTCGTCGATCAGGCCGTCCTCGTCGACCCGGAACGAGCCGATGACGCCCCACGGCGGCACCTCGTCGCCCGGCCGGAACGCCGGATCCAGAATGTGCAGCCAGGTGTTCGGGTTGGCCTTCGCGTTGTCGCGCATGTCCTGCGTGATGGTCAGCAGGTGGGTGTTCGTCGGTGCAGCCACGGGTTCGCCCCTCGAAAGTGTCCTGCGGGCGCTTCACCCTCTCATAACACCGAGGGGGCGACGAACCACTCTTTGTAACTAACATGGGTGACCTTTCCCCGTGTCACTCCGAGCGGGAAAAGGCCACCCACGCGTCTACCTGGGGCCGGCAGTGATCGTCTTCGAGGCCACGTTCACGCCCGCGACCTGCACATTGGGCTGCGCGCCACCCAGCTCGGCGGTCCGGTAATCGGCATTGAGCGTGACCGACTCACCAGGCCAGATCGTGACATAGTCGTCACTCCACGTGATGGGCGCGACCTCGCCGCCCGACGCCCCCTTGCGGATGGTGGCCCGCAGGAAGAACGCCACCTTGCCGCCGCTGTTGGTCAGCTTCACCGACGTCGTGGAGCGGTCGCCGCTGGTCGTGGTGGACGCGCTGACGTCGACCTTGCCCGTGCCCAGGTTCTGCAGCCCGGACAGGTCGGCGTAGCCGCTCTGCGGGGTGTCGAACCAGGTGGAGTTGTCGTAGTTCAGCGTGTCCGCCTTGGTGGACAGCCAGTACACGTTGCGGTCCACCACGGTGCCGCTGCCGTCCTTGAGCAGCAGCCGCACGAAGTACGTGGCCGACAGCCCGCTCGGCGTGGCGACCTTGTCCAGCGTGGTCGACCCGTCGGCCTTGGCGGTGACGTTGGACTGCGTGGTGTCGGACTTCACCGTGCCGTCGGCGTTGAAGATCGTCGTCTGCACCGACAGCCCCGACCTCGCCGCCAACCCGGTGTTCACCAGCGCCACCGAGCGGTCGTCGTAGGAGTACTGGACGTGCAGCGGCCGCAGGCCGGCCTTGGCCCCGAAATACGAGCCCGACGGCTGCATCGAGTAGTCGTACAGGTGCCAGAACAGCGTCGGCCACGGGTTGTTGAGCATCCAGTAGATGACGCCGGTGGCCGGCTTGCTGGTCTTGGACTGGTTGCGCCCGAACGCCTCGAACTGGGCCCGGTTGACCTCGTAGTTGGTCAGCTGGGCCTTGGACACGAAGTCGTCCAGGCTCTTCGGCGTGCCGTAACGCTTGCCCAGCGCGGTCAGGAAGGACCCCAGCTTGGAGAAGTCGCCGCTGGGCGAGAGGTGGTACTGGGCTTTGGAACCGTTCTGCCACAGGTCGGACAGCTCCGACGGGGACAGGTACTGCTTGAGCGCGTCGGCGTCCGGGATGTCCGGACCGGGGCCCACCTCGGAGGCGAAGCCGAACGCGCCGCCGAGCTTGTTGCCGTACCAGTAGTTCGGCGGGATCCACCAGTACGGGCCGTCCATCTTGTTGCCGGAGGCGCCGGTCACCGGGCTGCTGGCCTTGGCCGCCGACGAGATGATCGGGGCCTGCCAGTCGGAGACCTTCAGCCCGTCCAGGTAGTCCTTCTCCACCGCGGCCGGCGGCGCGGTGTCGCTGCCGATGTAGAAGCCGAGGATGCTGGGGTGGTTGCGCAGCCGCAGGCCCTCGGTGACGGCCGAGGCGTTGGCCACGGTGTGGTCGGCGGCCTTCCAGCTGCCGTAGCTCTGCCAGTACGAGCAGCACTCCCAGCCCGGCATCATCATGATGCCCAGCTTGTCGGCCAGCGCGTACATCTCGTCGTTCTCTTCCTTGCCCTCGAGGCGAATGGTGTTCAGCCCGAGGTCGCGGACGTACGCCAGCTGGTCGCTCAGCTTCTGCGGGTCGTAGCGCAGGAACAGGTCCGACGACCAGCCGCCGCCGCGCACCAGGAACGGCTTGCCGTTCACGGTGAACGACATGGCGCCGTCCTTCATCGCCGACTTCACGTCGCGCACGCCGAAGTCGGTGGCGGCGCTGTCGGAGACCTTGCCGTCCACGGATGCGTTGAGCGCCAGGTGATACAGCGGCTGGTCGCCCATCTCGTACGGCCACCAGACCCGCGGATCGGTCAGGTGCTGGGCGATGCTGACGGTCTTGGTCTGGTTGGCGGTCAGCGTCACGTTCTGGCTGAACGCCGTCGAGTCGACGGTCCCCGCGACGGTCGTGGTGACGGACGCGTTGGTGTTGTTGGAGACCTCGGCCTTGATCGTCAGATCGGCGCTCTTGAGGTCGTTCGCCACCGAGGTGACGACCCGGGTGTTGCGGACCGTCACCGCGCCGGTCTCGGCCAGCTGCACGTCCCGCCAGATGCCCATGTTGTTGTCCGGCGGCAGCTGGGTCCAGTCCACCCAGGAGATCGACAGCTGCTTGCTCGGGTCGGCCGGCGACGCCTTGATGGCCAGCGCATTCGTGCCCGACTTGAGTGTGCCGGTGACGTCGAACTCGTGCGCCGGGTACGAGCCGGTGTCGGTGGTGCCGATCTTGGTGCCGTTGAGCCAGATCTCCGAGCCGCCGATGATGCCGTTGGTCAGCCGCAGGAACGTGTGCGAGCCGGAGGTCGCGCCGGCGCTGAAGGTCTCCCGGTACCACCACGGCACCGTGAAGTCGGACTTGTCGACGTTCTTGAGGTTCGTCGAGTAGTTGAGGTCGCCGTACCTGCCGGCCGAGATCAGGCCGCCCATGACGGTCGAGCGGGCCGGCACCGACGTCCATGAGCTGTCGTCATAGGTCGGCGAGGACAGGGTCGCGCCGGTCTGGGTCGCCGTCCTGCTGGTCTGGAGCTTCCAGCCGGGCACCGTGACGACCTGTCCCGGGGCGGCCGGCGCGGCGACTCTGGGCTGCGCGCTTGCGTCGGCGCCGGCGGCCGGCACGACCAGTGCCAGGCCGAGCGCGGTGACCAGCCAGGGCACCTGGCTTCTGCGGAGCAATGGACCGCCTCCTCACAGGAGTTCCGGGCGGCGACGGAATAGTAAAGAAGGTTTCCTTATGGAACGTTTACCCGCAATGCTCCAAACGGTCGTAACGCTACGGTGGGCGCGTGCCGTCGCTCGTGGACCCGCGTGACCTGATGGCCGCCCTGCAGGCGGTGCTGCCCTGGCTGGACGGCACGGAAGACGTCCCTGAGCGGCCGAAACTCGCCGCCGCGGTGAAGCTGAGCCTGCGCACTCTGGCCCAGGACGCGCCCGGCCGCAGCGTCGAGGTGCGGGTGCCGCCCTTCGCCGCGGTGCAGTGCATCTCGGGTGTGCGTCACACCCGTGGCACGCCGCCCAACGTGATCGAGATGGACGCCCGCACCTGGCTCGAGCTGTCCACCGGCCGTCTGACCTGGGCAGACGCCGTCGCCGGCGACCGGGTCAGCGCCTCGGGCAGCCGCGCCGACCTGTCCGCCCAGTTGCCCTTGGTGCGTGCCATGTCGTGACCGCCCCTTTACCATCGGCTTGGGGGCAAGTAACATTCTTGCGTGTCCGTTTTCGCACGTACGAACGATCTCGGACGAATTGTCCGGGTCGAGGACCGGTGACGAGGATGCGCAGGCTCGCGCTCATCGGCACCGGCGTTCTCGCGTGCCTCGGACTCGTGGCCGTCGCCACCGCCTTCGTCTGGGGCGTCACCCCGCGCGAGTGGGACGGCAATCTCGACTTCACCGTGGCCCAGTTCTGCCAGTCCCAGCACGGCGAGCCCACCTGCGCGCTGCTGGAGCAGGAGCCTCCCGGGCCGGGCCAGTCGCCGCTGGCCACCGTGGACAAGATCAGTATCGACGCCTGGAACCTGCCGGCCGGCATCCACGTGGGTGATCTTGTGTTGTGCCATGTGCACCAGCAGGACGCCGTGATCGACAGCGCCGACACGGTCACGAAGGTGGACGGCTGCCACTCGTAGGCATGTGTCATGTGGCACACAGGCGGGTCACGGACACCGTGTGTTGACCTGTTCGACACTTACACTGAGGTAGGTCCGACGCCGTCACTAGGGAGTTCTCTCGGTGCCCACCGACCGGTCTGTGTCAGTGCCCGACTCTGTCTCCGACTCATCGTCCGACGAAACCGAGCGCGAACCGCGTGAGGAATGTGGCGTCTTCGGGGTCTGGGCCCCGGGCGAAGACGTGGCCAAGCTCACCTACTACGGCCTCTACGCCCTCCAGCACCGCGGGCAGGAGGCGGCCGGCATCTCGGTCGCCGACGGCAAGCAGATCGTGGTGTTCAAGGATCTCGGCCTGGTCAGCCAGGTGTTCGACGAGCAGACCCTGTCCTCGCTGCACGGCTATCTGGCCGTCGGCCACTGCCGTTACTCGACCACCGGCTCCACCACGTGGGAGAACGCGCAGCCGGTGTTCCGCACCACCGCCACCGGCAGCGGCATGGCGCTGGGCCACAACGGAAACCTGGTCAACACCGCCGAACTGCTGGCCCGCGCCAAAGATCTCGGCGTGGACATGCGCGGCGGCGCCACCACCGACTCCGACCTGATGTCCGGCCTGCTGGCGGCGACCGCCGCCGACAAGGGCCTGGAGCAGGCGGCGATGGAGTTACTACCCACCCTGCGTGGCGCGTTCTGCCTGGTGTGGTCGGACGAGGACACGCTGTACGCGGCCCGCGATCCGCAGGGCGTGCGACCGCTGGTGCTCGGCCGGCTGGAGCGCGGCTGGGTCGTGGCCAGCGAGACGGCGGCGCTGGACATCGTCGGCGCGTCCTTCGTGCGTGAGGTGGAGCCGGGCGAGCTGCTGGCCATCGACGCCGACGGCCTGCGGTCGGCTCGCTTCGCCACCCCCGAGCCCAAGGGCTGCATCTTCGAGTACGTCTACCTGGCCCGCCCGGACACCACGATCAGCGGCCGCTCGGTGCACGCCACCCGCGTCGACATCGGCCGCCGGCTGGCCCACGAGTTCCCGGTCGAGGCCGACCTGGTCATCCCGGTGCCGGAGTCCGGCACGCCCGCGGCCATCGGCTACGCCCAGGCCTCCGGCATCCCGTACGGCTCCGGACTGGTCAAGAACGCCTACGTCGGCCGGACCTTCATCCAGCCCTCGCAGACCATCCGCCAGCTGGGCATCCGGCTCAAGCTCAACCCGCTGCGGGACGTCATCCGCGGCAAGCGCCTCGTCGTCGTGGACGACTCCATCGTCCGCGGCAACACGCAGCGGGCGCTGGTGCGCATGCTGCGCGAGGCCGGCGCGATCGAGGTGCACGTCCGGATCGCCTCGCCGCCCGTGCGCTGGCCCTGCTTCTACGGCATCGACTTCGCCTCCCGGGCCGAGCTGGTGGCCAACGGGCTGGACTTCGAGGGCATCCGCCGGTCCATCGGCGCCGACTCGCTGGGCTACGTGTCGCTCGAGGCGCTGGTCGCCGCCAGCGAGCAGCCCAAGACCCGGCTGTGCTGCGCCTGCTTCGACGGCGACTACCCGATCCCGCTGCCGGAAGAAGCCATGATCGGCAAGCATCTGCTGGAAGGCATCGAGGAGAAGGCTGTCTCGGGCTCCGCCGCACCCGTGCTCGCCAACGGGTACGGTGCCGAAGACGCACTCCGACGACCCTGATCCGGGCGCGTCCCTGACCCCTCGAGTAACGGAGCTTCTCGACCGTGAGCACGGATACCAACAGCCCGAAGGCCACCTACGCGGCGGCCGGCGTCAGCATCGCCGCGGGCGAGGAGGCGGTCGAGCAGTTCAAGCCGTGGGCCGCGAAGGCCAACCGGCCCGAGGTGCTGGGCGGCATCGGCGGCTTCGCCGGCCTGTTCAAGCTGAAGCTGGACCGGTGGAAGGAGCCGGTGCTGGCCGCTTCCACCGACGGCGTCGGCACCAAGATCGCGGTCGCGCAGGCGATGGACGTGCACGACACCATCGGCGTCGACCTGGTCGCCATGGTGGTGGACGACCTGGTGGTCTGCGGGGCCGAGCCGGTGCTGCTGCAGGACTACATCGCCATCGGCAAGGTCGTGCCGGAGAAGGTCGCGGCCATCGTCAAGGGTATCGCCGAGGGCTGCGTGCAGGCCGGCTGCGCGCTGCTCGGCGGCGAGACCGCTGAGCACCCGGGGCTGATGTCCGACGGCGCGTACGACGTGTCGGCCACCGGCGTCGGCGTGGTCGAGGCGGACAAGATCCTCGGGCCGGAGCGGGTGCGGGACGGCGACGTGGTGATCGCCATGGGCTCCACCGGCCTGCACTCCAACGGCTACTCGCTGGCCCGGCACGTGCTGCTGGACATCGGCCGGATGCCGCTGGAGGGCCACGTCGAGGAGTTCGGCCGGACGCTGGGCGAGGAGCTGCTGGAGCCGACCAAGATCTACGCCAAGGACTGCCTGGCGCTGGCCGCCGAGGCCGACGCCCGCACGTTCGCGCACATCACCGGCGGCGGCCTGGTGTCCAACCTGGCCCGGGTCATCCCGGACGGCCTGACCGCCACGCTGGACCGCGGCACCTGGACGCCGGCCCCGGTGTTCGCGCTGATCGCCCAGCGCGGGCGGGTCGAGCGGGGCGAGATGGAGAAGGCGTTCAACATGGGCGTCGGCATGGTCGCCGTCGTCTCGGCCGAGGACGCCGACCGCGCGCTGGCCGTGCTCACCGCCCGGCACGTGCCGGCGTGGGTGCTCGGCGAGATCGGGCCGGCCGGCGCCGAGCGGGTCGTGCTGCGGGGCGACCACCCCCGGTTCTGACCGGGTTTTTCGGTGGACGGGCCCCGTAATCTTGGGGCCATGGCCGACGAACTCCTGGTGACGCCGTCGCTGGTGATCGCCGGCACGGAACTGCGCGAACGGTTCTCCCGGTCCTCCGGACCGGGGGGACAGGGCGTGAACACGACCGACAGCCGCGTGGAGCTGTCCTTCGACGTGGCGGCATCCCCGTCCATCCCCGAACACCTGCGTCCGCGCATCCTGGCCCGGCTGGCCGGCCGCCTGGTCGACGGCGTGCTGACCATCTCGGCCAGCGAGTTCCGCTCGCAGCTGGCCAACCGCAACGCCGCCCGGGAACGCCTGGTGACGGTGCTGCGCACGGCATCGGCCCCGCCGCCCCCCAGGCGCCGCCCGACCAAGCCCTCTCGTGGCGCCAAGGAGCGGCGCCTGGCGGCCAAGCACCAGCGCAGCGAGATCAAGCGAGGACGCCGCAAGACCAGCGACGACTGACACCCGCCGCGAGTCCCGCTGTCAGGCAACCATGTGTCGAGTTCCGAACCGGTAACTCAGTTGCCCGAGAGCGGGACTCGCGGATCAGATGACGCGGGGGTAGGTGCCTTCTCGCTGGGCGACGGCCACGACCTCGATGCGGGCCTCGACGCTGTCCAGCGCGCCGACGACGTAGCCGAAGTGCAGGCCCTCGATGCCGATCTCGGCCACGATCACGTCCGACTCCGGGCCGATCAGGCCGCCGGCGGCGGTGACGAAGTCCCAGGCCGGGTCGGGCTCCAGGTCGAAGGCCCGCTGGATGATCACGCTGAGCTCGTCCAGCGAGGTCGTGGACTCGACCTCGACCTGCTTCTCCGCGTCCGGGAACACGATCTTCAGCACGTGCGCGGTCTGCTCGACGTCCTCGGGCACCGGCAGCAGGTCGTCGAAGTCGGCCTCCAGGGCCTCCTCGATGTCCCGCAGCGCCACCAGCTCGTCGCTCTCGGCGCGGAACTCGACCAGCTCCGGGTCGTGATAGGCCTCGGCGAAGCGGGCCAGGATCTCGGGCAGCCGCTCTTCCCACACCACGAGCTGCTCGGGCGTGCAGGTGAAGTGCACCCAGGCCGTGACGATCTCCGGCAGCAGCGCGAGGTCCTCGTCGGAGATCTCGATGTTGGCCGGCAGGCCCACGCTGAGCAGGTAGTCCAGCGACGCCGGCCCGATCTGGCGGACCCGGCGGCCGTTGGACGAGGCGGAGCTGGTCACCAGCACCGCCCACGACCGGGCCAGCTCGACGTCGGCGAACGGGCGCGAGTCCAGGAACTCGTCGACCACCGGCTCGAAGTCCTCGAGCTCCGGCAGGTCGTCGGACAGCGTCGCGACCCGGGCCTGCAGCAGCGCGAACTCCATCGCCGGGTTGGTGTCGTCGGCCATGTCCAGCAGCTCGCCGTGGGCCTCGGGGCCGTCCACCAGGAACAGCCCGAGCGGGCCGTCGATGCGCTCCAGCGCCTCGGCCGCCGTCAGCCGCACCGGCTTCGGCGTCGGGTCGATGTTCACGCCCAGCTCCCGGGCCAGCTCCTTGGCGTCCGTCTCGGCCCGCTCGACCACCGCGATCTGCGCGATGTGCAGCGCCTGCGCGTGGTCGACCAGCACACCCATGACGATGTCCGCGTAACCCAGCGTGATCAGCTCGACGTCGCCGAACTGGTCCGCCACCGACCAGGCGTCGACCAGCTCCGGCTGCTCCTGCCGGTACCAGTCCGGCGCCGGCACGCCGGCCGAGGTCAGCTCCGTCGCCGCGTCCAGGAAGAAGCCGCGTTCCTCGTCGTAGCCCACCGAGCCCAGCGCCAGCAGCGCCGCCAGCGTCGCCGGGCTGGCCTGCTCCACCAACGCGTCGACCAGCCGCTCCACCGAGCGGTCCATCGTCTCGTCCGGGTCGCCCTCCCGCTGCCACGCCGACCGCCAGAACCCGCCGATCAGCCCCGCCGCCCACAGCTGCGCCTCGTACAGCGACTTCATGCCCAGCAGGTCGTTCGCGGCATCGATCGCCGCCTCGACCGGGGACTGCGGGCGCACGCGGTGCGGCGACCCCTTGCGCTTGGGCTTGCGGTTACGGCTGACCGGGCTCATGCGGCGAATCGTCGCACGTGGCCCGGCCGGCATTCCAATCAGCCGATCAGCGTGTCACCTCGGCGGCCAGCACGTCGGCCCGGGCCGACGCCCATCAGGAACCGGTTTCCCGGGCGTTGAGGATCGCGTATCCCGCCAGCAGCTCCGAGAGGTCGTCCGGCCAGTCGGCGTGGGTGAAGCGGGCCCAGGCGCGGATGGCCTCGGTCAGCGCCGGCACGTCCGCCGGCGGCATGGCCACCTCCCGCGCCAGTTTGAGGATCTGCGCATGGCCGAAGTGCAGGCCGAAGTCGGTCACGGCGCGGCCGGTCTCCTCGGCGCCGCGGACTATGAAGCCGGCCCACCAGCGCGACCACTTCTCGTCCGTGCCACAGGCGGTCATGAACTGTTCGATCACGCCTTCGTCGGCCGGCACCGGGGGCAGGTCGGTCAGGACCGCCTCCAGCAGCGCCGTCCGCCCGATGACCTTCCTGAACTGCCCGGCCGGCAGGTCGTTCTCGGAGTCGAAGTCCGGACCCTCGTCCACGAACATGGTCACCGGGCCGAACAGGCGGTACGACACCTCGGCCGGGCTCAGCGCGACCGGGTTCCCGTCCGGTGCGACCGGCCGAGCCAGCTCTCGGACGAACTCGATGCCCGTGCCCGGGCCGCGCACGACGGCGCTGAGCAAGCGCATCAGGCCGATGTGCTCGACGATCACGCCCAACGTGTGGTCGTGGTACTCCAGGACGATCGCCTCGTAGTTCCGGTTGGCGTCGGTGATCGAATGGGCGGCGAGCGGGCGCAGCTTCAGGTCGCCGGCGTACCAGGCCGGCATCGTCCCGGTGGCGAGCGCGAGTTTCTCACCCAGCGCGGCGAATTCGGCCCGTCGCTTCCGCCGGCCGACCAGGCTCAGTGCCAACGCCGACGCTGTCGCGGCGGCCCCGCCGTGATCGGCGATCTCGAACGGCAACTGCCCGATGGTGATCTCCGGGTCGCGGCCGGCATCCCAGGCGATGGCGCGGTAATGGCCGATCAGGTCGGACGCCCAGGTCCGGGCGTGCACCAGATTCTTGATCTCCAACGCCTACTCGAACGTCTCGGCCAGCGGGGACACCCGCGTGGTACGCGCCTTGCCGGTGTCGTTCTTCTTGGGCTTGCGTTTGCGGCTGGCCGGGCTCAGGTCACGAGCGTGGCACGAAGCCCGGCCGCCGTTGCGCCGATCGCGTCAGCCGTTGGTGGGAAATCCGAGGTCGATGCCGGACTGGCGGGGCCAGCGGGCGGTGACGGCCTTGGCCCGGGTGTAGAACCGGACGCCCTCGGCCCCGTGCACGTGGGTGTCGCCGAACAGGGAGTCCTTCCAGCCGCCGAAGGAGTAGTAGGCCATCGGCACCGGGATGGGCACGTTGATGCCGACCATGCCGACGTGCACCCGCCGCTGGTACTCGCGGGCGGCCAGGCCGTCGCCGGTGTAGACGGCGGTGCCGTTGCCGTACGGGTTGTCGTTGACCAGTCGGACGGCGTCCTCGAAGGTCTCGACCCGCACGACCGACAGCACGGGGCCGAAGATCTCGTCGCGGTAGATGGACATCTGCGGGGTGACGTGGTCGAACAGGGTGGGCGCGACCCAGAAGCCGTTCTCGAAGCCGGCGGGGGCGTAGCCGCGGCCGTCGACGACGAGAGTGGCGCCCTCGGCGACGCCGGCGTCCACATAGGACGAAACCCGGTCCCGGTGCACGCCGGTGACCAACGGGCCCATCTGCGACGACGCGTTGTCGCCGGGGCCGGTGACAAGCTGCCGGGTGCGGGCGGCGATGGCCTCGACCAGGCGGTCGGCCACGTCACCGACGGCGACGATCACCGAGATGGCCATGCACCGCTCGCCGGCGCTGCCATAGCCGGCGGACACGGCGGCGTCGGCGGCGACGTCGATATCGGCGTCGGGCAGCACGACCATGTGGTTCTTGGCCCCGCCCAACGCCTGCACCCGCTTGCCGTTGGCGGTGCCGCGGGAGTAGACGTGCTTGGCGATCGGCGTGGAGCCGACGAAGGAAACGCCGGCCACGTCGGGGTGGTCGAGCAGCGCGTTCACGGCGGTGGCGTCGCCCTGGACGACATTCAGCACGCCATCGGGCAGGCCGGCCTCGCCGAACAGCTCGGCCAGCCGTACGGACGCCGACGGGTCACGCTCGGAAGGCTTGAGCACAAAGGCATTCCCGGTGGCGATGGCCACCGGGAACATCCACATCGGGACCATCACGGGGAAGTTGAACGGAGTGATGCCGGCGACCACGCCCAGCGGCTCGCGCACCGAGTACGCGTCCACGCCGCGGGACACCTGCTCGGAGTGCTCGCCCTTGAGCAGATGCGGGATGCCACAAGCGAATTCGACGACCTCGAGCCCGCGCTGCACCTCGCCGGCGGCGTCGGAGACGACCTTGCCGTGCTCGGCGCTGATGATCTCGGCCAGCTCGGCCGTGTGCTCGTGCACCAGCTGCCGGAAGGCGAACAGGATCCGACTGCGGGTGGACAGCGAGGAGTCCGACCACGACTGCGCCGCCTTGGCCGCGGCGGCCACGGCCAGGTCCACATCGGACTGGTCGGCCAGCGCGACCTGCCGCGCCACCTCCCCGGTGCTGGGCCGGAAGACGTCACCGGTGCGGGTCGAGGAGCCGGTGGTCCGGGCCCCGTCGATCCAGTGCGGTGTCACGTTCACGGTCAGATTCCTCCTCGGTGCGCGGTGGTCGCGCGGACCACCAGGGACGGGTGCAGCAGCTGGTGGACGGCGTCGGTCCGCCCGCGCACCCGGTCGATCAGGGCCTGTGCGGCCAGCCGGCCCATCTCGTGCCGGGGCTGGTCCACAGTGGTCAGTGAGACGTGCCGCAGCGCGGCCAGTGACGTGTTGTCGTAGCCGATCACCGAGATGTCCTGCGGCACACGCAGGCCGGCGTCCTCCAGTGCGGAGATTGCGCCGACGGCGTTGTAGTCGTTGGCGGCCACGATCGCCGTGGGCAGCGGGCCACCGGCCTCGATCAGCTCGCGTGCGGCCCGTGCGCCGGCGGTGTCAGTGTACTCACTGGCCACCACCAGAGGTTGCAGCCCGTGTCGCTGCATCGCGGCGACGTATCCCTTACGTCGCAGCGATGCCTGCGAACCGCCGCCACCGTCCAGATGGACGATGTGCCGATGGTGGAGCTCCACGAGGTGGTCGACGGCCAGCCCGGAGCCGACCTCGCCATCGTCGTTTATCGTGTCCACAGTGGACAACCGGGACGCGCGGGACACCAGCACCAGCGGGGACTGCTCGGCCGCCTTGGCGATCGTCGACGCCGGCACGACCGGCCCGAGCAGCGCGACGCCGGCCGGGCGGAAGGACAACAGGTTGTCCACCGCGCGGCGCTCCCTGGTCGGGCTGCGGCCGCCGGTGTTGATGATGAGGTCGAAGCCCTGCTCGGTGACGGCGGCGTCGAAGCCGTCCACCACCTCGGCGAAGAAGGCGTTGTTCAGGTCGGACACCATCGCGGCCAGCACGGTCGACGTCGCGCTGGCCAGCGACCGGGCCATCAGGTGTGGCGAGTAGCCGAGCTCCTCGGCCGCGGCCAGCACGGCGCTGCGCCGCTGCTCGCTGACCTTGGGCGAGCCCCGCATGACCAACGAGACCAGCGCACGCGACACCCCGGCTCGCGCCGCCACGTCCTCCATGGTCGGACGGCCCAATCCGCACCTCCAGGCTTGACCGATCCAAAGGTCACAAGCATGAAACCGGCCCTTGACATCCGTGTGACGCACCATACAGGGTTGGAGCGCTCCAACCAATAGAGCGCTCTAACGACCGGATGGAGATCCCGCACATGCGCATCGGAGTTGCCGGCGTCGGGCGAATCGGCGCCATGCACGCCGCCAACCTCGCCTCCCTGGACCAGGTGGACGAGGTCGTCCTGTTCGATCCGGTGCCCGGCCGCGCCGCCCGCGCCGCCGCCGAACTGGGCAACGGCACCAGCCACGTCGACGACCTCGACGCGCTGCTGGCCACGGACGGCGTCCTGCTGGCCACCCCGACCAACACCCATCCGGAGATGCTGCGCCGCAGCATCGGCACTGGCATTCCCGTGCTCTGCGAGAAGCCGATCGCCGGCGACCTGGCCACCATGCAGGCCCTGGTCGACGAGGTGGAGAAGGTCGGCGCGACCGTCCTGGTCGGCTTCCAGCGCCGGTTCGACCCGGCCATCGTCGAGTTGCACCGCCGGCTGCGGGCCGGTGAGGTGGGCACCGTGTACCTGGTGCGGGCCCTGGGCAACGACGCCCAGCCGCCGGACTTCGGCTACCTGCCGGCGTCCGGGGGCATCTTCCGCGATCTTTTCGTGCACGATCTGGACGCCGTGCCATGGCTGGTCGGCGAGCCGGTGATCGAGGTCTACGCGTCCGGCTCGGTCCTGGTCGACCAGGCTTTCGCCGACGCCGACGACGTGGACAACGCGGTCATCATGCTCAAGTTCGCCGGTGGGGCGCACGCGCTGATCGCCGGCGGGCGGCACGACCCGCTCGGCTACGACCACCGCATCGAGGTACTCGGCAGCAAGGACTCACTCACGGTTGGTCTAGACCCGCGCACGCCGCTGACCTCGCTCGAAGCGGACGGGCCCACGGTGTCCATTGACGCCTACCCCGGGTTCCCGGAACGATTCCGCAACGCGTACCTCAACGAGATGGCGGTGTTCGTCGACGTGGTGGCCGGTCGTGCCGACAATCCCTCCCCGGTTCGGGACAGCCTGGTCAGCCTGCGTCTGGCCGAGGCGTGCGAGACGTCGCGCCGCTCGGGCAACCCGGTCCGGCTGCTGTCGGAGGTGGGCGCATGACGAGGCTCAAGATCGCCGGGGCCCCGATCTCCTGGGGCGTCTGCGAGGTGCCCGGCTGGGGCCGGATGCTGCCGGTCGACCTGGTGTTGTCGCAGATGAGCGAGCTGGGACTGACCGCGACCGAGCTCGGTCCGCCGGCGTATCTGCCGGAGGACCCGGCCGTTCTGCGTGAGACGCTCGCCGGACACCGGTTGACCCTGGTCGGCGGATTCCTGGCCGTCGTCCTGCACGACGCCACGCGCACTGAGGAAACTCTGAGGGTTGCCGAGCACTCCGCGAAGGTGCTCGCCGCCGGCGGGGCCGAGGTCCTGGTGCTCGCCGCCGCAACGGGTCTGGACGGCTACGACGAGCGTCCACAGTTGACCGATGGCGAATGGACCACCCTGATCTCCACCTGTGCCGCGATCAGGGAAGTCGCGGCACGGCACGGACTGTCGACGGTGTTGCACCCGCACGTGGGCACGCACGTCGAACGCGGCGCCGAGGTCGAGCGCTTCCTCGTCGACTCGGATCTGCCGCTGTGCCTGGACACCGGGCACCTGCTGATCGGTGGCACCGACCCGGTCGAGCTGGCCAAGCGCCATGCCGCCAGGATCAGCCACGTGCACCTCAAGGATGTCCGGGCCGAGATCGCCGACGAGGTTCGGTCGGGTCGGCTCGGCTACGCCGACGCGGTCGCGCAGGGCATGTACGTGCCGCTGGGCGACGGCGATGTGGAGGTGGGGGCGATCGTGCGCTCCCTCCACGAGGCGGGTTACGAGGGGTGGTACGTCCTGGAGCAGGACACCGCCCTGGCCGAGGATGGCACCGAGGGGGACTCTGGGCCCCTGCGTGACACCGCTCGGAGCATCGCTTACCTCGACACGGTCGTCCGGGACCTGTAACCGGCGGCCGCACTTCCCCAGGAGCGACAATGTTGTCCAAGAAGTCCAAGAGGATCCTGCTTGGCATGGCGGCCGCGGCCGGTGCGATGGCGCTGGCCGCGTGCAGCGGACCCGCCTCTTCCTCCAGCGGCGGCTCGACCCCGGCGAACGGCTCGGCGACCAGCGGCGGTCCGATGAACGTCGCGGTGGTCACGCACGGCTCGGCCGGCGACTCGTTCTGGAACGTGGTGAAGAACGGCGCCACCGACGCCGGCAAGCAGCTGGGCGTGAACGTCACCTACAACTCCGACGGCGATCCTGGGGCGCAGTCGAAGTTGATCGACAACGCGGTCGCTCAGCACGTCGACGGCCTGGTCGTGTCCATGGCCAACCCGGACGCGCTCAAGTCCTCCATCCAGGCCGCGGTCAAGGCCGGCATCCCGGTCGTCACCATCAACTCGGGCCAGTCGCAGAGCGCCGCCTTCGGCGCGCTGGCGCACGTCGGCCAGGACGAGGGCATCGCCGGCCAGCAGGCCGGCGCCAAGCTCAAGTCGGCCGGCAAGACCAACCTGCTGTGCGTGATCCACGAGGCCGGCAACGTCGGCCTGGCCCAGCGCTGCGACGGCGCCAAGCAGGGCTTCGGCAAGACCACCAACCTCCAGGTGGACATCAACAACCCGACCGACGTCGAGGCCAAGATCAAGGGCGCGCTGCAGACCGACTCCTCGATCGACGCGGTGCTCACGCTCAACCCGCAGATCGCGCTGTCCGCGGTGAACGCGGCCAAGGAGACCAACTCCAAGGCCACCGTGGCCACCTTCGACCTCAACTCGGACGTGGTCAGCGCGATCAAGGCCGGCCAGGTCGCCTTCGCGGTCGACCAGCAGCAGTACGAGCAGGGCTACCTGCCGATCGTGATGCTCAAGCTCTACCACGACAACGCGAACACCGTCGGCGGCGGCCAGCCCGTGCTCACCGGCCCCGGCTTCGTCGACAAGTCCAATGTGGACAAGGTGTCGCAGTACGCGGCGCGGGGAACCCGATGAGTGATTTCTCGGGCACGCTGACGACCGACGAGCGCATCGCCAGTCCCGGCCTGCTCACCCGACTGGCCATCCGGCCGGAGATCGGCGCGCTGATCGGCGCGCTCGTGGTGTTCGTCTTCTTCACGGTGATCACCAGTCAGTTCGTGACGTTGGCCGGGATCTCGACGTGGCTGGACACCTCGGCCACGCTCGGGATCGTCGCGGTCGCCGTGGCGCTGCTGATGATCGGCGGCGAGTTCGACCTGTCCGCCGGGGTGATGACGGCGTCGACCTCGCTGGTGACGGCGATGCTGGCGACCAAGCTGGGCGTGAACGTCTGGCTGGCCATCGCGGTGTCGCTGGTGTTCGCGCTGGCCGTCGGCGCGTTCAACGGCTGGCTGGTGATGCGGACCAGGCTGCCCAGCTTCATCGTCACGCTGGGCACCTTCTTCGCCTTGCAGGGCCTCAATCTCGGCGTCACGACGCTGGTGACCGGCACCGTCCAGGTGTCGGGCATCGCGACCGCGCCGGGCTACGCCTCGGCCGGCTACCTGTTCGCGTCCACGTTCACCGTGGCCGGCGTGCCGTTCCCGATCTCCATCGTGTGGTGGGTTCTCGTCACGGCGATCGCGGCCTGGGTGCTGGCCCGGACCCGCTTCGGCAACTGGATCTTCGCCGTCGGCGGCTCCGCGCCCAGCTCCCGCGCGGTCGGCGTGCCGGTGGGCCGCAGCAAGATCGTGCTGTTCATGGCGACGTCCGGCGCGGCCTGGCTGGTCGGCACGATCAACATCCTGCGGTTCACCACCGTGCAGGCCAATCAGGGCATCGGCCTGGAGTTCCAGTACATCATCGCGGCGGTCATCGGCGGCTGCCTGCTGACCGGCGGCTTCGGCTCGGCCGTCGGCGCCGCGATCGGCGCGCTGATCTTCGGCATGGCCAACCAGGGCATCGTCTACGCGCACTGGAACAGCGACTGGTTCAAGCTGTTCCTCGGCATCATGCTGCTGGCCGCGGTGCTGGTGAACAACGGCTTCCGGGCCAGGGCGGAAAGGGCGCGGCGATGAGCGCACTGCTGGAGGTCCGCGACGTCGGCAAGACGTACGGCAGCGTGATCGCGCTGCGGGACGTGTCCACCGTGGTCAACGCGGGCGAGGTCACCTGCGTGCTCGGCGACAACGGCGCCGGCAAGTCCACGCTGATCAAGATCCTGGCCGGGCTGCACCAGCACGACGCCGGCCAGCTGCTGGTCGACGGCGAGCCGGTGCGGCTGGCCTCGCCCCGCGAGGCGCTGGACCGCGGCATCGCGACCGTGTACCAGGATCTGGCCGTGGTGCCGCTGATGTCGGTGTGGCGCAACTTCTTCCTCGGTTCCGAGCCGACGAAGGGGTTCGGGCCGTTCCGGATGCTGGACCGCCGCAAGGCGCGGGACGAGACCCGCTGGGCGTTGGCCGACATGGGCATCGACCTGCGGGACGCGGAGCAGCCGGTGGGCACGCTGTCCGGCGGCGAGCGCCAGTGTGTGGCCATTGCGCGGGCGGTCTACTTCGGCGCCAAGGTGCTCATCCTGGACGAGCCGACCGCGGCGCTGGGCGTGAAGCAGGCCGGTGTGGTGCTCAAGTACGTCGCCCAGGCCCGCGACCGCGGCCTCGGCGTCGTGCTGATCACGCACAACCCGCACCACGCCTACCCGGTGGGCAACCGGTTCCTGTTGTTGAAGCGAGGCCGCAGCCTGGGTTCCTTCGACAAGAAGGACATCACCCTGGAGGAACTGACCAGGCAGATGGCCGGTGGCGCGGAACTGGAGGCGCTGCAGCACGAACTCCGTGGGGCGGCGCAGTGAGCACGAATGTGGAGGCGCTCACGATCGGCCGGGTCGGGGTCGACCTGTACCCGGAGCAGAGCTGCGTGCCGCTGGCCGACGTGAGCACCTTCGCCAAGTCACTGGGCGGCACGGCCACCAACGTCGCGGTGGCCGCCGCCCGGCTCGGCCGGCGCACGGCCGTGCTGACCAAGGTCGGCCCGGACGGCTTCGGCGAGTACGTGCGCAAGGCGCTGGCGGGGTTCGGCGTGTCGCCCTCTTTCGTCGGCACCGCGCCGGATCTGCTGACGCCGGTGGTGTTCTGCGAGCTGAACCCGCCGGCCGATCCGCCACTGCTGTTCTACCGGCTGCCGATCGCGCCGGACCTCACGCTGACCGAGGCCGACGTGCCGTGGGACGTCGTCGAGGACGTGCCGCTGCTGTGGGTCACCGGCACCGGGGTGTGCACCGAGCCCGCCCGCTCCACTCAGCGCAAGATCCTGGAGCGGCGGGGCAGGCGCGGGCACACCGTGCTGGACCTCGACTACCGTCCGATGTTCTGGTCCGATGTGGACACTGCGCGGACCGAGATCGGCTGGATGCTGGACCACGTCACGGTGGCTGTGGGCAACCGGGCCGAGGTCGAGGTGGCCGTGGGCACGTCCGACCCGGACGAGGCCGCGGACCGGCTGCTGGCCCGGGGGATTTCCCTTGCCCTGGTGAAGAAGGGGGCCGACGGTGTGCTCGTCGCCACGCCCGAGCATCGGGAAACCGTGACGCCGCAACGGGTCGAGGTGGTGTGTGGGCTGGGGGCCGGCGACGCGTTCGGCGGCTCGGTGATCAACGGCCTGCTGGCCGGCTGGGACCCGGTGACGATCGCCCGGCACGCCAACGCCGCCGGCGCGATCGTGGCCTCCCGGCTGGCCTGCGCCGACGCGATGCCCGACGCGGGCGAGATCGAGGAGCTGCTTTCCCTTGTTGACTGACCAGCAGTGGGCCGGCCTGCTGCACACCAGGGCGACCGACCCGCATGCGGTCTCGGTCGCCTACGCCACGCGGCGGCGCCGACCGACGCTGCTGTCCGGCAAGGGCACGCTGTTCCTGGTCGCGGCCGATCACCCAGCACGAGGGGCGCTGGGTGTCGGCGGCGATCCGCTGGCCATGTCCGACCGCCGTGAGCTGCTCGACCGGCTGCTCACGGCGCTGGCCAATCCCGCGGTGGACGGCCTGCTGGCCACCCCGGACATCGTCGAGGAGCTGCTGCTGCTCGACGCGCTGCACGACAAGATCGTCATCGGCTCGATGAACCGCGGCGGCCTGGCCGGCGCCGACTGGGAGATCGAGGACCGGTTCACCGGCTACGACGGCCAGTCCATTTCGGACTGTCGGCTGGACGGCGGCAAGATGCTGCTGCGCATCGTCGACTCCGACGCCGGCACCATTCCCACCCTCCAGGGCTGCGCCGACGCCGTGACGGATCTGGCCGGGCAGGGGCTGATGGCCATGGTCGAGCCGCTGCCGTACGCCCGTGACGACGCGGGCAAGTTGGTGCTGCAGAAGGACGCCCAGTCGCTGGCCCGGGCCGTCACGGTGGCATCGGCGCTGGGTGTCACCTCGGCGTACACCTGGTTGAAGCTGCCGGCGCCGTCGGACCTGAAGGTGTTGGACACCACCACGTTGCCGGTTGTGGTGCTCGGCGGCGTGCCGTCCGGCAACCCGGCCGACGACCTGGCGTCCTGGGGCAATGCCTTGGCGCATCCCGTGGTTCGCGGGCTGGTGGTCGGCCGTGCCCTGCTCTACCCGCCCGACGGCGACGTCGCTGCCGCCGTGCAAGCCGCCGCGAAGGTTCTGGCCGAAGTCCCGCTTGCGGGGACGAGAATCAATGGAGCGCTGTCGTGAGCCTGCACCGTCCACTCGGGACACTGTCGGACGGTGAGGACCCGGTCCGGCTCGCGCCGGCCGACGCCGGCTGGGCATATACCGGCCTGCGGGTGCTGCTGCTGCACCCCGGCAACTCGCGGGTGATCGAGACCGGCGAGTTCGAGGCGTTCGTGCTGCCGCTGTCCGGCGGCTGCGTCGTCGAGGTCGACGGCCAACGCTTCGAACTCGAAGGTCGGGACTCCGTGTTCACCCGCGTCACCGACTTCGCCTATGTGCCGCGGGATGCGACCGTCACACTGTCCACTCGGGACGGTGTTGAGGTGGCGCTGCCGATGGCTCGCTGCACGCGCCGGCTGGAGCCCAAGTACGGGCCGGCCGAGGACGTGCCGGTGGAGATCCGCGGCGCCGGCAACGCGACCAGGCAGGTCACCAACTTCGGCGTGCCCGGGGTGTGGGACCACGCCGACAAGCTCAACGCGTGCGAGCTGATCACGCCCGACGGCAACTGGTCCTCGTACCCGCCGCACAAGCACGACGAGGCGACCGAGTGCGAGGTCGTCAACGAGGAGATCTACTACTTCCGCATCGCCGGACGGGACGGCGTCAACACCTCACGCGAAGGCTTCGGCCTGCACCGCACCTACACCGCCGACGGCGAGATCGAAGAGGACGTCGCCATCCGTGACGGCGACGTGTTCCTGATCCCGCGCGGCTATCACGGGCCGTGCGTGGCCGCGCCGGGCTATCCCATGTACTACCTGAACGTGCTGGCCGGGCCGGCGGACGACCGCTCGATGGCGTTCTGCGACGACCCCGCCCACGGCTGGGTGCGCGACACCTGGGCCACGACGCCCCTCGACCCCCGCTGTCCGGTGACCTCCGCGAAGGGACGTGTCCGATGAGGCTGACCACCGCCCAGGCCCTGGTCCGCTGGATGATCGCCCAGCGGACCGAGCTGCACGACCTCACCGAGGCGCCGCTCTTCCCCGGCGTGTTCGCGATCTTCGGCCACGGCAACGTGCTCGGCCTCGGCACCGCGCTCGAGGAGCACCGGGACGAGCTGCCGGTGTGGCGCGGGCACAACGAGCAGGGCATGGCCCTGGCCGCCGTCGGCTACGCCAAGGCCACCGACCGCCGGCAGGTCGGCGTGGCCACCACCTCCATCGGGCCCGGGGCGCTGAACCTGGTGACGGCGGCCGGCGTCGCGCACGCCAACCGGCTGCCGCTGCTCCTGCTGCCCGGCGACACCTTCACCAGCCGCGCGCCCGACCCCGTGTTGCAGCAGATCGAGCCGTTCCATGACGGCACCGCCAGCGTCAACGACGTCTTCCGGGCCGTCAGCCGGTACTTCGACCGCATCACCCGCCCCGAGCAGCTGTTGGCGGCGTTGCCGCAGGTCGCGCGGGTTCTCACCGATCCGGCCGACTGTGGTCCCGTGACGCTGGCGCTGCCCCAGGACGTGCAGGCCGAGGTCTACGACTTCCCTGCGGCGCTGTTCGAGCCCGTCGTGCACCGCGTGCTGCGGCCGCGGCCCGACCTCCGGGCGGCTCGGGACGCCGCCACGCTCATCAAGGAGTCCTCGCGGCCACTGCTGGTGATCGGCGGCGGCGTCCGCTACTCCGGGGCCGTCGACCACGCCGTCGGCTTCGCCCAGCAGTACGGGATCCCCGTCACCGAGACCACGGCCGGCCGGGCCCTGATCGCCCACGACCACCCCCTGCACGCCGGCCCGCTCGGCGTCACCGGCTCCACCTCCGGCAACGAGCTGGCCGCCGAGGCCGACCTGGTCATCGCCGTCGGCACCCGGCTGCAGGACTTCACCACCGCATCGTGGTCGGTGTTCTCCCCGGACGTCCGGCTCATCAGCATCAACGCGGCCCGCTTCGACGCCGTCAAGCACGGCGGCCAGGCCCTCGTCGCCGACGCCCGCACCGGGCTGGTCGACATCCAGACCTGGCTCGACGGCTGGCAGGCGCCGGCCGAGTGGACCGCACGGGCCCAGACCGCCCGGGCCTCGTGGGACGCCCACATCGACAAGCTGCGGGCCCCGTCCGACGAGCTCACGTATGCCCAGGTGGTCGGCATGGTCAACGACCAGTCCGGGCCGGCCGACTACGTGATGACCGCCTCCGGCGGACTGCCCGGCGAGCTCATCGGCGGCTGGCGCGCCTCCGGGCCGGCCACCATGGACGTCGAGTACGGCTTCTCCTGCATGGGCTACGAGATCGCCGGCGCCTGGGGCGCGGCCATGGCCCGCCGTGAGGGCGTCGTCACCACACTGCTGGGCGACGGCTCGTACCTCATGCTCAACTCCGAGCTGTTCAGCGCCGCCTTCGCCGGCCACGGCTTCGTCGCCGTCGTCTGCGACAACGACGGCTACGCCGTCATCCACCGGCTCCAGACGGGCCAGGGGGCCGCCGGCTACAACAACATGTACGCCGACTGTCGCACCTCCCTGGCCGAACCCCCTCGCGTCGACTTCGCCGCCCACGCCCGGGCCCTCGGCTGCTCCGTCTTCCCCGCCGATGGTGGTTCGTTCGCCGCCCAGTACGCGGCTGCGCGGGAGGCCGCCGCTGGAGGCAAGGTCGCCGTCGTCACCGTGAGGACCCACCCCGCCTCATGGACCGAGGCCGGCGCCTGGTGGGAGGTCGGCGTGCCCCAGCACTCGCACCGGGCCGAGATGGTCGAGACCCGGGCCGAGCTGGACGAGGCCAAGTCCCACCAGGTCCGCTACCTGCACCAGCCCTGACAGACCGACAGCAGAGAGCCTCCCCACGGCACGCCGTGGGGAGGCTCTCTGTTTATCAATCGATGGGTGCCTACACCCCAGGGACCCGGGTCACGACGGACCGACGGGTCTGAGGGGTAGGCAAAACGGAGGGCTGGGCGGCCGGTCACCCGGCAGCCCAACCCTCACCATGTCGCAGACGCGTCAACGACGGTAGTCGTCGTAATCGTCGTCGTACGGGTCGTCCGTCTGCTCATCGTCCGGCGGACCCACAGCGGACTGCTCGCCGCCCGACAGCTCACGCTGCAGCGCGTCGAAGTCCGTGTTGTGGGAGCTGTACTTGAGCTCTCGGGCCACCTTCGTTTGCTTGGCCTTCGCTCGGCCGCGCCCCATGGCTCGACCCCCTCGCACAGGGACGGGGGCGGCCGGGGGAATCGGCGGCCCCACTCGTCACGACAACTGGTTCCTGGTAACTACCGTACCGTGTCGACGGGGTTCGATGCGACGCGGCTTGCCTGTTGACCGCGCGACACCTCACCGACGCCCGGTCGGGCCGCCGATCGTGGCACGATTCGGGTGTGCCCCGCCCGTTTTCCGCTTACCTTCGAGTGTACGAACCGTTGTCGGCCTTCGACGCTGCGTTGGCCGACCGGTTGCGTCAGGCCGTCGCGGACGGCCCGCTGAGCCGTGCGGAGGTCGGCGACCGGGAGCGCGAACTGTGGCTCCGATCACAGCTGGCCACGCCGCCCCGGCTGTTGCCCGGCGAGCTGTCGGACGGCCGTGCGGCCCCGAACGCCCCACTCGACGTGCTCGTGCTGGACCCGGCCGAGGTGCCGACCAGTGACAGCGCCACCGTGGGCCCCGGACCGTTGGTCTGCCCGCTGGACCTGCGCCCTCGCTCCGCCGCGGCCCTGGTGGGCTTCCTGAGCACCTCTTCGGGCGTGCTGAAGGCGGCCGCCCTGACCATTCCGGCCGACATCGCCCGTACCCGGGCCGGCGCGGTCATGGCCGAGCTGCACGGCGGGGCGGTGCATGTGGTGTCCACCACGTGGACGGTGCCGCTGCCGTGGTTCTCCCTCGTCGACCCGGACAGCCGGCACGTCATCCTGGCCCCGCGTGCGGACGGGGAGCGGCAGGTCGCGTGGCGGATCGCCATGGCCGACGCCCGCCGCCGGGTCGCCCGGGCGCACTCCGTGGTCCGTGAGTCGCTCGGCGACAACGGGCCGGCCCGCGTGCTCAAGGACACCGGTCGGTGGCTCGAGCACTTCCACCCGCACTCGGCGGTCGAGCTCGACTACGGCGGCCTGGTGCAGCTGCTGGACGACGAGACACTGCTCGAGGACACCTCGGCTCAGGACGTGCACGCCATCGTCGACGCCATGGAGTCCGGCAACGCCGACGAGGTCGCCTCCCGCTACGAGCAGCTCCGCGACTTCTGGGGCGAACTAGCCGGCAAGGAACGCCTGGGTTGAGTTGTCCCCGACCGCTTGGAAGGGACC
>DASWRQ010000225.1:0-11553 GCA_036403095.1 Kutzneria sp. | reverse complement strand
TGGACGAGGAGTCCGTCGAGCCTTCGCGCGCGCAGCCGGCGCCGGAGGACCCGATCGCCGAGCCGCTGAGATACGACCAGCAGGCCTCGCCGGTCGACCAGCTGAGAGTTGACCGGCCGACAGGTGACCGGCCGACAGGTGACCAGCCAATAGGTGACCGGCCAGCAGTTGACCAGCCGGTCGTGAGCCAGCCGGTGGTGCCGGTCGCCGATGCGCCGCCGAGCCACTGGCAGCCGAACGGACAGCAACCGATCGGCCAACCGCAGTCCCAGTGGCCGCCGGCCACGCCGGCCAGCTACGCGCCGCCGCAGGGCTGGCAGCAGTCGGGCGATCAGTCGATGGTCGCGATGCAGGCCGGCGCGCCGGTGCCGGTGGCCAACCTGCCGCAGTCGCCGTGGCAGCCCAACGGCCAGGAGCTGACGGCCGGCCAGACCGCGAGTCTGCCGCCGACCCAGTGGCAGGCGCCGGGCCAGCTGCCGCTGGTCCAGCCGGCCTGGCCGGCGCCGACGCAGCCGTGGCACCCGCCGCTGGTGGCGACGGCCGACCTGCCGCCGAACTGGCACGCGCCGCTGCGCACCGACCTGGTGCCGATCGTGCCGCGCAAGCGCCGCAGCAAGAAGATGATCCTGATCGCCGCGGCCGTGGTCGTGCTGCTGATCGCCGGCGTCACGACGTGGCTGGCCTGGCCACCGGACCGCAGCCCGTTCGAGCAGGCGGTGGCCAACCTGGCCGCCCAGCCGGTGGTGAACTACAGCGCGGAGCTGCCGGACGGCAGCCAGTTCGACGGCCGCGTCACCACCCAGGGCGACGCTGTCGGCTGGCTGATGGCCGACAGAACCACCGGCCTGAAATTCCCGTTCCTGCTGGCCAACGGCACGATGTACCTCAAGCTGAACGGGATCCAGTTCCCGCCGGGCGTCCTCCAGGACGCGTACGACCAGTCCGGTCTGAAGAACCGGTGGATCACCGGCGACGTCGGCGAGCTGAAGGCGCTGGCCCAGCAGGACGCCACGCCGGCGGCGATCGGCGGCAAGCTGCGCGACGAGGTGGCCCGCACCGAGAAGCTGCCCCCGCCCAGCGACGACGGCACCACCATCAACGGCGTGGCCGTGCTCAAGGGCGACACTCCCGACGGCACGCTGTACGTCGCCAAGGAGCAGCCGTACCGGGTGATCCGCTGGATCGACAAGAACACCAAGCGGGCGGCGGTCGCGTTCACCAACCCCGGCCACAAGCTCCAGCTCAACGGCGAGCGGGCGTCGTACACCGGCCTGGGCACGGCCGACTTCAAGCCGATGACGGCCGACGATGTCGACCAGACGTACGACGAGATGGAGACCGACGTCAGCCAGCTCGGCGACGCCATCAACGCCAGCGTGCAGTACACGGTGAGCGCCGTGGACAACCTCGAGCACTTCGACGACTGCGAGGCCGCGGGCTGCGAGGTCGTCACGCACTTCACCGCCACCACGTCGCCCGGCACGTCGCCGCCGGCCGAGGTGACCGCGCAGATGTCGGCGAGCGTGACAATCGACGACGTGCCCGCCGGCTCGTGCGGCAGCACCACCAAGGTCGCGAGCAGCGGCGCGGTCACCATGTCCTGCCTGGACAAGGACATGCACGCCGGATTCCAGCAGGCCGACGACAAGGCCAAGGCCAAGGCGAAGGCGGAGTCCGGCGACCTCGGCTACTACTCCTGGTTCGTGTACGTCCGGGCCAAGGTGCACGCGCTGGCGCTGGCCACTGTGGATCTCGCGGCCGAAAGCAAGCGGCTGGAGTCGTTGCGCCCGGACCGGGCCTGTGGCTGGAGCGATAAGGGCGGCGCCGGCAAGGTCCCGGTCAACCTGTACGACAAGTTCACGGCCCGGCTGGACACCGCGCGCTATCCGGACTTCGAGATCCACGTGTTCCAGGACGGTCAGGCGTACGGCGACTTCGGGCCCAGCGGCTGGTTCGCCCGCAACGGGGCCGCGACGCCGTCGGACCCGCCGGCCAAGCTCCAGCAGCTGCTCAAGGACGCGTCGGTGGCGTTCATGAAGTCGGCCGGCACGCTCAAGGACGGCGACAGCACCGACGGCGACAAGTGGAAGCGCCCCGCCACCAAGTGCTGAGTTGGATCACAGCCGGCGTTGAATCAGGCCACGACCTGTAGCGCCCTCGGCACGCACTCGACGGTGAGTGGCAGCTCCCGCTGCCGCTCACCGTCGGCGTAGCCGATCCAGTCGTTGCCGGCGATGGCCACCGAGCTGGCCCGCAGCGTGGTCACCGTCGGGTGGTCGACGTGCCGGCCGGTGCGCAGCTTGGGCAGGATCCGCATCAGCTCGGTGCGGCTGGCCCGCCCGGCGATGGTGACGTCGAGCAGCCCGTCGCCCGGGTCGGCGTCGGGGCAGATGGGCACGCCGCCGCCGTAGAACGGGGTGTTGCCGACGGCGATCAGTGTCGCCTCCAGCTCCACCTCGCCGGCCGGGGTGCGTACCGTCAACGGCTTCGACCGCAACTGGGCCAGCTCCAGCATGATCGCCAGGTCGTACCGGCGGGGCCCGCGCGGCCAGCGCATCCGGTTCACGCGCTCGTTGACGGCCGAGTCGAAGCCGGCGCACAGCACCGTGCCGAACCAGGCCCCACGCTGCACCCGGCCCAGGTCGATCGACCGTCGGCGACCCGTGCGCAGCGCCTCGACGACGCCGTCCAGGCTCAGGTCCAGCGCCCGGGCGAAGTCGTTGCCGGTGCCGGCGGGGATGACCGCGAGCGCGGTTTTCGTGCCCGCACAGGCCTGCACACCCGCATGCGCGGCACCGTCGCCGCCCAGCACCGCCAGCACCTCGACGCCGTCCCGTACCGCCTTGTGGGCCAACCGGTTCGTGCCCGCGGCGTCCGAGGCGACCAGCAGTTGGACGTCACCGCAGGCTGCTCGCAGCCGGCTCGCCACCGTGCCGGCGACCCGCCCGGCAGCGCCGAGACCGGCCGCCGGGCACACCAGCAGCGCTACCGTCACGTGGCGTCTTCGTCGTACGACCGCGGGCGCACCTCGGACTCAGGCGTCGCCTGCTCCGGCTGCGGATCGTAGTTGAGCGGGGACGCCTCGTCGTCGGACAGGCCGGCCCACTCGTTGTCCTTGTCCTTCTTGCGGTCGTTGAGGCGGGAGATCTGCACCGCCACCTCGAACAGCACCGTCAGCGCGCCGGCCAGCACACACATCGAGATCGGGTCCTGGCCCGGGGTGGCGACCGCGGCGAAGCAGAACAGGCCGAAGATGATGCCGCGGCGCCACTTCTTGAGCTTCTCGTACGGCAGGATGCCGACCTTGTTCAGCATCACCACCAGCAGCGGCAGCTCGAAGCTGATCCCGAAGATCACCAGCAGCGCCAGTAGGAACGAGATGTACTTGTCCGCGGTCAGCGCCGTGACGAACTCGTTGGCGCTGATCTGGGACAGCACCGTCAGCGCCTCGGGCACGACCAGGTAGGCCAGCACCGTGCCGCCGAGGAACAGCAGCACCGCGCAGCTGACGAAGATCCGGGCGAACTTCTTCTCCTTGGAGTAGAGGCCCGGCGTGATGAACGCCCACAGCTGGTACAGCCACATCGGGCTGAACAGCACCGCGCCGACCGCGATACCGACCTGCAGGCGGACCATGAAGCCCTCGAACGGGCTGCCCTGCAGCAGCTTGCCCTCGGTGCCGGGCAGCTTCAGATTGCCCGGGATGGCCTTGTACGGACCGATCAGCAGGTCGCCCAGGGTGGGGATGGGCGGGATGGTGACCTCGAACCACACGAAGCCGATGATCGCGCCGACGAACACGCCGAGCAGCGCCATGCCGAGCCGGTACCGCAGCTCGTACAGGTGCTCCATCAACGTCATCGTGCCGTCGGGGTTCTGCCGACGGCTGCGGCGTCGCCGCGTCCTGCCCTTGCGCTCCGACTTTTCCTCGGACGTCACCGATGCCGCCCCTCAGCCTGCGCCGCCACGCCGGCGACCTGTTGCTCCGACCCGATCCTACGGCGTTGGGCGAGCGCCACTCCCAGCGCGGCGACCCTGGCCCGGATCAGTCCCCGCCGGTCGGCGATGTCGGCCTGCGCCCGCGCCGCCGTGCTCTTCAACCGGGCGGCCTTGCGCAGCGTGCGCTGCAGCGTGATGCCCAGGAGCAGCAGCCCCAGAACGATCACCAGCGCGGCGATGACGTACAACACGTGCCCACGGTAACGGTTCGGCGAATACACCCCGCCTACAGCCCACCCACCCCCGCGAGTCACGCTCTCGGACCCACCGAAACACAGTTTCGAGCAGATCTGAGCCTCAAGTCTCAAAATGCCACATGTGGTCCACATGTGGCCCCGGGGAGGGCGGTGCGGGGGTCAGGCCGGTTGGCGGCTGGCACGCGTCAGCGCGGCCGAAGTGCGCTCCCGGATCAGCTGCACCAGCTCGGCCGGGCCCTCGGCCACGGCCAGGCCGCCGGTGCCGATCACCAGCCTGGCCATCCACGTGGGATCGGTGTACCGCATGACCACCCGGCACCGGCCACCGTCGAGCTCGGTCTGCTCGTCGACGGCGTAGTACTCGGAGATCCACCGGGCGTCGGGCTCCAGCCGCAGCACGGCGACCTGCTGCCCGGCCTCGGGCCGGAACAGGCCGGCGGACACGTCGGTGGGCTCGGCGTAGGGCGGCGGGGCGGCGGCCTCGTCGAGCACCTCGATGTCGTCGATCCGGTCCAGCCGGAACAGCCGCACGTCGCCGGCGCAGCGACACCACGCCTCGAGGTAGTTGCGCCCTTCCACGAGCAACGCCCGCATGGGGTCGACGACGCGCTCGGTGATCTCGTCCCGCGACGCCGTGTAGTACCGGATCCGCAGCGCCCGCTTACGGCTGAGCGCGTCCCGGACGATCTCCCGCACCTCGGCGGTGGTCTCGGCCTCCGGCGCGGCCAGCCCCACGACGACGCCGGCGGGCTGGGCCTCGCCGGCGGCGGCCTCGACCTTGGCCAGCGCCCGTCGCACGGCGTCGGTGTCGGCCACGCCCGGCGTGTCGGCCAGTGCCCGCAGCGCCACCAGCAGCGCGGTGGCCTCGGCCCCGGTCAGCCGCAACGGCTTGTTCATGCCGGCGTCGAACGTGACGGTGATCGTCTCGCCCTCGAAGGACAGGTCGATCAGGTCGCCGGGCCCGTAGCCCGGCAGCCCGCACATCCACAGCAGCTCGAGGTCCTTGCGCAGCTGCCGCGCGGTCACGCCGAAGTCGGCCGCCGCCTCGTCGACGCGGATGCCCGGCCGGGCGATCAGGTACGGCACCAGCGCCAGCAACCGGGTCAGCCGGTCGGTCCCCCCGCCCGAGCTCATGACGCCTTCCCCTCGACCGCGCCCAGCGCGCCGAGCAGCCGCTCGTACACCGACTTGCGCAGCAGCTCCGGCTCGATCACCTCGACGTCCGCGCCGAAGCCGGCGATCCAGCCGGCCGCCGACTCGGGCAGGTTCAGCTCGATCTCCAGCAGATCCCCCTCGACGCCGTCGACGACGTCCGCGCCAACAATCTTGGCCCGGCGGCGCAGCCCCTGGGCCTGTCCCTTGGCCACCCACAGCCGGGCCAGCGTGCCCTGCGCGTGCCCGTCCTCGAAGCCCTTCACGTAGCTCATCAGGTCCACGCCGGCGGGCGCGTGCACCTCGCCCGGCTTGCTGACGGCCTTGGCGTCGCCGACGATCCGCGACAGCCGGAAGCAGCGCGCGGCCCGCCGGTCACGGTCGTGGCCGACCAGGTACCAGCGGCCGCGCCAGGACACGACGCCCCACGGTTCCACGGTCCGAGTCCGCACCTCGGCCGGCACCGGCCGGCGGTAGTCGAAGGTGACGACCCGTCCAGTCTGCACGGCCTGCAGCAGCGTCGCGAACGCCGGCTCGCTGGCCCGCACCCGCGGCTCCACCGCGGCCGGCGCCGCCTGGTCCACGTCCACGCCCGCGGCGCGCAGCTTGAGCAGCGCCACCTCGGCCGCACCGGTCAGCTCCGGCGAGTCCCACAGCCGCACGGCCAGCGCCACCGCGGCGGCCTCGTCCGGCTCGAGGTCGATGTCGCCCAGCTCGTAGTCGCGGCGGGCGATGCGGTAGCCGTCGGCCGGATCGAACGGGTTGTTGCGCCCGGTCTCCAGCGGGATGCCCAGGTCGCGCAGCTCGGCCTTGTCCCGCTCGAACATCCGGTAGAACGCCTCCGGGTTGGCGTCCTCGGGGTAGCCGGGCACGATCGTCCTGATCCGGTCGGCCGTCAGGTACTGCCGGGTCGACAGCAGGCACAGCACGAGGTTGACGAGCCGTTCGGCACGGGCTATGGACACCCCAGCACCTTAGCCCTCCAGGCTGCTGGTCAGGATCGCTCTTCGGGCGTGCTGCACGCGCAGCGCCTGGGACGCGGCGAACCGCACCAGCCCGAACGGGGCACTCAGGTGGGTGCGCTCCACGATCTCGCAGCCCTCGGCGTGGTCGGACAGCTCGAACCGGTGCGCCATCCGCACGCCGCCGGGGCTGTGCACGTCGCTGGAAACGACGTTGTCGCCGGCGGTCAGTTTCACCCTGATGTGGTTGTCGTACCTCAACGGGCCGAGCCGGAACCGCTCGACGGCGCTGTAGCCGGTGTCGTCGACGTCGTACACCTCGACCACCAGCGGCGACAGCCCGACATAGCTGGCCGGCTCGGCGAGGTGGACGAACACCTTCGCCGGGCGCGCTCCACGTACGGGTGGATCAGATCAGTCGACGGCACCGTGTCTCCTCGCCCCGGTTGCGGCAGAGTAGTGGATCGTGTCGACGGCTACCGGATTGGTCCGCGCGAGCCATCCCGCGCCGGCCGTCGCGGTCACGATGATCTCGATGGGGCTGGCCGTGGTGTGGGGCCGATCGGCGGGCGGCATCGCCGCCGTGGGGGCGGCCATCCTGGCCGGGCAGTTGTCCGTGGGCTGGCTCAACGACTACCTCGACCGGGATCGCGACGCCGCCTCGGGTCGTCCGGACAAGCCGATCCCGAACGGCGAGGTCGACGCGAAAGCGGTGTTGGTCGCGTTTGCCGCAGCGGCAGTGGCTTTGGTGCCACTGTCGTTCCTGTCCGGGCTGATCCCCGGGCTCGTGCACCTGCTGGCCGTCGGCAGTGCGTGGAGCTACAACGCCCTGCTCAAGGGCACTGCGCTGTCGGTGCTGCCGTACGCCGTGTCCTTCGCCGCCGGGCCGGCGTTCGTCGTGCTGGGCGTGCCGGCCACGCCGCCTTGGTGGCTGCTGACCGCCGGTGCGCTGCTGGGCTCCGGCGCGCACTTCGCCAACGCCCTGCCCGATCTGGCGCAGGACCTGGCCACCGGCGTCCGGGGACTCCCCCAGCGCCTCGGCCCTCGCTACAGCTGGGCCGCCACCTGCGTCCTCCTACTGGCCGCCGGCGCCGTGCTCACTTTGTACGCCGTGGCCGTATCGGCCGTGGTCCTGCTCTTCGGCCGCCGCCACCCTTTCCAGGCCGCCATGCTGGTAGCACTCATCGACGTGCTGCTGCTGATCATCACCAGATAGCGCGAGATGCTCCTATAGATGTCAAGTGGTGGTTGCCACGCCCGTGAGGTCGGCCAGGATCGTGGCGTAGACCTCGCGGGCGACATACCGCTTCAGACAGCGGATGATCTCTTTTTTCGTCTTGCCTTCGGTGGTGCGGCGCACGACGTAGGCGCGAGTGCGTTCGCAGTGACGCATCCGCACGATCACGACGCGGTGCAGTGCGGCGTTGGCGTTGCGGTCACCGCCACGGTGCAGCCGGTGCCGGGTGGTGTTGCCGCTGGAGGCCGGGACCGGGGCGACCCCGCACAACCGGGCGAAGCCAGCCTCGCTGGCGATGCGGTCGGGATTGTCCCCGGCGGTGACCAGCAGCTGCGCGGCGGTCTGCGGGCCCACGCAGTGCAGCGCGGTGGTGGCCGGTGTGACCGCGGTGGTCAGCGCGGCCAGCTCGCGGTCGGTGTCGGTGATCTCGGCGGTCAACGTCTGGATGCGGCGGGCCAGCCGGCGCAGCGCGGTCTTGGTCGCCGCGATCGGGTCGGTCAGCGTGGTGGCGGGGCGTAGCCGGGCGCAGCCGGTGATCAGTGTGGTCCCGGTCAGGCCGCGGAGCTGGTCGCGCAGTGGTGTGTCGGCGGTGGTGATCAGGGCGTGCAGGTGGTTGAGGGCGGCGGTGCGGGCTTTGACCGCCTCGCCGCGGACGGTGTGCAGGACGCGGATCGCCTCCACGGGGCCGGTGCGGGTCTTGGGGATGGCGGTGGCGCGGCCGGACTGCACGGCCTGGGCGGCGGCGATGGCGTCGAGGGGGTCGGACTTGCCGTGGCGGCGGCGGGTTTTCCGGTCGGGGCGGTCGACCTCGATCACGGTGATGTCGTGCTCGCGGAGGTGGCGGGTCAGGCCGGCGCCGTAGCTGCCGGTGCCCTCGATCCCGACCGCGTGCACGGTCCCCTGGGTGGTCAGCCAGGCGCGCAGAGCGGCCAGTCCGGCTCTGGTGGTGGGGAACTGCGCGGTGTCGAGCAGACGGCCGAGGTGGTCCAGGATGGCGGCGTGGTGGGTGTCGGAATGGGTGTCGACACCGCCGATGACCTGTCCGGGGGCGAGCTCGGTCTGGTTCGGGATGACGGGGGTGGGGTTGTTTGCCATGCTGGGGGTCGCCGTCCTTGCGTGCTGGTGGGATGGCACGCACCGATCCGGGCGAGGCGGACAGGACAGTGATGGGTCGCCTGCGGCAACAGGCTCCTATGAGGTCACAGACGCCCGCACGGTGACGTGCACGGTGTGGACCATCCGGCAGGGCGACAGATCTCGCGGAAGGCACGGGGCCAGTCACGCTCCGGGTCAGATCCCGCTGGATGGTCACACCACCATCATCACTGTCACGCTCTCCGGCAGACCGAAATACGGTTTCGGGCACCACAGTCGAGCGGGTGCCGACGGATTGTGCGGTACTCCTTGGCCAAACGCGTGGTGGATCACGCGGTCGCGGGGGATGATCTCCGGCCATGCGGAACGTGGCGTGGCGGCCGGTCCTGATCGTCGCCGGGGTGGCGGCGGTGGTGCATCTGACGGTGGCCTGGCGGTACGGCTGGCACCGGGACGAGCTCTACTTCGTGACGGCGGGACAACATCCGGCCTTCGGCTATGTGGACCAGCCGCCGCTGGCCCCGTTGCTGGCGGCGCTGGCGGGGAACCTGCCGGTGCTGCGGATTCTGGCGGTCGCGGCGCAGGTGGGGTGCGTCGTGCTGACGGCGATGCTGGCCAAGGAGCTGGGCGGGGACACCCGGGCGCAAACGTTGGCGGCGGGCTGTGTCGCGGCGTGCCCGGTGTTCGTGGGGGCGTCGATGCTGTTCGGCCCGACGGTGCTGGACCAGGTGGTGTGGATCGCGGTCTTCCTGACGACGGCGAGGGCGCTGCGGACAGGCACCGTGCGCAGCTGGCTGTGGCCGGGCGTGATCGCGGGCATCGGCCTGGAGAACAAGGACACGGTGGCGGTGCTGCTGGCCGGCATCGGAATCGGGCTGCTGGTGAGCCGCCGGGACGTGCTCCGCACGTGGGGACCGTGGCTGGCGGCGGGCGTGGCGCTGCTGATCGCGCTGCCGAACATCGTGTGGCAGGCGGCCAACGGATGGCCGCAGTTCGGCATGGCGGCGGTGTTGTCCGAACGGGAGGGCGGCACCTTGGGGTCGCTGATCCAGCTGGTGCTGCTGGCTGTGCTCCAGGCCGGCCCGCCGCTGGTGGCGATCTGGGTCTTCGGCGCGCGCCGACTGGCCAAAGTGGACTTCCGTTGGCTGCTGGTGCTTGTCGTCGTTGCCGCAGTGGTGTTCACGCTGGCCGGCGGCAAATCCTATTACACCGCACCGGTGTTGGCCGCCCTGTTCGCCGCCGGGGCGACCACGCTCAAGTCCAGGGCTTGGATTCCGGCCATCGTGCTTTCCGGTGTGGTGGCGGTGTTCCTGACGTTGCCGATCCTGCCGCCGTCGGTGCAGACGAACCTCCGGGCCGTCGACCCCGAGCCGATGGAGACCTACGGCTGGCCGGAGTTCGTCGACCAGGTCAAGCAGGTCGCGCAGACCATGCCGCCGGGCACGCCCATCCTCACCAGCAACTACGGCGAGGCCGGCGCCCTGACCATTCTCGGCGGCCTACCCGACGTCTACAGTGGACAGAACTCCTACGGCGACTGGGGCCCGCCGCCCGGCGCCTCGCAAACCGTGCTGGTGGTCGGCGAGTTCAAGGCCGACCAACTCAGGCAGGGCTGGCAGAAGGTGCGGACGATCGTGCCGATCACGCTGCCCGAGGGCATCAAGAACGAGGAAATCGTCAACCACGCCACCATCTTCCGCTGCGACCAGCCGAAAGGCAGTTGGGCCCAGCTGTGGCCGAGGCTGCGGCACCTGAGTTAGGCACCCAATGCCGCCCTGGTGACCGGGCGACTGGGTACCGGCCAGGACAGGATCATGGCGCTGGAGGTCTCGCCGTAGCCCCACAGTCGCTCGAGCACGGCGGTCAGTTGCTGCACGTCGGTGGCGGCGATGTGGACGATGGAGCACACGTCGCCGGTGAGGCGGACGATGGACAGGATCTCGGCGAAGTCGGCGACGCGCTCGGGTTGCAGGGTGATGCACCGGGGCCCGTAGCAGCGCATGGACACCAGGGCCTGCACGCCGAGGCCGACGGCGGAGACGTCGACGGTGGCGCGGTAGCCGGTGATCACGCCGGCCTCCTCCAGCCGCCGCACCCGCTGGGCGACGGTGGGGGAGGAGACGCCGAGGCGGCGGGCGAGCTCGTTGAACGAGGTCCGCGCGTCGGCCTGGAGCTCGTTGAGCAGGCCCCAGTCGAGGTTGTCCAACTCCATCTCACGAGTGTAAGCCGCAACCGCTCACGACTTTACGATCGACAGTGAAACACCGATCAAGCCGCGGCGACGGCCATGGCGACGGTCACCCGATCGAGCGACGATGGAGGGCGTGAAAACCGAGCCGAAGCTGGAGTTCGCCGAGCCGAGCCCGTACGACCGGTACGTGCACGCGTCCACGCTCACGTCCCTGCAGCAGCCGTGGTCGGACGACCCGGCGGAGATGGCGTTCCTGATCACCACCCAGGTGATGGAACTGTGGTTCACACTGCTCGTGCACGAGTGGCGCACGGCCCGTGACGCGCTCAGGCAGGACCGCCCGGCCGACGCGCTGGCGGCGCTGCGCCGCAGCCTGCCGCAGCTCAAGGCGCTCAACGCCTCGTGGCAGCCGATCGCCTCGCTGACCCCGGGCCAGTTCAACTCCTACCGTTCGGCGCTGGGCGAGGGCTCGGGCTTCCAGTCGGCGATGTACCGCCAGCTGGAGTTCGTGCTCGGCGACAAGAGCGCCAGCCTGCTCCAGCCGCACAAGGCGGTGCCCCAGGTGCACCGCGAGCTGGAGAAGGCGCTGCACGAGCCCAGCCTGTACGACGAGGTGCTCCAGTTCCTGCACCGCCGGGGCTTCGATGTGCCGCCGGAGGTGCTGGACCGGGACGTCTCCCAGCGCTACCAGGAGAATCCGGCCGTCGAGGCGGTGTGGGC
>DASWRQ010000224.1:0-6428 GCA_036403095.1 Kutzneria sp. | reverse complement strand
CGGCTCCTATTACCTGATCCTCATCACCGACGGCTACGGCAATCGCGTGCCGGAGAGCAATGACGGCAACAACACCCTCTCCATCCCCGTCACCGTGGGGCGAGCGGACCTGGTGGTGTCTTCGCTCACCGGCGTCCCCGGGCAGGCGGCGGCCCAGCAACTCCTCCCGGTGTCGTGGATCGTGACCAACCAGGCCACGACCGGCGCGGCCAGCGGCTCCCTGATCCCCTGCTGCGCCCAGACCGATCACGGGTCGTATCAATACAACAACATCTGGTTCGACCGGTTCTTCCTGTCGAGCGACGCGACGCTCAGCACCGATGACACGTTCATCGCCGAATATGCCCGACCCGACAACTTCACCCTGGCCGCCGGCGCCAGCTATACGGCGAGCGCCAGTATCCATGTCCCCTCGGTCGCAGCCGGCTCCTATTACCTGATCTTCATCACCGATGGCTTCGGCAATCGCGTGCCGGAGAGCAATGACACCAACAACACGTTCGCCATCCCCATCACCGTGGGGCAAGCGGACCTGGTGGTGGCTGCGGTCACCGGCGTGCCGGCACAGGCGTCGTCGCAACAGCTCTTGCCGGTATCGTGGACGGTGAAGAACCAGGCCACGACCGGCGCGGCCAGCGGCTCCTTGGTCCCGTGCTGCGCCCAGACCGATCACGGGTCGTATCAGTACAACAACGTCTGGTTCGACCGGTTCTTCCTGTCGACCGACGCGACGCTCAGCGCCGACGACACGTTCATCGCGGAATTTGCCCGGCCCGACAACTTCACCCTGGCCGCCGGCGCCACCTATACCGCGAACGCGAGCATTCATGTCCCGTCGGTGGCCGCCGGCGCCTATTACCTGATCTTCGTCACCGACGGCTACGGCAATCGCGTGCCGGAGAGCGATGACGGCAACAACACGTTCGCCATCCCCGTCACCGTGGGCCAAGCGGACCTGGTGGTGGCTTCGCTCACCGGCGTCCCGGCACAGGCGGCGGCACAGCAGCTGCTCCCGGTGTCGTGGACGGTGAAGAACCAGGCCGCCTCCGGCGCGGCCAGCGGCTCGCTGGTCGCGTGCTGCGCCCAGACCGATCACGGGTCGTATCAGTACAACAACCTCTGGTTCGATCGGTTCTTCCTGTCGACCGATGCGACGCTCAGCGCCGACGACACGTTCATCGGCGAGTATCCCCGGCCCGACAACTTCACGCTCGCATCCGGCGCCAGCTACACGGCGACGGCCAGCATTCAAGTGCCCACCGTGGCTCCGGGCTCCTATCACGTCATCCTCGTCACCGACGGCTTCGGTAACCGCGTCCAGGAGAGCAACGACGACAACAATATCGTCGAGGTCCCCGTCACCGTGGGGCAGGCCGACCTGGTCGTGTCCTCGCTCACCGGCGTGCCGGCACAGACGTCCTCACAACAGCTCCTCCCGGTGTCGTGGACGGTGACCAATCAGGCCACCGCCGGCGCGGCCAGCGGCTCCCTGGTCCCCTGCTGCGCCCAGACCGATCACGGCTCGTATCAGTACAACCACATCTGGTTCGATCGGTTCTTCCTGTCGACCGACGCGACGCTCAGCGCCGACGACACGTTCATCGGCGAATTTCCGCGGCCCGACAACTTCACCCTGGCCGCCGGCGCCAGCTACACGGCGAGCGCGACCATCCACGTCCCGACCGTCGCGGTGGGCTCGTATTACCTGATCCTCATCACCGACGGCTTTGGCAATCGCGTGCCGGAGAGCAATGACGGCAACAACACCTCGGCCGTCCCGATCACCGTGGGGCAAGCCGACCTGGCCTCCACCGCGGTGACGGGCATGCCGGCGCAGGTGTCTTCGCAGCAGCTGGTGCCCATCGCGTGGACCGTGACCAACCAGGCCGCCACCGGCGCGGCCAGCGGCTCGCTCGTCCCGTGCTGTGCCCAGACCGATCACGGGTCATATCAGTACAACAACGTCTGGTTCGATCGGTTCTTCGTATCGACCGACGCGACGCTCAGCGCCGACGACACGTTCCTCGGCGAGTACGCCCGGCCGGACGGATTCCGCCTGGCCGCGGGGGCCAGCTACACGGCGACCGCGACCCTGCAGATGCCGGATCTGCCGGCCGGCTCCTACTACCTCATCTTCGCCGCCGACGCGTTCGGCGACCGGGTGCCGGAGAGCAACGAGGGCAACAACACGTTCGTCGTTCCGTTCAGCACGCTCGGCCGCCCCGACCTCCTGGCGGTGTCCCTGGTGGGTGCGCCGGCCCAGGCCTCGTCGCAGCAACCGCTGCAGCTCACCTGGACGGTGAAGAATCAGGCCACGGCGGGCGCGGCCAGCGGTTCCTACGTGCCCTGCTGCGCGCAGACCGACCATGGATCGTATCAGTACAACCAGCGCTGGTTCGATCGCGTGTTCCTGTCGACGGACGCGACGCTCGGCGCCGGCGATACCCTCCTCGGCGAGTACGCGCGGCCCGACCAGTTCTCGCTCGCGGGTGGGGCGAGCTACAGCGCGTCGGCGACCATCGCGTGGCCGCGGGTTCCGCCGGGCTCGTACTATCTCATCTTCACGACGGACGGTTACGGCAACCGCGTGCTGGAGACCGACGAGACCAACAACACGGTGGTGGTGCCCATCACCGGTGTCATCAACTCCGATCTGCGGGTCTCGAACCTGTCAGCGCCGACCGGCGCGTTCGGAAACAAGCAGTTCGCCGCCGTGTCGTGGACGGTCACCAACGGCGGGACCGGAACCGCCTGGCATCCCTGGCAGGACAAGATCTACGTCTCGCAGAACCCCGTGTTCGACTCCAGCGCGATCTACCTGGACTTCGTGTCTCACACCAGCGAGCTGGCGGCGGGCGCGAGCTACACCGTCACCAAGGAGGTCACGCTGCCCGACCTGACGACCGGGAGCTACTACTTCCTGGTCCTCACCGATGCGTCCGATGCGATCGCCGAGACCAACGAGACCAACAACGGGGCGGTGTCGGCCGCGCCGGTCACCGTGCGTCCGACCGCGGTGGTGCAGCCGGCGGTCAGCCTCGCGCTGCCGAGCGGCGCCTCGAAGATCACCCGCAGCCCGGTGTTCTCTCCCGACGGCGCGCGGCTGGCGATCGCCGATGGCAATCGCGCCGACCTCTGGACCCTGGACACGCTGGCATCGACCGGGAGCTTCTCCGGCCACACCAACGAGGTGGCCTCGGTGCGGTTCTCGCCGCTGGGAGATCAGGTCCTGTCGGCCTCGCTCGACGGCACGCTCAAGACCTGGGACCCGGTCAGCTTTTCTCAGAAGGCCGTCATCGGTCAACCGAACTACTACAATCCGGCCGTGTTCTCGTCCGACGGCACTCGCATCCTCGCCGGCAGCAACGGCAACGCGGGAGTCGCCAATCTCTGGGACGTACGGCGCAGCGCGTTGCTCGGATCGCTCATGGCCGGTTACAACGTCACGGCGGTGGCGCTGTCTCCCAACGGCGCCGTCGCGGTCACCGGCGGCGGCGGCGGCACCGCCACGCTGTGGAGAATGGCCAACTTCACCCCGATCGCGCAGCTCACCGGACACACCGACACGGTGAACGCGGTGACGTTCTCGCCCGACGGGAGCGAGTTCTTGACGGCCAGCAGCGACGGGAGCATCCGGTTCTGGGCATCGGCGACCGGCGCGTCCCTCGGGACCATCATTCAGGGCCAGCACGTGGTCGACGCTCGCTACTCCGGCGACGGCCAGTACATCGTGTCTTGCGACGACTACGCGCCCGGCCACACCACCCGGAACACCCAGGCGTACCTGTTCACGCGCGGCGGGCTGCTGATCGCGCTGTTCCAGCCCCAGGGCTGGGTCGACGGCGTGAGCGCGAACCTGGGCGGCATCCGTCCCGGGTTCACCGGAGTGGCGCTGTCGCCGGATAGCACGACGCTCGCGACCACCTACCAGACCAACAGCACCGATCCGGTGCCCGGCGTCTTCCTGTGGAAGACCGGGCTGCCGGCGATCCCGATCGTGCCGGCGGTGCCGGTCGCCCTGGCGAGCAGCTATCCGTTCGCGATCCAGCCAGGAGGCAGATACCTGTTCGAGTTCACGGTCGCGGACGCGCAGCCCGGGTTGGTGATCCACCTGTCGGGAACCTCGAATGGCGCCACGTATCCGGGCACCGCGGGCGCCGACCCGGTGGCGGTGCAGATGTACCTGAGCCAGAGTGGCATGCCGTCGGCGACGGGGCACCTCGATGCGGCCGACGTCCGGTCCTCGACCCTCGGCGGCAACCTCGTGGCCGCGCCCACGGTGGGCGGGACCTACCGCGTGCTGGTCACCGCGGCGTCGCTCAACGGCGGATCGATTAACGCGGAGATCAGCGCCAACTACAGCGGCTTCCTCTTGTCGTCGGTCGAAGGCAACAAGGTGGGGAACGCCGGGCGGGCGACCTTCCGCGTGCGCGGCATCCGGCTCCCGACGGTGATCCGGCTCGTCTCTCCGTCCTCCGCGACGCTGACTCCGGTCGCCGTGAGCTACCGGGACCCGACCCGCGTGTTCGCCACCTTCGACCTGACCGGCGCGGCCGTGGGCTCCTACGACCTGCAGGCGACCTCCGGCTCGACGACGTTGACGCTCGCCCGGGCGGTGACCGTCACGACCGGCACCGGCCCCGCGCTGAGCTTCTCCCTGCAGGCGCCGCCCGCGATCCGGCGGAATCGCGCCTACGACTACGCGGTGACCTACGTGAACACCGGAGATTCCGACGCGGTCGCGCCGTTCGTGTCGGTGACGCCGGCCGAAGATGGCGCACTGTTCTACGCCGATGGCACCCAGCGAACCGGGTCGGGGATCTGGCTCGCCGGCGCCGATGGCTGGCCGACCGCGGTCGTCCCGGCCGGCGCGAGCGGCGTCATCCGGTTCCGCGCCTCGTGGAAGACGACGGCGGGGGTGTCGGTGAACCAGTTGCCGGAGGACGCCACTCCGTTCGACTGGGCGCAGGTGCTCTCGAAGCTGCCGGCGACCAGCTCGCCCCCCGGGTGGAGCCAGGCGCCGGCGGTGCTCGGCAGCACCTACGGGCAGGTCCTCGGCCACATGCGAGGCATCGCGGCGCTCGGGACCGGGCCGGTTGATTTCAGCCAGGTCGTGATCTCTTCGCTGCTGGTGTCGCTGCAAGGGAACCAGCTGTGATGTCCAAAGGAGTCGACATGCGCAAAGCCACCTTGATCCTGACGCTGGTGGTCGCGATGCTGGCCTCGCGGCGGGTGCTCGCCGATGGCTACGGCTGCGACAGCGCGGCTTCGATACTGACCTGTACCCCGCTCGGAGCGTGTTGCGACGCGCACGACGCCGGCTTCAGCAAGCACCGCTGCACCGTCGCCAGCTTTTCCTGCGCCCTGAACCCCTTCGCCGTCACGCCGGAGAGTTGCATCAACGGGGGCGGTGTCTACACCACCAACGGCGGCTTCTGCACCACCAACGGGACCGTTCAGCCGACCTGCAGCGGAGACAATCCGGCCGACGCGACCAGCGACTGCGCCGCCGTCGATACCCAGGTCATCGGCTGCATCCTCGGCGGGGCTGCCGCGATCGGCGTCGGCCTTCCGGGGGGTCCGGGACCGTCGTCGTGCTGCGGGCACACCGACTACACGTCCTGCGGCTGTGCACGAAACGCGTCGGACATGGGGGCCTACGCAGACAGCTGCTCGTGCCCCGGCGGTCAGAGCGCCTGCCCGCCGCCGGACAACAGCTGCAGTAGCCCCGGCGCGGTCTCGGCCGGCGGACGCTGCGAGCCCCGCGATCCACCCCCACCGCCCCCGCCACAGCCGCCCGGCCCCGGCCCCGGCCCCGGCCCCGGCGGTCACCTGCCCTGCTTGTTCTGCGTTCCCCCGCCGGGCAGCCCGCTGTTTCCGCCGCCCGGGTGGCCCCTCCTGGGCCCGATCGATCCCAACGAGATGGTCGGTCCGCCCGGCGTGGCTCCCAACAACCAGGTGCCGGTCGACGTCGCGATGCCCTATCAGGTGCTGTTCGAGAACGACGGCAACAGCACCGCCCAGGAGATCGTGATCAGCGATGCACTGCCCTCCACCCTCGACTGGAGCACGCTGCACTTCACCGCCATCAACTACGGCGGGCGCAAGATCGTGATTCCGAGCGGCGCCCGGTCGTTCAGCCAGCTCGATCTGCCGCCGATCGACGGCTGCGTGCTCGCCGGCAGCGGCCCGCTCGGCGTCAACGTGGCGCTCGGGTTCAACAGCTCGACCGGGGTCATCACCCTCCACCTCAAGGTCGTCGACACCACCACCGGCGACTTCCCGGTGGACGCCGCCGCCGGCATCCTGCCGCCATCCACCACCTGCCTCGGCGGCTCGCTCGAGTACTCGGTGCTGCCGCTCGACAGCGACGAGCCCGGCACCGTGATCACCAACCAGGCCTCGATCGTCTTCGATGCGAACCCCGC
>DASWRQ010000223.1:0-13408 GCA_036403095.1 Kutzneria sp. | reverse complement strand
GCAGCACACGGAAACACGCCGGGGGGCGTGGCCGTCATCGAGCACGATTGGCCCATCTGGGTGTGGAGAACTACACCGGGTAGGGCAGGATGCAGGCACGGGGTGCGTCCCCGTGGCGGGGGGACCGGGGCGCGCCGACGTACCTCAGACCCGGAGGTGCATCGAATGGCCGTTGACACGTGGGACGGGCTGACCGGCCACGACCCGTGGGAAGGGCTGACCGGTCACGACCGCCACGCGGCTTGTCTCGTAGCGGCCAGGGCCGGCAACCGCAAGGCGCTCGACGTGCTCGTCGCCGACCTCACGCCGTTGGTCTGGCACGTCACGCGCAGCCAGGGGCTGGACAAGGTGCACGCGGAGGACGTCGTGCAGACCGTCTGGCTGGCCCTGCTGCGCCACCTCGACCGGCTGCAGCAGCCCAAGGCGCTGGCCGCGTGGCTGATCGTGACGGCCCGGCGCGAGGCGCAGCGGGCCAAGACGACCGGCTTCGACCGGGAGACGCCGGTGGCGGCCGAGGACCTGGTCGACATCCCGGCCCAGGTGGACGGGCCCGAGCAGCACGCGCTGCGCGACGACCGGGACCGCCGGCTGTGGGCCGCGTTCAAGCAGCTCACCGACCGCTGCCAGAAACTGCTGACATTGACCGTGCTGTCCGGGCGGGCCCAGTACGACGCGGTCGCGGAGGCGCTGGAGATGCCCCGCGGCAGCATCGGGCCGACCCGAGGCCGCTGCCTGACCTCGCTGCGCGAGCTCCTGGACGTGGAAGGGGGCCCGCAATGAGCACTGCCGATGGTCAGCACGAGTTCGACGAGGCCGGCGTGGACATGGACAACCTCGGCGAGCAGGACCTGCTCCTGCTCGCCGAGCTCGACGTGCTGTTCGACAAGGTCGACCCGGTGCCGGCCGACCTCGTCGAACGGGTGCAGTTCGCGATCGCGCTGGAGGACCTCGACGTCGAGGTGGCGCGCTGGGAGCGCGCCGAGGAGCTGGCCGGCGTCCGGGGCGCCGGCCCGAACACCGTGACCTTCACCGTGGAAGACCTGACCATCATGGTCAGCTTCGCTCCGGCCGGTGCCGGGTACCGGTTCGACGGCTGGCTGGTGCCCGGGGGACCACACACCGTCGAGGTCCGGGTGGCCGGGCACTCGTCCACCACCGCGGAGGCCGACGAGGGCGGCCGGTTCGCGGTGGACGACGTGCCCAAGGGCACCACGCAGCTGGTGGTGCACCTGTCCAACGGGACCGGTTCGCGACCGCGGACGATCGTGACGCCGACGCTGATGCTGTAGGCGACTCGATCTTTCCCCGGACGGTGGACACCACACCTTCGGCGGGGTGTGCTGGTATGTACAAGTGCCTCCGTCGTCCACTGCTGCTGCCGCGCGCCCTGGCGCCGTCACGCACGTGCTGGACCGGGTGGAGAAACTGCACGCCGCCGCGCGGCAGACGTCGCTGTCCCAGCAGTACACCGAGGCGTCCCGGCAGCACCGCCGGGCGCTGAAGCTGCTGGACCGGGTGCCGCCCGAGAACGCCGCGCAGCAGACACTGCGGGTGCGGGTGCTCACCTCCCTCGCGCACACCGACGCCGAGGCGTACGGGCTGCGGGTGGGACTGCCGTCCCTGGAACTGGCCGGCCGGCTGGTGTCGTCGATGCCGGCGGGCGCCCAGCGGATGGCGCTGGAGGGCCTGATCCAGCGGCAGCGCGGCAACCTGCTGTGGCGGTCCGGCCGGCTGCCCGAGGCCCTGGCCGTGCTGGACAAGGCCGTCGCCGCCACGGACAAGGCGCTGGCCTCCGGCGCGCCCGTGGAGACCGGCCTGATCAGCGCGCTGACCGCCCGCGCCCTGGTGAACAGCGGCCTGGGCAACCCGCTCTCGGCCGGCGACGACCTGCGCCGCTGCCTGTGGCTCGGCCACACCTACCATTCGCCGCTGTCGCTGGCGATCACCACCAACAACTTCGGCGAGATCCACTATCGGATGGGCGACGCGCCGACGGCGCTGCGCTACTACGAGGAGGCCGAGCGGCTGATGCTGCGCGTCGCGCCGACGGCCGTGCCGAAGGTGCGGTCCGACCGCGCGCAGGTGCTGCTGTACGCGGGGCTGGCCGAGGAGGCCGCCAACGCGCTGGACGAGGCCTTCGGCAGCCTTCGTGAGCAGGGCGGCAACCGGGACCTGGCCGAGGCGGAGACGCTGCGGGCCGCCGCGGCCGTGATGGACGGCGACTACACCACCGCGCGGGCGTTCGCCGACCTCGCCCGGCGGCGCTACCTGCGCCAGGACCGGCGCGAGATGGCCCTGCTGGCCTCGCTGACCGGACTGCACGCGGCCGCCGCGGCCGCCATGAGTGCCACTCGCAAGCCGTCGAAGACGTTGGTGCGGCGGGCCTTGGAGCTGTCCGAGCGGCTCGGCGGGCTCGCCCAGACCGATGAGTCCGCCGTGGCCAAGCTGCTCGCCGTGCGCCTCCAGCTGCGCCGCGGCGAGATCACCGACGCCGCCCGCCTGCTGGCCGAGGTGCCGGCGCCGCGTCGGTTCACGTCCATCGACCACCGGATGCTGCGGCGGCTGGCCCGCGCCGAGGTGGCCGTGGCGATGAGCGATCGCCGTACCGCGTTCAGCCAGGCCCGGGCCGGTTTCGCCGAGCTGGGCCGGACCCGGGACCGCATGGGCGGGTTGGAGCTGGTGAGCGGCACCGCCGTGCACGGGTGGGAGCTCGGCGTGCTGGCCGTGCGGCTCGTGCTGGCCGGCAAGCGGTCCACCGCCGACGCGCGGCGGCTGTTCGACTGGCTGGAGCGGACCCGGGCCCAGGTCTATCGGTACGAGCCGCAGCCGTCCATCGACGATCCCGAGCTGGCCGACCGGATCACCGAGATCCGGGGTCTGACCCGGGCCATGCAGCTGGCCAAGGCCGAGGGCCGACGGGTGCGGGAGATGGCCGCCCGGCACGCCGCGTTGCAGCAGGAGGTCACCCGGCTCGGCTGGCAGACCACCGTGTGGGGCCGACCCCGCCCCGTCGCCGACCTGGCCGAGGTCGGCAAGCGGCTGGAAGACCGAGCCATGATCAGCTTCGCCGCCGTGGACGATGCCCTGGTCGCCGTGGTCATCGTCGACGGCCGGCCGCGCCTGGTCCGTCTCGGCAGCGTCACCGACGCCCGGCAGGCCGCCAAGATGCTGCACGCCGACCTCGACGCCCTGGCCCCCGACCACCTGCCGGCCGCCCTGGTCGAGGTCGTCTCCGCCTCCGCGCACCGCCGGGCCCAGTTCCTCGACGACCAGCTCCTGCGGCCGCTGTCCGCGATCATCGGCGACCGGGAACTCGTGGTCGTGCCCACCGGTCCGCTCTACCCCATCGCCTGGGGCGCGCTGCCGTCGCTACGGGGCCGGCCCGTCGTCGTCGCGCCGTCCGCCACCGCTTGGCTGGCCGCCTCGGCCGATCAGCAACTGCCCGGCACCGGCCGCAGCGTGTTGGTCGGCGGTCCCGACCTGCCCGCCGCCGTCGGCGAGGTCGCCCAGCTCACCCGCTACCTGCCGAGCGCTCAGGTGCTCGACGGCTCCCGGGCCACCGTCGAGGCCGTGTTGGAGGCCCTGGACGGCGCCCAGCTCGCCCACATCGCCGCCCACGGCATGCACGAGCCCGGCAATGCCCTGTTCTCTCGTCTGGATCTGGTCGACGGCGGCCTCTTCGCCCACGAGACGGCCCGTCTGCAGCGGCCACCCGAGCAGGTCGTGCTCGCCGCCTGCGAGCTGGCCATGACCCGCATCCGGCCTGGCGACGAGGCCCTCGGCTTCGCCGGCGCCCTGCTGGCCACCGGCGTCCGCACCGTGACCGCCGCCGTGTCCCGCGTCGGCGACCAAACCGCCGCCGAGTCCATGGCCTTCTACCACCGCCGCGTGGCCGAAGGCGCTCGCCCAGCGGTCGCCCTGGCCGACGCCACGGCCGCGGACCCCCTCCGCCGCCCCTTCATCTGCCTGGGCGCCAGCAACTAACCCCAGGGCACATGCGGTCCGGATGTGCCTCTGGGAGGCGATACGACGCGCATCTGACATTCGAAAGTGCCTGGGTGCGGGAGGCCGTGCACGGGAAAGGGCCGGCTCCGCGGTGCGGAGCCGGCCCTTTGACCTTGCCTAGCTGGCAGCTGACCTCTGTCAGAAGTCCATGCCGCCGGCGTCCGGAGCGCCGGCCGGGGCCGGGTTCTTCTCCGGCTTGTCGGCGACGACGGCCTCGGTGGTGAGGAACAGCGCGGCGATCGACGCGGCGTTCTGCAGCGCGGAACGGGTCACCTTGGCCGGGTCGATGATGCCCGCGGCGACCAGGTCCTTGTACTCGCCGGTCGCGGCGTCGAGGCCCTCGCCGGGCTTGAGGCCCTTGACCTTCTCCACCACGACGCCACCCTCGAGGCCGGCGTTGATGGCGATCTGCTTCAGGGGCGCCTCGACGGCGACCTTGACGATGTTCGCGCCGGTCGCCTCGTCACCGGTGAGGGTCAGGCTCGCGAACGCGGCCTCGGCGGCCTGCAGCAGGGCCACGCCGCCACCGGCGACGATGCCCTCCTCCACGGCGGCCTTGGCGTTGCGCACCGCGTCCTCGATGCGGTGCTTGCGCTCCTTGAGCTCCACCTCGGTGGCGGCGCCGGCCTTGATGACGGCCACACCGCCGGCCAGCTTGGCCAGGCGCTCCTGGAGCTTCTCGCGGTCGTAGTCCGAGTCGGACTTCTCGATCTCCGCGCGGATCTGCTTGACGCGGCCCTGGATCTGCTCGGCGTCGCCGGCGCCCTCGACGATCGTGGTCTCGTCCTTGGTCACCACGACCTTGCGGGCCTTGCCCAGCAGGGTCAGGTCGGCGTTCTCCAGCTTCAGGCCCACGTCCTCGGAGATGACCTGGCCACCGGTGAGGGTGGCGATGTCCTGGAGGATGGCCTTGCGGCGGTCGCCGAAGCCCGGGGCCTTGACGGCCACGGACTTGAAGGTGCCACGGATCTTGTTGACCACCAGGGTCGCCAGGGCCTCGCCCTCGACGTCCTCGGAGATGATCAGCAGCGGCTTGCCGGACTGGATGACCTTCTCCAGCAGCGGCAGCAGGTCCTTGACGGACGCGATCTTGGAGCCGAACAGCAGGATGTACGGGTCCTCGAGGACCGCTTCCTGACGCTCGGCGTCGGTCACGAAGTAACCGGAGATGTAGCCCTTGTCGAAGCGCATGCCCTCGGTGAGCTCCAGCTCGAGCCCGAGGGTGTTGCTCTCCTCGACGGTGATGACGCCTTCCTTGCCGACCTTGTCCATCGCCTCGGCGATGAGCTCGCCGATCGTGGAGTCGGCGGCGGAGATGGACGCGGTGGCAGCGATCTGCTCCTTCGTCTCGATCTCCTTGGCGGTCTTGAGCAGCTGCTCGGCGACGGCCTCGACGGCCTTCTCGATGCCGCGCTTGAGACCGAGCGGGTTGGCGCCGGCGGCGACGTTGCGCAGACCCTCGCGCACCAGCGCCTGGGCCAGCACGGTGGCGGTGGTGGTGCCGTCACCAGCGACATCGTCGGTCTTCTTGGCGACCTCCTTGACGAGCTCGGCCCCGATCTTCTCCCACGGGTCCTCGAGCTCGATCTCCTTGGCGATGGAGACACCATCGTTGGTGATGGTGGGGGCGCCCCACTTCTTCTCCAGCACGACGTTGCGACCCTTGGGGCCGAGCGTCACCTTGACGGCGTCAGCGAGGATGTTCATCCCGCGCTCGAGACCGCGGCGGGCGTCCTCGTCGAACGCGATCATCTTGGCCATTGCGGTGTGGTCCTCCGGGTTATGGATGACACGGTGCTCGGCCAGGCTCGGTGCCCGCGACGGACGACCCACCGGGTGGGCCTCACCGTCCCGACCTAACGTGTTGGCACTCGCAGTGCCCGAGTGCTAGTTCGTGTTTAGCACTCGGGACGGTCGAGTGCAAGCAACGGGTCGCCTCAGGCGGTCAACCAGACGATCAACACGACCAGGATCACCAGCAGCGCGGTGCCGGCCAGCACGGGCACGGCCCAGCGCGCGGCGCCGCCGTCCTCGCGGAAGGTGTTGTTGTTCACCGGCGTCGGCGGCCGCAGCCGAACGGGCTGGTCACCGGCCTGCGGATAGCCGCCGTACTGGGGCTGGTACGGCCGTGGCTGCTGGTGGGGCTGCTGCTGCGGCTGGCTGGGGAACGGCTGCGACTGCGGCCCGACCGGGATCTGGGCGACCTGCACCGGCACCGGCCCGCTGGCCGGCTCGGTGCGCACGGTCGGCTGCTGGGCCGGCGGCACGGTCACACCCGGCTGGGCCACGGTCACCAGCGCCGAGCGGGCGGCGGCCACCAGCTCGCGGCAGTTGGCGTAGCGCTGCTTGGGGTCCTTGGCCATGCCCTTGCGGATCACGTCGTCGATGCCGGCCGGCAGGCTGACCAGCTTGGTCACCGACGGCGGCTGGCTGCCCAGGTGGCCCTGGATCACCTCGGACACGCTGCCCTGGAAGGGCGGCCGGCCGGTCAGGCAGGCGAACAGCACGCAGGCCAGCGAGTAGAGGTCGGTGCGACCGTCGACCGGCTCGCCCCGCAGGTGCTCGGGCGCCGCGTAGGTGGGCGAGCCGAGGAAGTCGCCGCCGCGGGTGCGGTGGCCGGTGGCGCCGCGCCGGGTCAGGCCGAAGTCGGCCAGGTAGACGTGCTCGCCGGCGGACTCCCGGCTGGTCACGAGCATGTTGGCCGGCTTGACGTCCAGGTGCACCAGGCCGCGCCCGGCCAGCATGTCCAGCGCCTCGCCGGCCTGGCTGACCAGGATCAGCGCGCGCGAGGGCGGCAGCGGCCCGTCCTTGATCAGGCTGGCCAGGTCGGATCCGTCCACCAGCCGCATGGCGATGTAGAGCAGGCCGTCCAGCTCGCCGAAGTCGTAGAGCGGCACCACGTTGGAGTGATCGATGGCCGCGGTGTTGCGCGCCTCGTCGACGAAGCGCTCCCGGAACTCGGGGTCCTCGGTGAGATGTTCGGAGATGACCTTCAGCGCGACCTTGCGGCCCAGCCTGTTGTCCGTGGCGCGGTACATGACGCTCATCCCGCCACGGCCCAGGACCGCGTCGATGCGGTAGTGGCCCAGGCGCTTACCGGTCAAGTCGTCCGACACCAGGGCAGCCTAACGCCCGCGAGTTTCGCCTCGCGGCCGGTTGGCGGGAAAACGGCGGCGGCCGCGCGGGCCGCCGCCGTTCAGCGTTGCTTCTCCTGGGATCAGACCTTGCGGACGTCCGCGGCCTGGCTGCGGCCGTCACGGCCGGCCTGGACCTCGAACTCAACCCGGTCGCCCTCGGCCAGTGCCCTGAATCCGTCCATCTGAATCGCCGAGTAGTGGACGAACACGTCCTGACCACTGTCCTGAGCGATGAAGCCGTAGCCCTTTTCCGAGTTGAACCACTTGACCGTGCCGACTGCCACGGCGTCCTCCTTGAGATGTGGCGCACGGCGCTGGGGGCGCCGAATGGATCTCACGTCAACGTTAGCGGCGACGGGGCGTCACGCCATCTGCTTGTTGGGTGCTCTTCATGCGCCAGGATCGTTGCCGCACAGCAATTTCCGATGACTCGAACGGCGGTACCGCGTACACCGGCCGCCATGCGGGAGGATGGGGGGCGTGTCCACATCAACGACCCGGTTGGCGAGCGTCGACGAGCACCTGGCAACGGTGTTGGAGCTGGTCGGCAATACGCCGGTAGAACGCATTCCGATCTCGGACTGCCTCGGTCTGGCGATAGCCGAAGACCTTCGTTCTCCGATCGCCCTGCCACCGTTCGACAATTCGGCCATGGACGGTTACGCCGTTCGGGCGCGAGACATCAGGGACGCCCCGGTAGAACTCCCGGTAACCGAGGACATCCCCGCCGGAAAGACCCAACTGACCGACCTGACCGCCGGCACCGCGCAGCGCATCATGACCGGCGCGCCGGTGCCGCCGGGGGCGGACGCCGTCGTCCAGGTCGAGCTGACCGACGGCGGCGTCGAGCGGGTGCTGATCAACGGCGAGGTCGAGCCGGGCATGCACATCCGGCTGGCCGGCGAGGACGTCAAGGTCGGCGACGTCGTGCTCCGCGCCGGTGCGGAACTCGGTCCGGCGCAACTGGGTCTGGCCGCCGCGGTCGGCGCGGGCGAGCTGCCGGTGCGACGGCGGCCGCGGGTTCTGGTGCTGTCGACCGGATCCGAGCTCGTCGGGCCCGGGAATCCGTTGCTGCCAGGGCAGATCTACGAGTCCAACGGCGTGATGTTGGCCGCGGCCATCCGCTCCGTGGGCGCGCTGGCCGAGGTGCTGAGCTTCGTGCCGGACGACGTCGACGCCTTCCACGCGGCGCTGGCCGACCGGCTGGAGTCGGCCGATCTGATCGTCACCTCCGGTGGCGTCAGCGCCGGCGCCTATGAAGTGGTGAAGGACGCCTTCACCGGCAACGGCGTGGAATTCCGCAAGGTGGCCATGCAGCCCGGCATGCCGCAGGGCGCCGGCAACTACCGGGGCGTGCCGGTGGTGACGCTGCCCGGCAACCCGGTCAGCGCCCAGGTGTCGTTCGAGGTGTTCCTGCGGCCGGCGCTGCGCTCGGCCATGGGACACACGGTGATCCAGCGGCCCACCCGGTCCGCCGTGATCACCCAGGCCCTGCACTCGCCGCCCGGCCGCCGGCAGTTCCGCCGCGGCGTGCTCGACCACGCCGCCGGCACGGTCGAGCTGGTCGGCGGCCCCGGCTCGCACCTGCTCAGCGCGCTGGCCGTGGCGAACTGCCTGGTCGTGGTGCCGGAGGGGGTGAGCGAGGTGGCCGCGGGCGATGCCGTCACGGTGGTCGGCCTCGATGCGTAGAGTCGTGTCGTGGGACTCATCGGATGGATCGTGCTGGGCGCGATCGTGGGCTGGGCGGCCAATCTGGTCGTCGGCGGCCGGGACCGCCGGCCGCAGGGCTGCATCGTCAGCATCCTGGTCGGCATCGCCGGCGCGTTTCTGGGCGGCTGGCTGTACCAGCTGGCCACCGGACACCCGCAGGACTTCGGCTGGAACTTCACCAGCTTCGGCATCGCCCTGGTCGGGGCGGTGATCCTGCTGGCCGTGCTGAGCCTGTTCCGCGGCGCCGGCCGGGGCGGCCGTCAGTAGCGCACCCGTGACGCGCCCGGTGACGCGCGAGAAGATGCTCGCGGCGCTTGCCCTATCGTGTGCCGCGATGAACGCCAACTCGCCCGAACCCGCCGGGTTCTCCGTCAGCCACTTCCTGGACCTGGCCCGCAAGACCGTGCCGCCGATGCACCCGGGCGGCCGGCCGATCGTGGCCGGCATCGCCGTGGGCGCGCTCGTGCTGCGGCTGCTCAACCGCCGACTGGGCTTCCTCGGCTTCGTGGTCACGGCCTGGGCCGCCTGGTTCTTCCGTGAGCCGGCCCGGGTGACGCCGACCAGGCCGAACGTCGCGGTCGCCGCGGCCGACGGCACGGTCGCCGACGTCGTCGAGGCGGAGCCGCCGGCCGAGCTGGGCCTGCCGTTCGGGCGGATGTTGCGGATCAGCACCTTCCTCAACATCTTCGACGTGCACGTGCAGCGGCTGCCGGCCACCGGCGAGATCACCGCCGCGCACTACCGGCCGGGCAAGTTCCTGTCGGCCGACCTGGACAAGGCCTCCGAGGACAACGAGCGCAACTCGCTGGCCATCCGCACCGAGGACGGCAAGGACCTGGTCGTGGTGCAGATCGCCGGCCTGGTCGCGCGGCGCATCGTGTGCGAGGTCAAGGCGGGCGAGCCGGCGGTGGCCGGCCGCACCTACGGCCTGATCCGGTTCGGCTCGCGGGTCGACCTCTACGTGCCGCTGGGCAGCAAGGTGCTGGTCGAGCCGGGACAGCGCACGATCGGCGGCGAGACCGTGCTCGCCGAACTCGGGGGCTGACCCAATGCCATCGGGTCCCGGTGTGCGGCTGCTGCCCAACGCCATCACGGTGCTGGCGATGTGCGCCGGCCTGTCCGGCGTGCAGTTCGCCCTCACCAACAACTACGCGGTGGCGATCGGCGCGATCGGCGCGGCGGCGGTCCTGGACAGCCTGGACGGGCGGATCGCCCGGCTGCTGGACGCGACCAGCAAGATGGGCGCGGAGCTGGACTCGCTGGCCGACGCCATCTCCTTCGGCGTCTCGCCGGCGCTGATGCTCTACATCTGGGCCCACGGCTCCGACAACGGGCTGTGGATCGTCTCGCTGATCTTCGCGGCGTGCATGGTGCTGCGCCTGGCGCGATTCAACACGCTGCTCGACGACACCGAGAAGCCGCCGTTCACCAAGGAGTTCTTCGTCGGTGTGCCGGCCCCGCCGGGCGCGCTGCTGGCGCTGCTGCCGATCGTGCTGTGGCTGGCCGCCGGCAACGGCTTCTGGACCTCGCCGATCACGGTCGCGATCTGGACGGTGATCGTGGCGGCGCTGATGATCAGCCGGGTCCCGACGCTGTCGCTGAAGACGATCAAGGTGCCGCCGCGGCTGGTGGCCCCGCTGCTGGTCGGCGTGGTGCTGGTGGCGGCGACCGTGCTGCTGTACCCGCTGTGGGCGCTGGTCGCCGCGATGCTGATCTACCTGGCCCACATCCCGTACTCGGTGTACCGCTACCACTGGCTGGCCCGGCACCCCGAGGCGTGGTCGGTGCCGTCCCGGGAGCGGCGGGCCATCCGCCGTGCCGGCAGCGCCGCGCGCCGGTTCGGGCTGCGGCCGCCGCTACGCCGCCGGGTGGCCGGCGCGGCCAGCCGGATCAGCCAGGTGCGGCTGCCGCGACGGGGCGAGTCGTCGAGCAACGGCCGGTCGGCGAACGGCAACGGCGACGGTCGTCGCCGGGGCTGGCGGCAGCTGGGGCTGCGCCGTCAGGAACGCCGCTGAGTCACGGCCGGCGTGGCTAAGCTGGCCGCGTGATCTCGCTGACCGCCCGGCTGTCCCCGTCCGCGTTGGACACCCGGCGAGGTGTCGTCCGCCTGCATCCCGAGGTGCTCGACGCGCTCGGCCTGCGGCAGTGGGACGCGGTGAAGCTGACCGGATCCCGGGTCAGCGCGGCGTTGGCCGCGGCCAACGACGGCGAGAGCCCGCACGGCATCGTCTACGTGGACGACGTGACCCTGTCCAACCTGGGCATCGTCGAGGGCTCGGAGATCGTGGTGGCCCCGGTGGAAGTGTCGGCGGCGCGGTCCATTGTGGTGTCCGGCTCCCGACTGGCCTCGGCCTCGGTGCACCCGGACACGCTGCGACTGGCCCTCACCGGCAAGGTCCTGACCACGGGCGATGCCGTGTCGCTGCTGCCGCAGGACCTGGCCCCGCCGCCCGGCTCGGACGTCTCGCAGGCGCGGCGGCAGCTGTCGCTGGCCATCGGCACGACGTGGACCAACGAGCTGATCACCGTGACGGCGACGCAGCCCGTCGGCCCGGTGACGATCGGCCCGAGCAGCGTGCTGACCTGGCGCGGCACGGAGATCATCGTCGAGCCGGCGCCCGAGCCCGTCGTGGTCCCGGTCGAGGCGCCCGAGGTTCCGCCGGTGCCGGTGGCCGACCTGGTCGGCCAGCAGGACTCGGCCAAGCTCCTCGGTGAGTGGCTCGATCTGACCTTCCACCGGCCCGAGTTGCTGGCCCAGCTCGGCGCGTCGGCGCAGCTGGGGGTGCTGATCAGCGGGCCGGAGGGCGTCGGCAAGGCCACGCTGGTGCGGGCCGTGGCCCACAGCGTCGGCGCTTCGGTCGTCGAACTGTCGGCCCCGAGCATCGCCGCGCTGGAGGCCAATGCCGCGGCCAAGCAGCTGTCGGCGGCGATAACCAAGGCCACCAAGCATTCGGTGCTGTTGATCTCCGACATCGACGCGCTGCTGCCGGCGGCGACTCCCCCGCCCGTCGCGACGATCGTGCTGGACACGCTGCGGGCCGCTGTCCGTACCGAGGGCCTGGCGCTGGCCGTGACCACCGCGCACCCCGAGGCCATCGACCCGCGCCTGCGTGCACCGGAGCTGGTGGACCGGACTTTGTCGCTTCCCTTGCCGGACAGCAAGGTTCGCGTGGAACTGCTGCGGGTGCTGCTGCGTGAGGTGCCGGTCGAGTCCGATGTGGACCTCGGCGAGATCGCCGACCGCACGCCCGGCTTCGTCGCCGCCGACCTGGCCGCGCTGCGCCGGGAAGCCGCGCTGCGGGCCGCCATGCGGCACTCAGGCGGGGTGCTCCAGGTCAGCCAGCAGGACCTGCTCGGCGCGCTGGAGACCGTGCGGCCGATCTCGATGTCCACTTCGGACACTCTGCAGACCGGCGGACTCACGTTGGACGACGTCGGCGACATGAGCGAGGTCAAGCAGGCGCTGACCGAGGCCGTGCTGTGGCCGCTGCAGTACCCGGATTCCTTTGCTCGCCTTGGGGTCGCGCCGCCGCGCGGGGTGTTGATGTACGGGCCGCCCGGCTGCGGCAAGACGTTCCTGGTGCGGGCGTTGGCCGGCAGCGGGCGGCTGAACGTGCTGTCGGTCAAGGGCGCCGAGCTGATGGACAAGTTCGTCGGCGAGTCCGAGCGGGCCGTGCGGGAGCTGTTCCGCCGGGCCGCCGAGGCCGCGCCCACCTTGGTCTTCCTGGACGAGGTCGACGCGCTGGCCCCGCGCCGCGGCCAGTCCTCCGACTCCGGCGTGGCCGACCGGGTGGTGGCCGCGCTGCTGACCGAGCTGGACGGCGTCGAGCCGCTGCGCGACGTCATCGTCGTCGGCGCGACCAACCGGCCCGAGCTGCTCGACCCCGCGCTGCTGCGGCCCGGCCGGTTGGAGCGCGTGATCTACGTGCCGCCGCCGGACAGCGAGGCCCGGGCCGAGATCCTGCGCTCGGCGTCGAAGAACATGCCGCTGGCCGCCGACGTCGACCTCGCCGCGCTGGCCGCCGAGCTGGACGGCTACTCCGCCGCCGACTGCGCCGGCCTGATCCGGGAGGCGGCCCTGACCGCCATGCGGGAGTCGTTGTCGGCCGCCGAGGTCACCGCCGCCCACCTGGCCAAGGCCCGCACCGCCGTGCGTCCCTCCCTCGACCCCGCCCAGCTGGCCGCCCTAGCCGCCTACGCCGACTCCCGCAAGCTCTGACCGTTTGGAAAGGACCATTCCTCACGTCAGACGTGAGGAATGGCGCTTTCACGCAGCCGGTCCCGAGTGTGGCTCGGCCTGAGTGCGTGAAGGGGGTTGGTCAGCCCTTCCTGGGTGGGCTGTAGTCGTTGGTGACGATCACGATGACGCCGGGATCGGCCGACTGGATGCCCTCGAAGCGGGGCATGGACCGCATGTGGAAGGCCTGGGCCATGGCGTTGGCCTCGGCCTCCTCGTCGGTGCCGGGCCGGAAGTACACCGTGGTGGTGGCGATGATGCCCTGCGAGTAGTTGCCGACGGTGGCGACGTTGTAGCCGGCGGCGGTGAAGTCGTTGGC
>DASWRQ010000222.1:0-18771 GCA_036403095.1 Kutzneria sp. | reverse complement strand
AGGCGTTCCGCAAGGTGATCGCCCCGCTGGCCGCGCCGGGCGTCTTCACCACCGCGATCCTGGTCTTCATCTTCTGCTGGAACGACTTCCTGTTCGCCATCTCGCTCACCGCGACCACCCGGTCCCGCACCGTGCCGGCTGCGCTCCAGTTCTTCACCGGCGCGTCCCAGTTCGAGGACCCGACCGGGCAGATCTGCGCGGCGGCCGTGGTGATCACGATTCCGATCGTGTTGTTCGTGCTGTTCTTCCAGCGCCGCATCGTGGCGGGGCTGACCTCCGGCGCCGTGAAGGGGTGAGGCCGCGATGGCCGAGATCGTGCTGGACAAGGTGACCAAGCGGTACCCGGACGGCGCGCTGGCCGTGTCCGAGGTGAACATCGAGATCGCCGACGGCGAGTTCGTCATCCTGGTCGGGCCGTCGGGCTGCGGCAAGTCGACCACGCTCAACATGATCGCCGGGCTCGAGGACATCACCGGCGGCGAGCTGCGTATCGGCGGGCAGCGGATGAACGAGCGCGCGCCCAAGGACCGGGACATCGCCATGGTGTTCCAGTCCTACGCGCTGTACCCGCACATGACCGTGCGGGAGAACATGGCCTTCCCGCTGCGACTGGCCAAAGTGGACAATGCGACGGTGAAGGCCAAGGTGGAGGAGGCGGCGCAGATCCTCGACCTGACCTCGCACCTGGACCGCCGGCCGGCCAACCTGTCCGGCGGACAGCGGCAGCGGGTCGCGATGGGCCGGGCGATCGTGCGCAGCCCCAAGGCGTTCCTGATGGACGAGCCACTGTCCAATTTGGACGCCAAGCTGCGCGGGCAGATGCGGACCTCGGTGTCGCGGCTGCAGAAGCAGCTCGGCACCACCACGGTGTACGTCACGCACGACCAGACCGAGGCGATGACCCTGGGCGACCGGGTGGTGGTGCTGCGCGGCGGCATCGTGCAGCAGATCGGCGCGCCGCAGTTCCTCTACGACCACCCGGCGAACCTGTTCGTGGCCGGCTTCATCGGCGCCCCGTCGATGAACTTCCTGCCGGCCACGCTGGAGAACGGGGCGCTGGCCACGCCGTTGGGCCAGGTCACGCTGACCGACCGGGTGCGGCGGGCCGCCGAGGCCGCGAACGCGCCGCGTGAGGTGATCATGGGCGTACGGCCGGAGCACTTCGAGGACGCGGCCCTGGTCGACCCGACGACGCTGGCCCGCGGCGCGACCTTCGACGCGCAGGTCGAGGTGCTGGAGTCGATGGGCTCGGAGAAGTACGCCTACTTCTCCGTGGAGGGCGGCGAAGTGCACGCGAGCGACCTCGCCGACCTGGCCGCCGACGCCGGCTCCGCGGGCGTGCCGGACAGCGGCAGTCAGGTGGTCACGCGGCTGTCGGCGGCCTCGGCCGTGGCCGAGGGACAGCCGGTCAAGTTCTGGTTCGACGCGGACCAGGTGCAGCTGTTCGACCCCGCTTCTGGAGCGAACCTCACCTATATGGCCGATTAAGGGCCGCTGACCGGGGCTTTCCGTGCCAGGAAAGCCCCGGTTGGCCGCTGATTTCCGGTCCGTCCCGGTGCGACCATCGAACCGGGGTGATCCACATGGCGATCGGCGAGCGGGCCCGGCTGACGGACTGGCAGCTCACGGTGGAGGCCCGGGCGAGAAGGACCCGGGCCGACCTGGCCGAGCTGGACGGCGTGACCGGCACGGAGCGGGAACGCCGCTCGGCGGCCGAGTCGCTGGCCGTGGTGGACCGCGTGCTGGAGCACCGTGAGCGCTGGTGGCGGCTGCCGGCGTCCTGGTGGTCGGGCTGGCACATCGAACGGGCCTGGCGGGCCCTGCACGAGGCCGAGGTCTGCACCGAGGCGGCGCTGCCCGACCTGGACGGCCGGATGCCGAGCCTGCGCCAGCGGGTCGCGGCGTACCTGCCGGATGACGACCTCCGCCGGCAGGCGCTGGACTCGCTGCAGCCGGGGCGGCCCGCGTGCACCGCGGACCGGGCGGTGGTGGTCGACGCGCTGCGGGCGGCCTTCGACGCCTCCGACGACGCCCACGCGGCGGCCCGGGCCCTGCGCAACAAGATGGTCGCCGCGGCGGTGCTGCTGTTCGTGGTGAACACGGCGCTGGGGCTGGTCGGCCTGCTGCGGCCGGAGTTCCTGCCGATGTGCGCGCACCTGCCGTCCAACGAGCAGATCCAGGCCTGCGCGACCGGGGCCAAGACGCCGGGGCCGCTGGACGTCTGGTTGGTGCAGCTGCTCGGTGCGTTCGGGGCCATGGTCGCCGCGGTGGTGCTGCTGCTGCGGCGACGGCCGAGCCTGTCCCCGTACGTGCTGATCGGCTACCAGGCGATCATCAAGATGCTGCTCGGCTCCGCGCTGGCGGTGATCGGCGTGCTCGCGCTCAGTGCCGGCGTGGCCGAGGGACTGACCTGCATCACGTCGCAGGCGGCGCTGCTGCTGTGGTCGGCGCTGCTGGGTTACTCGCAGCAGGTGGGCACCCGGCTGCTCGACAACTACGCGGACCGGGTGATGAACCACGTGCGTCCGCTGCCGGAGGTGTCGCGCTGAGCGGCGGGTGACCTGTGGGGGAAAGCAAGGGCTGTCGCCATGACCGCGAGCCCACGAGCGGCTAGCGTGCACTGTGTGCTGGCGAAGCTCTTCCGCGACATCTCCGCCTCGTGCCTGCCCGGCAGTCCGCTGACACACGGGCTGCTGAACGCCGCCGCCGACGACCTGGACGCCGGAGGCGTCACCACGCGCGTGATGGCCGGCTCGGAACGGGATCGCCCGGGCACCGTGCCGGGGCTGCGCTTCGCCGCGGGCCTGCACCACCTGGTGCTGGACGGCCGCGCCCCCGACCTGGCGGCGTTGTACCCGAGTGTTGGCGGCGAACTGCGGCTGTCGGAGCTGTGGCCGGCGGCCGAGGCGGTGCTCAAGGAGCACGAGGCCGAGGTGCGGCAGCTGGTGCGGGCGAACGCCGTGCAGACCAACGAGCCCGGCCGCAACGGCCCGCTGTTCGGTGGGCTGCTGGTGGCCTCGGAGCGGGTCGGCGGGCTGCCGGTGCGGCAGCTGGAGGTCGGCGCCAGCGGCGGCCTGAACCTGCGCCCGCACAAGGTGGCCTACCGGCTGGCCGACGGGACCGTGCTCGGTGATCCGGACAGCCCGTTGCAACTGGACCCGGAGTGGACGGGGCGGCCGCCGGCCGACCTGAGCCGGCCGCTGGTCCTGGACAGTCGGGCCGGCTGCGACACGCACCCGGTGGATGTGACACAAGAAGCCGGCCGACTGCACCTGTCCTCGTTCGTCTGGGCGGACATGGTGGCCCGGATGGAGCGGTTGCGGGCGGCCATTCGCCTGGCGCAGACCGATCCGGTGGCGGTGGAGCGGGCCGACGGCTCGGAGTGGCTGGAACGGCAGCTGGCCAAGCTGCCCGAGGGAGTGCTGACCGTCGTGTGGCACTCGGTGATGTGGCAGTACGCCTCACCGGCGCAACGGGAACGGGGCCGCGCCGCCCTTGCCGCCGCCGCGGCCAGAGCGACCGAGAGCAGTCCGCTCGGGCTGCTCGTGTTCGAGCCGCGGCGCGCCAACGGGAACTTCGAGTTGCTGCTGAAACTGTGGCCCGCCGGCCTGTCGGTGCGGCTGGGCCACGGCTGGGGCCACGGCCTGCCGTTCACCTGGGCCGAACGGCCGTGGAGCTGACCGTCCACAACGGACGGATCAGGTCTGGCGGGCGATGATCAGGGTGATGGTGGCCAGCCACAGCAGCACCGCGGTCAGCACCCAGAACAGCGGGTTGGTCAGGATCTTGGACATGACGGGTCTCCGGTCGCTCAGAAGGGTGAGGGATCACAACCAGCGATTGCGGCGGAGTATTCGGTACAGCAGCAGGCAGCTCAGGATGATGACGCCGATGACGATCGGGTAGCCGAAGCGCCAGTGCAGCTCCGGCATGTCCTCGAAGTTCATGCCGTAGATGCCGGCGATCATCGTCGGCACCGAGATGATCGCGGCCCATGCGGTGATCTTGCGCATGTCGGTGTTCTGCTGGAGCGTGATCTTGGCCAGCGCGGCGTCGATCAGCGTGCTGAGCAGCTCGTCGAAACCGGTGATGTGCTCGGACACAGTGGTCAGGTGGTCCTCGACGTCCCGGAAGTAGGAGCGGACCTCCTCGGGCACCAGCGTGATGTAGCCCTCGGACAGCCGGCGCAGCGGCGCCGCCAGCGGCATCACCGCGCGCCGCAGCTCCAGGACTTCCCGCTTCATCAGGTAGATCTGCTCGGAGTCGACGGCGGTGCGCGGCGCGAAGACCTGCACCTCCATCTCGTCGATGTCGTCCTCGATGGCCTCGGTCACCGCGAGGTAGGAGTCCACCGCCATGTCGGCGATCCCGTGCAGCACCGCGGCCGGGCCCATGGCCAGCCGCTCCTCGTCGGCCTCCAGCTGCCGGCGCAGCGTGCCGACGCCGGCGTGCTTGCCGTGCCGCACGGTGACGACGAAGTCCTTGCCCAGGAACACCATCAGCTCGCCGGTCTCGACGATCTCGTTGGCCGTGCTGGGCGAGTCGTGCTCGATGTAGTGCACCGTCTTGAGCACCATGAACAGCGTGTCGTCGTAGCGCTCCAGCTTGGGCCGCTGGTGCGCCTGCACCGCGTCCTCGACGGCCAGCTCGTGCAGCCCGAACGTGTCGGCGACGCCCTGGATCTGCTCCTCGTCCGGCTCGTACAGGCCGATCCAGACGAAACCCTCGCGGCGCCTGCGGACCTCGCGCACGGCGTCGGTGTGCGTCCAACGCCCCGGCAGGCGCTTTCCGTCGATGTACACGCCGCAGTCCACGACGTACGCCGACAGGGGCACCGGAATGGGCGGCGCGACCCGCCCGGTGGTGCGGGCGGACCGACCGCGCAGGCTGCTGAACGAGGGCAGGCTGGGCATACGGCCTCCAGTGATGGACGGTCCAACAAAGAGCGAACGCGTCCAGGGCCGGCCAGGCTGACTACTCGAAAGGCTGAACCTGGGCGGCGGGGACGCGGAACCTACTACTGGCACTGGACATCTGGCGTCCCTCACCTCCTAAGGTCGACGGCGGTGCTACTCCGCCCGAGCGGTGGAGTCGCTCACACACCGTTGCAGAGACTACTCCCCGCGGGGCCACACTGTCGTCCCCGGCCACCGAGGTCCGGGCCACACCTGGAGGTGGACGTGCAGTTCGGGCGTTATTTCGAGGAGTTCGAGGTCGGCGCGGTCTACAAGCACTGGCCGGGCAAAACGGTCACCGAGTACGACGACCACCTGTTCTGCCTGCTGACGATGAACCACCACCCGCTGCACATGGACGCGCACTACGCCGCCGAGACCACCGACTTCGGCAAGAACGTGGTGGTGGGCAACTACGTGTACTCGCTGCTGCTGGGCATGTCGGTGCCGGACATCTCCGGCAAGGCGATCGCCAACCTGGAGGTCGAGTCGCTGCGACACATCGCGCCGACCTTCCACGGCGACACCATCTACGGCGAGTCCGAGGTGCTGGACAAGACTCCGTCGAAGTCCAAGGACGACCGCGGCATCGTGTACGTGGAGACCCGCGGCTACAAGCAGGACGGGACGGTGGTGTGCGTGTACCGGCGCAAGGTCATGGTGCCCAAGCGCTCCTACGGCGACAGCCGCGGCGGCGAGCAGCCCGGCCGCCCCGAGCCGAAGCTGTAGTGGGCATGAGCGAGCTTGCGAGCGAATCATTCAACGCAGAGCGTCCGCGAACGCGGACACCGAGCGCTAGCGAGGTGCTGCGGTGAGCGCGCAGGCCCGGTTCCGGGAGTTCGCCGAGGGGGACGCCGCCGCGGTGTCCCCGCTCTACCAGCTGCTGGCCGCGCGGGCGGCCGAGGATGACGAGGTGGCGGCGCTGCTCGGCGACCGCGACCCCGAGCTGCTGCTGGCCGCGGTGCACCGGCTGGTGCAGGCCGAGCCGATCCACCCGCTGTCGGCCTATTACGCCACCCTCGGCGGCGCGTCCGGTCCGGACGACGGCACCTGGCCGCTGTGGCGGCAGTTCGTGCTGGAGCGGGCCGACCGGGTGCGGTCGCTGGTGTCGGAGCGCTCGCTGCGCACGGACGATGTGCGCCGGGCCGCGCTGCTGTACCCGGCAGTGGCGCTGGCGGCCAAGCAGGCCCGTGGGCCGATCGCGCTGCTGACTGTCGGCTCGTGCGCCGGCTTCCTGCTGTTGATGGACAAGTTCGGCTATCGCTACCAGATCGGCGCCGCCGGGCAGTTCGCCGCCGGCCCGACCAAGACGCCGCTGGGCCTGCACTGCGTGCTCGGCGGCGACCCGCCGGCGCTGCCCAAGAAGCTGGCGGTCAAGGCCAGGATCGGGTTGGACGCGCATCCCGTCGACGCCGACGACCCGGACGAGTTCGCCTGGCTGGAGGCGTGCGTGTGGGCCGACCAGCCGGAGCGGGTGCGCTGGCTCGGCGTGGCCGCGACCATGCTGGCCAAGGAGGCGCCGGAGCTGGTCGCCGGCGATCCGGTGGACGGGCTGGCCGACGCGGCCGGGCGGCTGCCCGACGACCTGCCGCTGGTCGTGGTGGACAGCGGGCTGCGGCTGGGCGAGCGGGCCGGCGACTACGTGGCCGCCCTGGGCAAGCTGGCCGCCGACCGGCCGCTGTGGTGGGCCAGCGACGAGCCGTACGACTCGGCCCTGCACGTGCTGATGCCGGGCCGGGTTGATCTTCCGGGTGAACCGGGGGAGGGGCTGCTCGGTTTGGTCCGATGGCTTGACGGGCATCCCCAGGCCCAAGCGCTGGCCCGGACCGGACGGCACGGGCAGCGGCTGGAGTGGTTGCCACCCACCGGGTGACACCCGCAGCGTGGTCGCCGTAGTCGATATTGGTGCTTTCGGGCAGTTCTTCCGGTTGCCGCACACCTCGCGCTGTTGATCAAGTAGTGATCATCTTGGAAGGACGTTCCACGAGGTCAGAGCCTCGACAAGACCCTCCGTGAGGAGGCTGCTGCGTTCGAGTGTGGCGAAGCTCTCGCCGTCGAACCAGGCCGCGTCGGCCGCATCGTCGCCCGCTCGCAGCGCGCCGCCTATGACCTGGCAGGAGTAGTCATGGATGTCGAAAACGCCCACCGGAGCCGGACGGACGACCGTTCCGATCAGGTGACCGACGATGACTCTGAGTCCGGTTTCCTCCAGTAGCTCGCGGCGCACCGCCCGCTCGTCCGACTCGCCCTGCTCCACTCGGCCGCCCGGAATGGACCACAAGCCCTGACCTGGCGGTTTGCCGCGCTTAACGAGCAAAAGTCGGCCCCGCGGGTCGTGCACGACGCCGCCGACGCAGCGGGTACGCTGGCCGTCATCAGAGACCATGAACACGGAGCGTAGCGGCTTTCCGCCCCGTGCGACGAGCGCTGACCCGAGCGCAGTACAAACCTCCCGAAGCGAACCTCGGTGCGGTACAACCTTGTGCAGCGAGGGCGTTGAAGGCTGCGAAAGTACTTGGACGGGGTTGGTCGCCGTGAACCTGAAGAAGCTGCTGGTCTGGGCCGGCGTGGCGTTGGTGCTCTTCTTCCTTGTGAGCGCCCCCACACAGGCCGCGGGTCTGGTGCACAATGTCCTTGGCACACTTCGTGGTGGGGCCGAGGCGCTGATCAGTTTCGTGCAGAACCTGTTCTAGCACCCGGCGGGAGGAGAACGCGTACGTGTTCGCACCCAGGGATCCAGACGAGTACCTGCTCGGCACCGAGCGCAGGGTCATCCGGGTGCGTCGGCACTGGGCCACGCTGCTCTGGGACATCTTCGAGGCGGCGGCGCTGCTGACGGGCGCGGTGTTGATCTCGCACCTGCTGCCGTCCGACGCGGCGATCGTGCAGAACGTCCTGTGGTACGCGGCGCTGTTGGTGCTGCTGCGGTTCGCCTACTTCGTCATCGAGTGGTGGGTGGAGCGGATCGTGGTCACCGACAAACGCTTCATGATCACCAGTGGCGTGTTCGTGACCAAGGTGGCGATGATGCCCGTCACCAAGGTCACCGACCTCACCTACGAGCGAAGTCTCGGCGGCCGCATGTTCGGCTACGGCACGCTCATCGTGGAGTCGGCCGGCCAGATCCAGGCGCTCAACAAGATCGAGTACCTGCCGCGGCCGGAGGAGGTCTACGACGCCATCTCGGAGCTGGTCTTCGGCGACAAGAAGGCCCAGGCCGAGCGGTTCTCCATGATCAAGGCACAGCGCGCCGCCCGCGGCAAGAAGATGGTGCCGTAGCGGGCTTCTCTCAGCCACCAAAGGCTCCGACCCCCGGTCGGGGCCTTTGTCTTTTCCCCGGCGAGTCACGCTCTCCGGCAGGGCGAGTCCCGTTTTCACGGCGAGTCCCGCTCTGGGACAGCCCCGCGTGAGCCCTAGGGTCGCGGCCATGTCCTCCCTCCCCGTGACCCGACCCGCCGATCTCGACATCGTCCGCGACTCCTACGACCGCGTGGCCGACAACTACGTGGAGATGCTGACGAATGACGGCATGGGCGACATCCACCGCTATCCCTGGCTGCTGGCGGCGCTGGACGTGTACGCCGAGGCTGTCCGCGGTCTCGGCCCGGTGCTCGACGTCGGCTGCGGGCCCGGCACCGTCACGGCCTACCTGGCCGAGCGCGGCGTCGACGTCTCCGGCGTCGACCTGTCGCCCCGCATGATCGAGCACGCCCGCCGCCGGCACCCCGAGTGCCGGTTCCGCGTCGGCTCCTCGACCGAGCTGGAGTTGGCCGAGTCCTCGTACGGCGGGCTGATGGGCTGGTGGTCGCTGTTCAACCTGCCCCGCGATGTGCTGGCCCAGGTACTGGCCAACTACGCCCAGGCCCTGGTGCCCGGCGGCCAGGTGATCATCGGCACCCACGTCGGCGACGGCGAGCGCCAGCGCACCGAGGCCTATGGCGGCGTCCCGGTCACCTGGACCACGTACCGCTGGCAGCCCGAGCAGCTCGCCGCCGTCATCGAGCAGACCGGCCTGCGCATCACCGCCGACCTCCGGCTGCCGGCCGACGACGTCAGCGGCCCCGGCGTGATCCTCGTCGCGCAACGCGCTGGGTGACGGGGCTCGCAGGCGCATAGTTCGTGCTTGTCGCGGGTGTCGGCGAGACTGATGGTGTGCCGATTGACCTGCATGCCCATACGTCCTGCTCTGACGGAACCGACTCGCCTACGGAGCTGATGGCGGCCGCGGCCGCCGCCGGCCTCGACGCCGTGGCGATCACGGACCACGACACGACGGCGGGCTGGGCGGAGGCGGCCGCGGCGGTGCCGCCGGGCATGCGGCTGATCCGGGGCGCGGAGCTGTCGTGCGAGTCGCCGGACGGTCGGGGCGGCACCTGCACCGTGCACCTGCTGGCCTACCTGTTCGACGCCGAGTCGCCCGCGTTGAAGGCCGAGCAGAGCCGGCTGCGCGCGGAGCGACGGGCCCGGCTGCGGCGGATGGCCGAGCGGATGGCCGCCGACGGCTTCGCCGTCGATCCCGACGACGTGATGGGCCGGCTGCCGGCGGACTCGCCCGGCGGCCGGCCGCACCTGGCCCAGGCGCTGATCCGGGCCGGCGTCGTCGGCAGCGTCGACGAGGCGTTCGCGAAGTACCTCGGCACCGGCAGCAGCTATCACGTGAGCCGGACGGACACCCTGGTCGAGACGGCGATCGACATGATCGCCGACGCGGGCGGTGTGACGGTGCTGGCGCACCCGTTCGCCAGCTCGAGGGGCCCGATCGTGACGGCATCGGTGATCGCCGACCTGGCCGGCCGCGGCCTGTCCGGAGTGGAGATCGACCACCCCGACCACGACCGGCCGACCCGGGACCGGCTGCGGGCGCTGGCCGCGGACCTGTCGCTGGTCGTCACCGGGTCGAGCGACTACCACGGCACGAACAAGGTCGTCAGGCTCGGTCAGGAGACGACCGCGCCCGAGATGCTGGACGCGCTGGTCGACAAGGCGAGCGGAAGCCAGGTGGTCATCGGGTGATCTTCAACGTCACGCTCTACCTCACGGCGACCATCACGCTGACCGTGATCATGGACCCGACCGGCAACATCCCGGTCTTCCTGAGCCTGGTCGGCCGGCGCAGCCGCGAGTCCCGCAACCAGGCGGCCCGGCAGGGCGTGCTGGTGTCGCTGGGGGTGATCTCGGCCTTCGCCATCGGCGGCGAGGCCATCCTGTCCTATCTGGGCATCGGCATTCCCGCACTCCAGGGCGCGGGCGGCCTGCTGCTGTTGCTGATCGCGCTGGACCTGTTGACGGGCAAGGGCACCTCCCAGCCGGAGGCCGTCGAGGACGTCAACATCGCGCTGGTGCCGCTGGGCACGCCGCTGCTGGCCGGCCCGGGCGCGATCGCCGCGACGATCGTGTTCGTCCGGCAGGCCAACGGACAGCTCGCCAGCTACTTCGCGCTGGCCGCGGCCATCCTGACCGTGCACCTGATCAACTATCTGGTGCTGCGCTACTCCGGCCTGGTCATCCGGCTGATCAAGGACAGCGGCATCGTGCTCGTCGCCAAGATCGCCGGTCTGCTGCTGGCGGCCATCGCGGTGCAGCTGGTGGCCGAGTCGGTGAAGGGGTTCATCAACGGCGCGGTCTGAGCGCTACGGTGGGTCGGTGCCAGATCAGCTCGGACTGTTCGAGTCCATGCCGCCCAAGCTGGTGCGCGTCACGCCGGCCAAGCTCGCCACCTGGACGGACTGCCGACGCCGCTACCGGATGAACTACCTGGACCGACCGACGCCGCCCAAGGCCGGCGGCTGGGCGCACAACACCCTGGGCGCGGTGGTGCACAATGCGCTGCGGGCCTTCTTCGACCTGCCGGTCGAGCGGCGAACACCCGAGCAGGCGGCGGCCATGGTCACCCGCAACTGGAAGGGCGACGGCTTCCGCGACGTCGACCAGCAGGCGCAATACCGTGACCGGGCAAGGGAATGGGTCGCGCACTACGTCGAGGACACGGACGTGAGCGAGGATCCGATCGGCCTCGAGCGCTGGGTTTCCGCGCCGGCCGGGCGAATCATCGCCGAGGGCCGGGTCGACCGCATCGACGTGCGCGACGGCGAACTGGTCATCGTCGACTACAAGACCGGACGGCACGCGCTGTCCACCGACGACGCCCGTGGCTCGCAAGCCCTTGCCCTGTATGCGATCGCGGCGCGTCGCACGTTGCGAAAGCCGTGCCATCGGGTCGAGCTTCACCACCTGCCGACGCGCTCGACGGCAGCATGGGAGCACACCGACGACTCGCTCGCCCGGCACGTCGCCCGCGCCGAGGAGAGCGCCGACGAAATACAGGTGGCCGGCGACACATTGGCCGCGGGCGGCGATCCCGACATCCTGTTCCCACCACGGCCGGGCCGGCAGTGCTCGTGGTGCGACTTCCGGCGCAGCTGCCCGGAGGGCGCCGCGGTGGCCGAGGAGCTCGAACCGTGGTCGATGCTCGCGCCGTAGCCACAGGTATCTGGAGGAGGTGACGTGACCGAGACGATGACCGAGCCCGCGAAAAAGCATCGGCGCAGCGTGCTGCGCGGCGCCAGCGGCGCGGTCGCCGCGTGCGTGGTGATTCTCTTCCTGGTCGTGCTGGGGTCGCAGATCTTCTTCCAGCTCCAGGGATATCCCGGCTTCGGCTGGGGCGCCGTCGCCGTGCACGCGCTGGCCGCGACGATCGCCGTGCTGCTCCAGCTCACCGCCGACCGCCGCCGCGGCGCCGTCGCCGCCCTGGCCGGCCTCGCCGTCGTCGCCGACGCCGCCCTGACCCTGTGGCTCTACTGGTGGTCCTGATCCCGCGCTGAGGTTCGGAAAGCGCCATTCCTCCACTCCGAGTGGAGGAATGGCGCTTTCCGAACCTGACCTCGCGTCAGATTGGGGGTCAGAGGGCGTCGGCCAGCCAGGCTCGCCAGGTTGGCAGGACGGTGCCGAGCAGGGCGTCGGGGTTCTCGGTGTTGGGGGAGTGCTTCGCGCCGGTGACCACGGCGAAGTCGGCGTCGAGGCGGTCGGCCATGTCCCGCTGCGAGGCCACCGACCACGCGTCGTCCTGCTCGCCGCAGATCACCAGCGCGGAGGCGCCGGCGGTGCGCAGCGCGGCGGCCAGCTTGGTCACCAGGTCCGGCTCGTAGCGCAGCCCGTCGGCCATGCCGAGCAGACCGGCCGGCACGGAGCGCAGGAACCGCTTGCGCTTGAACTCCTTGAGCTCCACGGGCGTGTCGGCCCAGGCCGGGTCCTCGGCCGCCCTCGCCTCCAGCACCTGGTGCGCCGCCTCCACGCCGTGCTCGCGCAGGATTGTCTCGCCGGAGTCCAGGGCGCTGCGGCGATCACCCGGCGGCAGCTCGGCCGGCCCGGAGTCCAGCAGTGTCAGCCCGGTCACCGGCGCGTGGGCCAGCACCGCGGCCCGAACCACGAGACCGCCGTAGGAGTGGCCGAGCAGCAGCACCCGCCGCCCGTCCGCGGCGATCTTGGCCACCAGATCGGCCAGCACCGTGCCCAGCGCCGCCGGCCGGTAGGCCGACTCCTGGTCCGGGCCCGGCGACTCGTACTGGCCGGGCAGGTCGATCGCCAGCACCTCGATGCCGGCGTCGGCGATGGGGTCGACCAGCGGCGCGAAGTCCTCCTTGGACCCGGTGTAGCCGGGCACCAGCAGCGCCGTCGCGCCGAGGTCCGTGCCGGCGGCGGGGGCCCGCAGCGCGGCGATCGGTCCGTACCGACCGGGCAGGTCGACCCGGCCGGCGCGGTTGGGGGTCAGCTGGGACGGTGACGCGGCGCTCATGGCTGGGAGTCTGCCCCACACCCGCCCGCGGCGTGTAGTACCGGATCAGCGCATCGCGACGAGCGTGTCGCCGCGCTGCTCCACCAGCACGTCGCCCAGGGTGGCCAGCCGCACCTGGCCCTGGTAGCCCTTGCGGTCCACCTTCACGTCCGGGCTGTGGTTGCCGTTGGCCGGGTCGACCACGGCCAGCCCGCCCGGCACGGGGACCAGAATCCGGTCCGCGTACACCGTTCCGGGCCCGAACGAGCCGTCAACGGTCCACAGTGGATCAAGGGTGGAGCCGGACAGCGCGATCGTCTTGCTGCCGGTGAACCACGTGATCAGGCGGACCCCGACCGAATTGGTGGTGCTCCAGCTGTTCGGCTCGCACGCGCCCGTCTGGTCCGGGGTCTGGATGCAGGTCAACGTCACCGTCGGCTGGACCAGCGAGTTCGGCACGGCGGCCAGGTCCACGCCGGCCAGCGGCACGGTCTCGACCTGGGAGCCGGTGCTGTTCCAGATCACCAGCCGGCTCGGGTTGGGCAGCGCGATGGCCGAACGCTGCTCGGTCAGCGCCACGATGCGGCCGCCGTCGCCGGGCACCTGCACGCTGAACAGCACGTTCGGCTTCTCGCCGTCGCCGTCGGTGCCGCCCGGGCGCAGCAGCGTGAACCGGTTGTACTGCTCGTCGGGGCAGCGCTCGATCACGCCCAGCAGGTTCGGGCCGGCCAGTTCCGAGCTGTACACGCAGTTCAGCCGGGGCTGCTTGTCGTGGTTCACCTGCGCGGTCACGGTGCCGTACTGCTGGGTCTGCACCAGGTCGGAGCGCCAGGTGTCGATGATCTTGGTGCCGCTGGTGGACAGGTAGGTGCTGTCCCCCATGAGCTGGGTGTTCAGCTCGGCGTCGCCGTTGCGCTGCGCGCCGCGCTTGCCGGTGACGCCGTCCAGCTCGGTGACCTCGGAGCAGTTGTGCGTCTTGTGGTAGACGGCCACGGCCTTGCCCCAGGCCGCGGCCACGGTGCAGAGGTCGAGATTGCCGCGGTCGTAGCTCCACCGCGAGGCCCCGGTCACCGGGTCGTGCCCGGTGACGATGTGCTTGTCGCCCGTGACGATGGTCGGGCCGACGATCACCGGGTCCGTGGTCGCGCCACTGCGGGCCTGCCACAGCTGCGTGAACTCGGCCGGCACCTTGGCCGGCTTCGGCGGCACGGTGGCGTCGCCGGAGCCGGTCACCGACACCGTGGCGGCGGCGTCGCTGCTGCGCCACCAGAAGGTGGCCACACCGGCGACGACCAGCACGATCAGCACGACCACGGCGTAGTCGCGCTTGCGTCGGAACCGCGTTCGCGGGCCCGGGGGCGCCGGCGGCGGGACGTGCTCGACGGACTCGTCGAGCACGTCTTCCTCGACCTCGGCGGCCACGGGTTCGCTCTGCTCGGGGCTCTCCACGGGCCTTAGTCTGCCGAACGCTCCGTGTCGCCCGTGTTGGCCTGGTCGCCCGCGGCCATGTCGGCCCCCGCGCGGCGACGGCGGCGCACGCGGCGCGGCCGGTCCGACTTGGCGGCGTCGTCACCGCCGGCCTGCGGCTCGTCCGCCGGCGCGGCCTCACCGCCCTGGGCGGTGACGCCACCGCGGGTGCGGGTGCGGGCCCGCTTGCGGCGCGGCTTGGACTCGGTCTCCTCGCCGTCGCCGCCGGCCTGGGCCTGGCCCGCCGGTCGCGACGTGGACGCGGACGCCCCGGTGCGGCCGCGGCGGCCGTTGCCGCTGCTGCGCGAGCGCGACTTCTTGCCGCCGGACAGGTCCTCCTCGACCTCGGCGGCCAGCCCGGCGCGGGTGCGCTGGCTCAGCGGCAGCCGGCCGGTCACCTCGGTGGGCACGTCCAGGTCGGTGAACAGGTGGTCGGACGTCGAGTAGGTCTCCGCCGGCTCCGGGATGCCCAGGCCGAGCGCGTCCGAGATGGACTTCCAGCGCGGCTCCTCGTCCCAGTCGACCAGGGTGACGGCCACGCCCTCACGGCCGGCGCGGCCGGTGCGGCCGATCCGGTGCACGTAGGTCTTCTCGTCCTCGGGGCACTGGTAGTTGATGACATGCGTCACACCCTCGACGTCGATGCCGCGGGCGGCGACGTCGGTGGCGACCAGCACGTCGACCTTGCCGGCGCGGAAGGCGCGCAGCGCCTGCTCGCGAGCGCCCTGACCCAGGTCACCATGCACGGCCGCGCTGGCGAAACCCCGCTCGACCAGGTCGTCGGAGATCTTCTGGGCGGTCCGCTTGGTCTTCGTGAAGATCATCGTCAGGCCGCGCTCGCGGGCCTGCAGCACGCGGGCGATCACCTCGGCCTTGTCCAGCGAGTGCGCCCGGTAGACGAACTGCTTGGTGCGCTCGTGGATCGCGCCGGCGTCGTTCTCCTCGGCCCGGATGTGCGTGGGCCGGGTGAGGAAGGTGCGGGCCAACTTGATGATCGGGCCGGGCATGGTCGCCGAGAACAGCATGGTCTGCCGCTCGTCGGGCACCATCCGCAGGATGCGCTCGATATCGGGCAGGAAGCCCAGGTCGAGCATCTCGTCGGCCTCGTCGAGCACCAGGTTGCGGACCTTGCCCAGCACCAGGTGGCGTTGCTCGGCCAGGTCCAGCAGCCGGCCCGGCGTGCCGACGACCACGTCGACGCCCTTGCGCAGGGACGCGATCTGCGGCTCGTACGGGCGGCCGCCGTAGATGGCCTCGACGCGGATGCCCAGGTGCTTGCCGGCGTCGGTGATGTCGTGCGTGACCTGCAGGCACAGCTCGCGGGTCGGCACCACGACCAGCGCCTGCGGCACGCCGTCGGCCGGCGTGACGATGCGCTGCAGCAGTGGCACGCCGAAGCCGAGGGTCTTGCCGGTGCCGGTCCTCGCCTGGCCGATGACGTCGTCGCCGGCGAGCGCGATCGGCAGCGTGAGCTCCTGGATCGCGAACGTGCGTTCGATACCGGCCTCGGCCAGCGCGCGCACGATCTCCTCGCGCACCCCCAGCTCGGAGAACTTCGGCGCCTCGGTGCGCACGGGGGCGCCGGCGGTGAGCGGATGGGACGTGTCTACCTCGGGCAGGCCGGCCTCGCTGTGTTCCAGCGTCACCGGATCGAGCCGGGTGTTGTTGCTGACGGTCAGAGTGATCGCCTCTCTCGTACCAGCGCGCACCGGCCTGGCTGGGCCGCTCGACCACGGCCGGGACGTTGTGTCTCGCCCGGCGGGCCGCGGGAGGGCCGACGAGGTTGTCGTGCGCGCACCCTGTTCCACATGGCGGCTCAATCCGGCCGCCGTGCTCGTTCCACCCGGTCCCGGCGGTGGGACTCGTGGGGGCTACCCAGGTCGCGCCGCCGCCATTACCAGGCGTCCGCCCCGGAGTCTACCTGCCCGGACGTGGTTTTGGCTCCACCGGCGGCGGCTACGCTCTGCGGGTATGAGCGAGGCGGACGAAGTTCTGGCTGACGGCGTCGCGGATCTGTTGGGGGTGTTGGCATACGGCGAGCTGTCGGCGTTCGACCGGCTCGCCGAGGACGCCCGCAGCGCGCCAACACTGGCCGGGCGGGCGGCGCTGTCGAGCATGGCCGCCGCCGAGATCGGCCACTACCAGCTGCTCGAGCGGTACCTGGGGGAGCACGGCGTGGCCATCGAGGACGCGATGGGGCCGTTCGCGGCCGCCTTCGACGCCTTCAACGCGTCCACCGCGCCCCGATCGTGGCACGAATCACTGGTCAAGGCCTACGTCGGCGACGGGCTGGCGGCCGACTTCTACCGCGAGGTGGCCGGCTGGCTGGACGAGCCGACCCAGAAGCTGGTGCTCGAGGTGCTGGCCGACACCGGGCACTCGGCTTTCGCCGAACGCGAGGTCAAGGCGGCCTGCGAGGACGACCGCAAGGTGCGCGACCGGCTCACCCTGTGGGGCCGCCGGCTGCTGGGCGAGGCCCTCACCCAGGCCCAGCACGTGGCCGCCGAGCGCGACGCGCTGGCCGAGCTGATCATCCGCGGCTCCGGCGACCTGACCGGCATCGGCGCCCTGTTCAAGCGCCTCCAGCAGTCCCACACCAAGCGCATGTCCGCCCTCGGCCTCGGCTGACTCCCTGAAACGCCACATGTGGACCACATTCGACGCTCAGCGCCACATGTGGACCACATGTGGCATCAGGGAGCGCCTGTTCGCCACCGGCTGAGGGTCGGTGACGGTCTGGTCGCACTCGCTCTACTAGCCTGGCTGCGAGAGCATGTTCGGATCCGGAGGTCAGCGTGGAGATCAAGATCGGCGTCGTCGAGAGCGCACGGGAGCTCCTGGTCAACAGCGACCTGTCGCCGGACGAGGTCGAGGCGCTCGTCGCCGACGCGTTCGCCGGCAAGCAGCCGGTGCTGGCCCTGTCCGACGACAAGGGCCGCCGCTTCGTCATCCCGTCGTCGCGGATCTCGTACGTCGAGATCGGCGCGTCCGACTCGCGCAAGGTCGGCTTCGCCTAGGTCGACCAACGGCGAACGGCCCGGTCGGCAGTCTCTGCTGACCGGGCCGTTGTCATCTGTGCTCACATTGTCCGGGCTCAGTCGTGCGCCGGCACCGTATCCATCGCGAACGGCGGCCGCGACGTGCCGGTGACCCGGTAGCGCTGCCACGGGTCGGGATCGGACAGCGTCGCCGTGGCCTCGCCCTCGGGGGTGCGCAGCCGCAGCTCCTTGCGGCCGCCCTCGACCAGATCGGTCACCGTCTGATCGGCGTCGAGCCGGCCGTACCAGTGGTAGCGGCCGTCGATCGGCTGGAAGTAGCCGCGCAGCACCGCCCGGACCTGCACCTCCCGGTCGCCGTCCACGAGCACGGCGTCGCCGGTGTAGCCCTCATCCCCGTGCTCGTCGGTCATCCCCGGTCTCTCCTTGAGTCTTGTCGGCCTGGGTCTTGCCCGCCTGGATCTTGGGCGGCACGAGCCGCAGCGGCGCGCTCGGCTCCAGGCTCAGCGGCGTCTGCGGGTCGACGACGATGCCGCCGGAGCGCAGCAGGCCGTCCACCGCGAACCAGATGATCTTCGTCAGGTAGTCGCTCAGGCTCTGCCTGGTCATGGACTGGCGCTCCAGCCACCAGTCGCCCGCGCTCTGCACCATGCCCACGGCCGCGTGCGCCCAGGGCTCGGCGCCGCCGGAGTCCATGTCGAACGCCCGCAGGTAGTCGCCGAGCAGGCGGGCCAGCGTGTTGGCGATGATCCGCTTGTCCTCGGTGGCGATGTCCGTCTCGACCGGCTTGTCGGTGAACGAGCGGCGGACCACGAAGTGGTAGAGCTCGGGGAACTCCTCGATGGTGGCCAGGTAGGAGTCGACCGCGCGGTAGATCCGCTCGTACGGCGTGCCCTCGTCGACCAGTGCCGGCTTGAGCCGGTTCATCAGCAGGTCGGTGCCGCGCTGGCCGACGGCGAGGTACAGGTCGGACTTGTCGGCGAAGTGCCGGTACAGCACCGGTTTCGTCACGCCCGCCTCGGCCGCGATCTCGTCCATGCCGACCTCGGGGCCGTGCTTGGTGAGCGCCCGGATGGTGGCGTCGACGAACTCCTCGCGTCTCGCCTCGCGGTGCGCCCGCCACCGTTCGCGGCGTGCGTCCCCGCCGTCCGGAGACCTCTTGACAGCTCGAGCCATGTGACCCACGCTACCAGAGTTACCGTTACTTCCGGTAACACTAATCCGACTGATCCGGACGGAGGAGCGATGGCTCGATCGTTGAAGGTCGCCGACCGGGAGAAGACCGCCGAACGGCTGCTCAACTCCTCGGCCGACAAGTTCTACGACCCCGAGGTGGACATCGACTGGTCGGCGCCGTTGGCGGAGGACAAGTACTTCCTCCCGCGGCACCGCAGCTCGCTGTACGGCACCGAGTTGTGGGACGGCCTGACCGAGGCGCAGCGCATCGAGCTCACCAAGCACGAGGTGGCCAGCGTGGCCAGCGTCGGGCTCTGGTTCGAGGTGCTGCTGATGCAGATGCTGATCAAGACGGTCTACAACACCGACCCGACCACGAGGCACGCCCAGTACGCGCTGACCGAGG
>DASWRQ010000221.1:0-22583 GCA_036403095.1 Kutzneria sp. | reverse complement strand
CCCACACCGGCCTGGTCGAGCAGGCCGACGACCTCGACGCCGTGCGCACGGCGCTCGGCGTGCCACGCCTGGACTTCCTTGGCCAGGCTGTCGGTGCCGAACTGGGCGTTGTGTACGCCGCCCGACACCCGGCCCACGCCGGCCGGTTCGCGCTGGACACCGCCGTCGACCCGTTCCTGTCGACCGCGCGGCGGGTGCTCGACACGGCGCACGCCGAAGAAGCGGCGTTCGACCGGTTCGCTGCCTGGTGTGCCCAGACGCCCGCGCAGTGCCCGCTGGCCGGACAGGACGTCGGTGCGGTGCTGGACGAATTGGGGACACAGGGCGCGCCGGGCCTGACCGGCGCCGAGGTGCGTATCGCGGTTGGGCAGTTCCTGCTCGGCTACCCGTTCGCCTGGCCCGGCATCGGCCACGCGCTCGCGGCAGCGCGGGACGGTGACGCCAGTGGGCTCGCCGCGTACGTCGCCCTGACCTACACGGAGCCCGACTACACGGCCAGTCACGCCCAGATCTGCGTGGACCAGCCGAGCGATCCCGGTCAGCTGGCCGTTCTGGCCGACCAGGTTCGCACGGCGGCCCCGCACACCGGCGGCGTTTCGCTGCAATGGGACGCGCTGCTGTCCTGCGCCGGCTGGCCCGACGGGCGGGGGTTGACCGCGCGGCTGCCCGGCCGCCTCACCGTCGCCTCGCCCGTGCTCATCACCGTGACCGCCAGCGACCCGATCAATCCGTCAGCGTGGGCCACCGACCTCGGGGACCGGATCACCGGTTCGTACGTGCTGGTCGCGCCGGTGGACGGCCACGGCGCTCTGGACAACGCGCCGTGCGCCGCGACTGCGATCGACACCTATTTGGCGGTCGGCACGCTGCCGTCCACAAAGGAGTGTCAGAACGGTTAGCAGCCGACGCCGCCCGGCTGGAGCCAGGCGAAGGCGGCGAAGCGCTGGCCCGGCACGTCCGACTCGGTGAAGTAGCCGCCGAACATCGTGGTGCTCTGCAGGCGGTTGGCGAAGTAGAGCGTGTAGGTCTGCGTCACGCCGCCGAAGCTGAGCGGCCGCACGAAGGTCAGCATGTGCGTGGCCGGATCCCAGGTGCGCCGGGCCATCGGCTCGCGGACGCCGATCTCGTCGTACACCAGCGTGATCTCCGGGACCTGGCAGGCGGTGAACTGCACGACCATGCGGCCGGTCCAGCCGTTGCCGTTGAAGCCGTAGCCGCCGACCAGGTCCGTGGGCAGCGTGTCATCGGCCTTGAACGCCTGCCGGCGCGGCGTGCCCAGCGGCAGATAGTCCTTGGCGTACACGCCGTAGTGCTGGCCCGGCACGTCCGACTGCGTGAAGAAACCGCCGAACACCGGGGAGTTCGGCGTGTGATCGCCCAGATAGAGCGTGTACGTCTGGCTGTTGTTCCACTGCAGCGGACGATTGATCGTCAGCGTGCGGCCCGACCAGCTGCCGGTCAGCCGCTCGTCGCGGCCCAGCTCGTTGTAGTGCATGGTGACCGCCGGCGCGCCCGACGCGGAGTTGGACACGACAAGCGTGCCGGCCCAACCGTTTCCGTTGAACGCGTAGCTGCCGTCGATTGTGGACGTGGCGGCCGACGCCGGCGCGCCGACCGCCACGAGCGCGACCGTCGCGGCGGCGACGGCCAGGGATTTCAGGGACATGCCGGGATCTTCGCCGTCGACGCCGTCCCCGGCAATGTCCCTAGGTGCAGACCTTGTGTTGCACCGCAACGGTTTTGTGTCGGCGACACCCGACCGAGCGCGGGGGCCGGGTGTCGCTCGGTTTCGACGCTACGCCGAACGGCCCACCGTGCGCCCGAATGCCGTCCGACCGGCGGTACCGGTCTGCCTGAACGCCCACCACCCGCGCGAGTCCCGATCTCCGGCACACCGAATGTCGTTTTCGGGCAGAACGGGGCCTCGGGCCGCTGTCCGGTCGAACCGGACTTCCAGGTCAAATGTATTAGGCATTATTGACATTCATCCGATGTTTGGCCAGGCTGCGGGGCGACACCCGGATCGCTTCAGGAGGTCGACGATGACCGAGCCAGCTGGCCACACCCGGCGGGACGCGCTCCGCCTCGGCGGCGTTTTGGGCGTAGCGGCCGCGATGACCGGCTTGCGGCCGTTCACCGCGCAGGCCGACCCGGTCCGGCCGGCCGACGCCCACGTGGTGTCCGACAACGACGCCACCGCGCTCTGGTACCCGGCGCCGGCCGACGAAGGTCGGATCATCGAACAGGGTCTGCCCGTCGGCAACGGCCGGCTCGGCGGCCTGGTCGGCGGCGATCCGGGCAGCGACTTCGTGTACCTCAGCGACATCACGCTGTGGGCCGGCGACATCAACGACGTCGTGCAGGACGACGGGCAGCTGAACTACGACTCGGTGCACTTCGGCAGCTACAGCCAACTGGCCAGAGTCGGCGTCGACGTGCCCGCGCACGCCCTGTCGGCGGTCAAGGACTACCGGCGGCGGCTGGACCTCAGCAACGGCGTCGTGACCGCCAGCTACACGTACAAGGGCGCGCACTACCGCCGCGAGGTGTACAGCAGCCACCCCGACGACGTGCTGGTGATCCGGCTGACCCAGTCCGGCGGGGGCAGCTACACGGGCTCCGTGTCGCTGGCCGGCACCCACGGCGAGACCACGGCCGGCTCTGGCGGGGCGATCTCCTTCGCCGGCACGCTCGGCAACGGCCTCAAGTACGCCACCGTTGTCGCCGCGAGCGCCAAGGGCGGCAGCGTTTCCGTGCAGGGCAACAAGGTTGCGTTCGCCGGCTGCGGCGAGGTGCTGATCATCGTCAGCGGCGGCACCAACTACGCCGCCACGCCCGCGACCGCCTTCAAAGACGCCGCCGTCGACCCGCTGGCCATCGCTCGGCAGAAGGCGTCGAAGGCCGCCGGGGTGGCCGGCGGCGTGCTGCTGGACACGCATGTCGCCGACTACCAGTCGTTGTACAACCGGATGACCGTCGACCTGGGACGGTCGTCGTCCCAGCAGCGGTCCCTGGACACCTGGGCCCGGCTGTGGCAGCGGGGCGGCCCGCACGCCGACCCCGACCCGGAGCTGGAGGCGATGTACCTCCAGTTCGGCCGCTACCTGGTGATCTCCGGCTCGCGGGACAGCCTGCCGCTGAACCTGCAGGGCCTGTGGGTGTCGAACAACAACCCGGACTGGTACGCCGACTACCACACCGACATCAACGTCCAGATGAACTACTGGCTGCCCGACCGGGCCGGCCTTTCCCAGTGCTTCAACGCTTTCGCCGACTACTGCCTGTCCCAGCTGTCCTCGTGGACCGCCACCACGCAGAAGGCGTTCAACGACTCCCGCAACCGTTTTCGCAACACCAGCGGCAAGATCGCCGGCTGGGCGGTGGCCTTCTCCACCAACCCCTACGGCGGCAGCGGCTGGTGGTGGCACCCGTCCGGCAATGCCTGGCTGTGCAACAACCTCTGGCAGCACTACGAGTTCACCCAGGACAAGGCGTACCTGACCAAGATCTACCCGCTGCTCAAGGGGGCCGTGCAGTTCTGGGAGGCGCGGCTGGTCGAGAAGGACGGCAAGCTCTACGACGACCACGACTGGTCGCCCGAGCAGGGGCCGCAGGACGGCATCGGCAACACCTACTCGCAGGAACTGGCGTGGGACCTGTTCACCCACTACAAGACCGCCACTGACGTGCTCGGCCAGGACCAGGACTACGCCCGCACGATCACCGCCATGCGGGACAAGCTGTACCTGCCCGTGGTCAGCCCGAAAACCGGTTGGCTGGAGGAGTGGATGTCGCCGGACAACCTGGGCGACACCAAGCACCGCCACCTGTCGCCGCTGATCGGCTTCTTCCCCGGCGACCGGATCCGGGTGGACAGCAGTCCCAAGGAGATCGTCGACGGCGTGCGCAACCTGCTGACCGCCCGTGGCACGCAGAGCTTCGGCTGGGCCTGCGCCTGGCGGGCCGCCTGCTGGGCCCATCTGCGCGACGCCGACAAGGCGTACCAGATGGTCTTGACCGTCATGACGCCGTCGGTCAACTTCGGCAACGGCAGCGCCGCCAACCTGTTCGACATGTACTCCTTCGGCGAGCGCACGACCTTCCAGATCGATGCCAACTTCGGCGCGCCCACGGCCATGCTGGAGATGCTCGTCCAGTCCCGGCCCGGCCAGATCGACCTGCTGCCCGCCCTGCCCGCCGCGTGGGCCCGGTCGGGCCGGGTCACCGGCATCGGCGTCCGCGGCGGCTTCACCCTCGACCTGGAATGGCGCAACGGCAAGGTTTCCGGTCTCACCCTGCACAGCGTCGGCGGCACCAGCGCCGTGGTGAAGTCCGGCACCTGGCAGCGCACCGTGACCGTACCCGCCAACGGCTCCCAAAAGGTCATCTGAACCCTCGCGCAGTGCGAACGTAGGTTTCGGGCAGAACTGAGCTTCCGGTCTCAGTTCTGCCCGAACCTGTATTTCGGTGTGCCTGAGAGCGTGACTCGCCGGGGTTGGCCTCGGTCGCGGTGTCAGGGTGTCTTGACAACGGGCCGTGTCAGGCTAACCTGACAACCATGACGGAGCAGAGCACGCCGGCCGAGCTGGCCGGCCAGATCACCAACAAGGACCCGGCCATCGGGCTGCGGGCCGTCGTGTCCCTGCGGCGGCTGCTCGAGGAACTCGAGCGGCTGCACGTCGACAGCGCCCGCGAACAGGGCTGGTCGTGGCAGGACATCGCCACCGCCCTCGCGGTCAGCCGCCAGTCCGTGCACGAGAAGCACGCCAACCGCCGCAAGGCGCAGTACAAGGAGGCCTGACGTGTTCGAGAAGTTCACCGACCCGGCCAAGCGGGTGCTCGTGCTCGCCCAGGACGAGGCCATGCAGCAGGGGCACGACTACATCGGCACCGAGCACGTGCTCGTCGGGCTGGCCGGCATGCCCGGCACCATCGCCGGGAGTGTGTTGCGCGACAACGGGATCACCGTCCCCGCGCTGCGGGCCGAGATCGCCGACGTGCTCGTGGCCAGCGGCGTGCAGCCCCTCGGTGCGCAGGCCGCCACCGAGGCCCTCGCCACCATCGGCATCGACGTCGCCGAGATCCGCCGCCGCGCCGACGAGACCTTCGGCCCTGGCAAGTTCCACTTCCCGCGGCCGCCGTTCACCCCGCGGGCCAAGAAGGTGCTCGAGCACACGCTCCGACAGATGGTCGAGCTGCACAGCGACACCATCGGCCCCGAGCACATCCTGCTCGGCATCCTCGCCGAAGGGGAGGAAACGGGCGGCGACCGGGACGGCGGCAGCGGTGCGGCGGTCGAGGGCGTCGGCGTGAAGGTGCTGCGCAACCTCGGCGTCGACGTCGACGCGCTACGGCCGGCCGTGCTGGCACGCATCGGCGGGTGAACCGTTCGCGCCTCCCGTCCGTCGTGGTGGGCGGACAGGGAGGAGTGTTCCGGTGGGCGCAACCAAGACCAGGAACGCTGTGGCGGCGGCGCGCGGTGCGGCCGACGGGCGGCGGAATCTGCTGCTCGTCGTGGTGGTGGCGGTGATCGCCGCCGCAATCATCGGCGGCGTCGTCGTCACGCACGCGATGGCCGACGAGCCGCAGGCCGGCGGGGCGTACCCGACCACTGTGCAGTCGGACGGCTCGGTCGTGGCCGGCAGTGCCGGCGCCAAGGCCACGCTGGACGTGTACGAGGACTTCCTGTGCCCGTACTGCAAGCACAACCTGGAAGACCCGTACGGCAAGGACATGGCCAAGGCCATCGCGGCCGGTCGGCTGCGGGTCAACTACCACGTGCTGGACCTGCTCGACAACGAGACGACGCCTGTCGGGTACTCGCTCCGTGCCGGCAACGCCGCCCTGGCGGCGGCCAAGGCCGGCCGGTTCGCGGAGTTCCACGCCGCGCTGTACGAGCAGCAGCCGACCGAGGGGCAGTCCGGCTACACCAACGACCAGCTGGTGGACATCGGCCGCAAAGCCGGCATCACCGGCCAGCAGTTCGCCGACGAGGTCAAGGCCGGCACCTTCGACGCCGACGTGCATAGCCAGACCGACAAGGCCCGCGACTCGGTGAACTTCAAGGGCACCCCCACGGTCCTGTCCGGCGACAACCAGGTCGACATCAGCCAGGCCGGCTGGCTCGCCAAGCTGACCGCTTGATCCACTGCCCGTGCACCCGCAGCTCCCACTCGACCGGCGTGCCCCAGCAAGATCAACGCGCAATTCCTCACGTTGGACGAGAGGAATGCCCCTTTCCAAACGTCAAAACCTTGACAGGTGGGGGCTAGAGGGCTAAGTGGGGCCGGGCATTGCTGCCCGGCTCCACCCTTCGCGCTCTTGCTAACCGATCGCGGCGGCGTAGAGGAACCACGTCGAGTGCGGCAGCCACTGCTCCAGCCATCGCCAGTCGGTGTTCGGGCCGGCGAACGCCTCGCCCGGGTCCCAGGCCAGGCCGCGGCCGTCGTCGGACTTGCCGGTGATGCCGTTGACGATGCCGCCGGCCGAGCGCAGCCAGCGCCACGAGCCGACCTTCTGCCCGTCCGCGTACTCCAGGTACAGCGGCTGGTCGCGGCCGGTGCCCTCCAGCATGCACACGTCGAACGGGTTCACGCCGACGATCCAGTTCAGCTGGTCCTGCGCGTACGCGCGCAGATTCGCCGCGAACGGCCCGGGGTAGAAGCCTGCGGCGAGCCGGGCGGCCGAGGCCATCGAGGCCAGCCGGGCGTTCTCGCCCTGCCACCAGGCGTCGTCGGTACGCGGCGTGACGTTGTGCGGGAAAAAGTAGCCGCTGTAGCGCGTGCCCTTGCCGTCCTGCACCAGTTGCCGCGCGTAGCCGAACGGGTTGGGCACCTCGGCGGTCACGGTCAGCTCGAACTGCATGGCCCGTCGCACCACGTCGAGCACCTTCGCGCGAGTGGCGTCGGTCGCGATGTCCAGGTACGTCAGCAGGCTGACCACCGGCAGGCCGGCGTCGGAGGGGTGGAAGAACGGGCGGTCGGCGTCGTCGGCCCGCCAGTAGTCGTGGTAGCCCTGCCACGAGACCAACCGCGCGCACAAACTCGCCGCGCGCGTGTCGGCCACCGTCCGATACGAGTCCTTCTTGGTGGCCTTGAACAACTCGGTCGCGGCCAGCAGCACGTTGAAGTCGTCGAGGATGTTCTCCTTGCCGTCATTCAGCAGTGAAACGTTGTTGGCGAGCAGATAAGCGAAAGCGTCTGCCGCCGCGGCCAGGTAGTCGGCCGACGAGTAGTCGCCGGAGACCGGATAGGTGCTCGACCGGGCCAGCGCGGCGATGGCCAGGCCGCCGCCCTCGCGGAAGTCGACCTGCCGCGTGCTCAGGCTGCGCTGAGTCGGGTCGGCGCCGAGGTCGTCGGCCTCGGGCTGGCTGACCGAGCTGTAGAAGGAGCCGCCCTTGACGTGCACCCGGGTCAGGTAGTCGGCGCCGAACAGCGCCTCGTCCTGGATCCAGCCCAGCACGCCGACCAGGTCGGTGTTGTTCCGCTTGGCCAGCTGGTCGTGGGTCGCGGCCAGCGCCCACGCGGTGAGCGGGATGGACAGCGTGTTGAAGTACGAGAGGGTGGACAACTGGGTGAAGTGCTTGCCCCAGTCGGCCGCCGCGTCGTACCAGCCGCCGCTGGCGTCGAAGGTGCCGCCGGACTTGAGCGGCAGCTTGCGGTCGGCCTTGTCGTACTGGCCGGAGCTGCGGGAGTCCTTGAAGTAGTGCACGAGGTGCGACATCGTGCGCCGCTCCAGCACGTTCGGCTCGATCCAGAACGGCTGCGAGCGGCCGCCGTCCACCGTGACCACGTACTGGCCGACGCGGGTGAACGAGGTCAGGTCGGCGACCCAGTAGTAGCTGGGCACGGCCGGAACCTGGTCGGCCAGCCAGTCCTTGACCGGGCCGACGTAGCGAGCCAGGCCGCCCGACACGGTCTTGCCGGTGGCGTTGTCGATCACCTGGTACACCTTGGGCGCGCCGGACGCCCTGGTCGCGGCGATCACGACGCGCTTGGCTGCGGCCGGCTCGTAGCCGACGTTGTTGGCCAACACCAAGGGTTTCGGGCCGGCGTCGAGGCTCGGCGGGGGTAGGGCGGCCGAGCCTATGCCGGCGGCGGTGCCGAGGAGGAAGCGGCGGCGGGTGGGTGACTGCTCCGATGCGGACTCAGACATTGTTAGTAAACCTCCTTAACAATTTGTCACCCTAGGTGCCGACCCGGTCACGGTCAAGGAAAGGCGCACAGCGCGGACTCAGCTGGTCCACAGGTCGGCGGCGCACTGTGAAGTCATGAACGCTCGGGAGCAGGGGATTCGCAGCGCGGCCGTGGTCACCGCGGCGCTCGCGCTGGTCGGCGTCGGCGGTGCGGTGGCGGTGGCCGCCGTGGTGAGCCACACCGACAACGCGACCACAACGTCAACCTCGGACACCCAGCTTTCCACGGGCACAGAACCCATGGCGAGAACGGGGGGCTCGTGAACGCCGAGGAATGGCCGGTCTGGGGCACCACGGCGCGTGTTGTTGTCACGCAACCGGAAGCGCTGCCGGCCGCGCGGGTGCTGATCGAGTCGATGCTGTCCGAGATCGGGTTGGCGTGCAGCCGATTCCGGCCGGACTCGGAGCTGATGGCGGCCGGTCGGAGCAGCGGGCCGGTGCGGGTGAGCCCGCTGCTGGCGACGCTGGTCGAGGTCGCTTTGAAGGCCGCCGAGGAGAGCGACGGGGCCGTCGACCCGACCGTCGGCAATGCTCTGTGTGCCCTCGGCTACGACCGAGATTTGTCCACAGTGGACGTCAATGGTCTGACGTTGAAAGTCACGATCGCCGGTTGGCGCGCGGTCAAGTTGGTCGGCAACACCTTGACGTTGCCGAAGGGTGCGGTGCTCGACCTCGGCGCGACGGCGAAGGCGTTCGCCGCGGACTGCTGCGCCCGGCTGGTGGCCGACGCCCTCGACACCGGCGTGCTGGTCAGCCTCGGCGGGGACATCGCCACCGCCGGGTCCGCGCCACAGGACGGCTGGCAGGTCCTCGTTCAGGACCGTGACGACGACCCGTCCTGCGTGGTGACGATGCCGGCCGGCAAGGCGATCGCGACGTCCAGCACCCGCAGCCGGCAGTGGCGGCGCGGCGATCGCCTGCTGCACCACATCCTCGACCCCCGAACGTGCCAGCCGACGCCGCGAATCTGGCGCTGTGTCACGGTTGTGGCCGACAACTGCACCGACGCGAACACGCTGACCACGGCCGCGCTCGTGCGCAGCCGGGACGCGCTCGCCATGCTCCGCAAGCACAACGTGCCGGCGAGGCTGGTCGCCGCCGACGGATCGGTCACAACCCTCGGCGGCTGGCCGTGATCTGGTACCTCGCCCGTGGCGCGGGCGTCATGGCGCTGCTCATGCTCACGCTCTCGGTCACGCTGGGAATCGCCACCAGGCAAGGGAAACCGTTGGCCGGGCTGCCCCGGTTCGCCATCGCCACCGTGCACCGCAACGCCAGCCTGATCGGGCTGGCCCTGGTCGTCACGCACGTGCTCACCCTGCTGTTCGACTCCTACGCCGACCTCAACCCGATCGACCTGCTGGTCCCGTTCGTCGGCGCCTACCGGCAGTTCTGGCTCGGGCTCGGCACGCTGGCCTTCGACCTGCTGCTGGTCGTGCTGATCACCAGCCTGAACCGGGCCCGCCTCGGCCTGCGGACCTGGCGGGCGATCCACTGGGCCGGCTACGCGATCTGGCCGATCGCCCTCGCGCACGGCCTGGGCACCGGCACCGATGCCGCGCAGGTGTGGATGGGCGTGCTGGCCGTGGCCTGCGCCACCACCGTTGCCACCGCGGTGACCTGGAGGTTCGTCACATGAGGCTGTACATCAGGCCTTTGCTCGATGCCGCCGCGCGGGACGAGGACGAGCACATCGCCCGCAACGGCCCGCTGCCCTGGCAGACTACGCCCGGGGCGCTCATCGGAGCCCTGCAAGAGGCCGGGCTGACCGGTCGTGGCGGCGCGAACTTTCCGACGTGGCGCAAGCTGGCCCGTGCCGCGGTCACCGACCGGCCGGTGGTCATCGCCAACGCCGCCGAGGGCGAACCGGCCAGCCGCAAGGACAAAGTGCTGCTCCAGCACTGCCGGCACCTCGTGCTGGACGGTCTGCAACTGACCGCGGAAGCCGTCGGCGCCAGCCGCGTCTACCTCTACGGAGCTGTTGTCCCGCAACGTAAATCGGACCGCTACCCGGTCACCTACGTCGACGCGCCCGGCACCTTCGCCGCCGGCGAGTCCTCGGCGGTCATGGCCGCCGTCGCCGGACGAAAGCCGTTGCCGACCGACGACAGCCGCGACGACATGCTGGTGCAGAACGTCGAGACACTGGCCCGCATCGCGCAGATCGCCCGCTACGGCCCGAGGTGGTTCCGCCAGCACGACACCTTCCTGGCCACGGTTTCCGGTGCAGTGCACCGACCCGGCGTGTACGAGGTCGACCAACATGTTGCGGTGCAACGGCTCCTCGACCTGGCCGGTGGCATCGAGACGAAGGCCGTGCTCGTCGGCGGCTACCACGGCACGTGGCTCACGCCGCGGGACGTCATCGCCGATCCGGGAAGCGGCGTGGCCATTGCCTTGGCCGCCGGCGAAAGCGGCCTGACCAAGACCACTGAGATCGTCAACTACCTGGCGTCACAGAGCACAAAGCAGTGCGGGCCCTGCCGATTCGGCCTGCCGGCGCTGGCCGAAGCCCTGGCCGCGCGCCGCATGGACCAGGTCTACCGGCTCGTCGGGCTGGTCGACGGCCGCGGGGCGTGCCATCACCCGGACGGCACGGCCAGGCTCGTGCGCAGCGCGCTGACGGCTTTTGCGGGGGAGTACCGATGAATGAGCTGCACGTCAACCGGATCGCCTGCGACGGCCGCGGATTGTGCGCGGAACTGCTGCCGGAATTGATCTCCACCGATCCCTGGGGCTATCCGCTGCTCGCCGACACGACGATCCCGGCCGACCTGGAAGAGCACGCGAGGCGGGCGGCCCGGCTGTGCCCCCGCCTCGCGATCAGCCTCCGGGCCGTCAGTCCACCAGCACCGGCAGCTCGTCCACACCGTACACAATGGACACCTGCCGGTACGCCAGCTCCTCGGGCCTGACGGCCAGCCGCAGCTTCGGGAACCGCCGCACCAGCGCCGGATAGGCGATGCGCAGCTCCATCTTGGCCAGCTCGGCCCCGATACAGCGGTGGATGCCGTGCCCGAACGCCAGGTGCGAGGACGAGGTCGGCCGGTCCGGGTCGAAGCTCTCCATGTTCGGCCCGAGCACCGCGTCCCGGTTGGCCCCCGACAGCGAGCAGATCACCACGTCGCCGGCCTTGATCTGCTGGCCGCCCAGCACCATGTCCTTGCGCGCGAAGCGCGGGAACGCCACCTGCACCACGGTCAGCAGCCGCAGCAGCTCCTCGACGAAGCTGGAGATCGCCTCGTCGTCGGTGCGCAGCCGCTCGAACGCCACCGGGTCCTGCAGCAGCACGACGGTGCCCAGGGCCAGCATCGACGTGGTGGTCTCGAAGCCGCCGGTGAGCAGGCCGTCGGCGATGCTGGCCAGCTCCTCGTCGTCGATGGTGTCGCCGTGCTCCTTGATGATCTGGCCGAGCAGGTCGTCGCCCGGGTTGCGGCGCTGCTTGGCCACCACGCCGCGCAGGTACACCAGCGACTCGGAGATCGCGCCCAGCGAGGCGCTGGCCCCGCCGAACAGGTCGAAGCGGGCCGCGCCCAGGCGCTGGAAGTCGTCGCGGTCCTCGTAGTCGACGCCGAGGAGCTCGCAGATCGTCAGGCACGGGATCGGCAGCGCGAACGCCTGCATCAGGTCGACCGGGCCGTCCTTGGCCTCGCGCTCGATGGTGTCCAGCGTGTCGGCCACGATGCGCTCGATGCGCGGCGTGAGCCGGCTCAGCCGGCGGATCGTGAATTCGGGCGTGAGGACCTTGCGCAGCTTTGTGTGCAGCGGCGGGTCGGAGAAACCGAGACCGCCCGGATTCTGATCGGCGGTGATGCCGAAACTGCCGGTGAGATTGGCGAAGTCGTTGCTGAAGTTGTCGACCGAGCCGAGCACGGCTCGGGACTCCTCGTAGCCCGTGACCAGCCAGGCCCGGAAGCCAAGGGGCAGCTTGAGGCGGGTGACCGGCTCGGACTCGCGCTGCCGACGCATCTCGTCGACCGGGTGCACACCCTCGCGCTCGAGCGGCATGAGGGCGGAATCGGGAATGAAGGGGATACGCGACAGATCGAATCCGTCCTGCCCCGTCTTCGCCATCTGCCTGCGCACGATCCACGACGTAATGCGTGAGGTAATGCGCGAGCCGAGCTTCATCATGAATTCAAGATACCCCATGGCTCCTGAGGGTCGTCCCAGCATTCGGCCAACCGACACGAGGTGGTCACCCGGTGGTCACGGCCCTGATCCGGCGGTCGGCGCACGCGTCCGCGTAGGCGTGCGCCTTCGTGAGCGTGGCCGGGACGCTTGAAAACCGGGTAGTCCACGCTTCGGTTCATCCTCGGACCGTGTCGTTACCCGATCGCGCCCCGGCGGAAACTGTCGAGGATGCCTCGGTTCCACTGTGGATCTGCCGATCGGGGCAAGGGGGTTGAGCCGATCAAGCTTCCGAACTAGCCTCTGCGCACTCGATCGGTCAAGGGGGTCGCATGAGCGGGCAGGAGCCGGGAAATCGGCCGCCCTGGTACGTGTTCGTGTTGGCCGCGCTGGGAATCCTCCTCGTGCTGGCCGCGGTCATCGGTTTCGGGCCACGAACGTCGAGTGCGCCGCTGCGTACGCCGGAACCGGTCCCGCAGCCCTATCGGGGACCGGACCCGGCCACGCCGACGACGTTGCTGGGCGATCCCACCTCCGTGACCATCACCACCACTGCCGGCAGCACGCCGTCACGAGCCGTGGCCACCGTCACCGCCGGGACGGCGCCGGCCACGACCACCGCGACGTCGACCACGGTGACGACGATGACGTTCCCCACCGTCACGTATGTCTTTCCGCAGCCGGGATATCCGCCGTACTGCTGCCCGGGTGGGGGTTACGGCGGGGGCGGCCACCGTCACCCTTGACGCACGTGCTGGTACTCTCGGTGACCGAGCGACGTCGAGAGGTTCCGCGATGCGAGTGCTCCGCCTGGTGCTGGCCGCCGGCCTCATGCTCGGTTTCGCGATGCCCGCCGTCCCGTTGGTTCGGCCCGGACGCCGATGCCGGCGATCTGAGCTACGGCCCGCCGACCGGCCTGGACAGCGACACGTTCGTCCGTTCCGTGCTGAACAACGGCTTTCTGCGTCGCGCGCTGGACCAGCGGCCCCGCTCGGCCTGGACACCCGGACGCGCCGGCTCATCGACGGCTACGTGGTTGGCGTGAATCGGTACGTGGGTGAGGTTGCCGAACCCTGCCATGGAGCGCAGAGGATGCCGCCCGTCACGTTCGGGTACCTCGCGCGGATGTTCAGCGAGTTCGGTGGCCTGCACGAGTTCCGGCGGGCCATCGCTGAAGCCCGGCCTGCGGCGTCGAACACGGTTGCGGTGCCGCATCTGCGTTCACGCGAGCAGGGCGGCAACGGCGGCCGGCCGGAGCGGGGCGTCGCAGAGTTACGCGAGACGCAGAACCGTTACCAGGACGTGCCTTTTGTGAACACGACCGTCGCCGACTTGACCGGTGTGGTCTACTTCGCCGACGCCGCCGCGGTTTCGCACGTCACCGACGAGCAGGCCGCGGGCTGTGTCGACACGCACGAGGCGAAGGAGCTGTATCCCACCGAACTGAAGCTGAACGGGTCCACTTCGGACCGTATGGAGGGCAACGATTCGGACGCCGCGGCACCCGGCATCTTCGGTTCCAGCCGCTATCCCACACTGACCCGTGCGGATTTCGTCGCGAACAGCAACGACGGTTCGTCGCTGACCAATCCGGCCATGCCGATCACCGCCCGGGTCGCGTTCCACGAATCGATCGGGACCAAACGACTGCCGCGGACCCAGCTCGGGCTGGCCCAGATCCAGGATCGAATCGGCGTCGATTCCACCCTGGCGGACGGGCGGCAGTTGCTGACGGGAGAACGGAACCGGCGCGCCGACCGAGCCCGTGACGCCGCGGTGACGATGTGCCGGCAGGATCCCTTGCTCATGTCGGGTGATGTGTCGGCAGGTCGACGTCCGGGCGGCCGGCGCGGCGCTGGCCGCGTGCACCGGGCGCGATGCCGCCGACGACCGGGGAGCGGTGCTGTGGCGGGAGTTCTGGCTCCGTGCGGCCCGGAATGCGGATGTCCGGTCGGTGTCGTTCGACCTGAACCGCCCGGTCTCGACCCCGAACGCTCTCGACACGTCCAGCCGCGGCGTGCGGCAAGCGCTTGCCGACGCCGTGCTTCGCTTGGCACAGTTGAATGTCCCGTGCATGTCCCGGTCGACGCGCCGCTCTCGGCGGCCCAGCACACCACGGCCGATGCCGGGGTGCGGAAACGTGGAGGGGTGTCATGACATCACCGCGGCCGCCGATTCCGGTCCGCTGCGCGACGACGGCCACTTCGGCGCTGTGACCATGAGTTTCAGCTTCGCGATGACCGGGCACCTTACTCGGGACGGGCCGGTGGCCCGCACCGTGCTCACCCTTTCCCAGTCGTCGGACCCGTCCTCGCCGCACCAGACGGCGCTGTACGGCCGCAACGGCTGGGTGGTGGACCGTTTCGCCGAGGCGGAGATCGCCGTCGGTCCGGACCGGTCCGTGTCGGTTTTGTGTGGTCGCGGAGCATGGTTCACGCTCCGTCGCGAATCGACTTCATAACGTCTGTCATCGGAGGTCCGCTGTGGACCGAACGGAAGTACGCTGCGCACGTGTCTTCGGTGGAGGGGCAGCCGGTTCCGGCTGACGAACAGGTGGTCGGCTCCGTGCTGCCCAGGGACCGAGACCTTGTCCGGTGGCTGGCGTCGGTCGGCGGCTGCTACCTCGCGGCCGCGCTGGTGCTGGTGCTGCTGGCCGGCGAGGACGCCTTGCGGGTGCTGGGATATGTCGTCGACGTCCCGATGGCCGTGCTTGCCACGGCCGTCCTGATCCGGGTGGCTCGGTTACGCCAGCTACAGCGGCGGACCCGGCTGCGCCCGGCGCTGCTGGCGCCGCAGCTGGCCGCCGGGATAGCGCTTGCCGGCATCCCCGACGTCCGGGTCCGCGTCGGCTCCCGCGCGGTCGGCCGCTCCTACCGCGCCGGCCGGCACGGAGTGGTGCTGCTCAACGACGGCGTGCTCGACCGCATCCCGTTGGCCACCACTTTTGTCGTCGCGCACGAACTCGCGCACCTGGCCCGGCACGACACCCTGCGGCAGACCGTCGTCGCCGTATATCTGCTCACCCTCTCCGCGCTGTCGCTGTGGGTGCTGCCCTGGCCGGTCGCCGTCGTTGTCGCATGCATCGCCGCCACGCTCGCGGTGACGTACACCTGGACGCGCGAACTCGACTGCGACCGGATCGCCTCTCGGTGCGCCGGGCAGCGCTCCAGCGTCGCCGCGATGGACGCCTTCACCAAGTGGCGCTCGCGCAACCCCCTGCTGCGGCTGTGGGGTGCGTTCAGCCATCCGCCGTTGTCCTTGCGCCGCAACGCGGTGCTCGATCCCGAGCGGATGACCGGCTGGTTCGGCCCCAAGGATTGACCGATCTCCTCGCCGATGTGCCCCATCGAGCCTGGTGAGCCCGTGCGCCCCGGCGCAGTATCGAGGTGCTGGACCGAGGTGCGGGCCGCCGTTGTTGTGGTGGGAGCAGCAACGGCGGCTCCTGCTCGTCATACTCGACGTATGTGGATGGTCTACGGCGCCAACGGCTACACCGGACGGCTCATCGCCCAGCTCGCCGGGCAGCGCGGCGAGCGGCCCGTGTTGGCCGGGCGGTCGGCCGAGAAGCTCGAGCCCCTGGCCCGTGAGTTCGGGCTGGAGCACCGGGCTGTTCCCCTGGACGACCAGGAGCGGCTGTGCGAGGCCCTCGGCGACGTCGACGCCGTCGTGCACTGCGCCGGGCCCTTCTCCGTGACCTCCGAGCCGATGGTCGACGCCTGCCTGGCCACCGGCACCCACTACGTCGACATCACCGGCGAGATCGACGTTTTCGAGCGCATCTTCACCCGTGACGGGGAGGCCAAGCGCGCCGGCATCGTGCTCCTGCCCGGCGCCGGCTTCGACGTCGTGCCCACTGACGGCGTCGCCGCGCTGCTGGCCCGGGAGCTGCCCGACGCCGTCGAGCTCGAGTTGGCCTTCCTGGCCGGTGGCGGCATGAGCCCCGGCACCATGAAGACCACCGTCGAGGGCATCACCACCGGTGGCCGGGCCCGGGTCGACGGCTCCCTGGTCACCGTTCCCGTCGGGCACCGCACTCGGATCGCCGAGTTCGCCTCACGTCCGCGCCGCGTCGGCTCCGTGCCGTGGGGCGATCTCAGCACCGCCTTCCGGTCCACCGGCATTCCCACCATCACCACCTACACCGTGGTGCCCGAATTCGCCGCCAAGGCCCAGAGCCTGCTCGCCCCGTTGTTCCGCTCCGCCGCCACCCAGGAGTTCGCCAAGCGCCTCGCCGGTTTCATCCCCGGTCCCAGCGAGCACACCCGCACCTCCAGTCGCAGCGAGGTCTGGGGCCAGGTCCGCAACGCCGCCGGCCGCGAGCTGTCCATGACCCTCACCGGCCCCAACCCCTACCTCCTCACCGCCGACTCCGCGTTGCGCGCCGTGGCGAAGCTCATCGCCGGCGCCGCCCAGCCCGGTGCCCACACCCCGTCCACCGCTTTCGGCCCCGACTTCGTGACAGAGCTGGACGGCGTCGAGCTCAGCCCCATCGGATAGCCCGGGAAAGTGCGTGAAGGGGGCTTTCCCGCACTCGGAGTGCGGGAAAGCCCCCTTCCCGGCCTGAAAACTAGCGGGGGGCCAGCAGGGTGCTGGCTTCCTGGGCGGCGGAGCCGGCCTGGAGCAGGTGCTCGAGGTTGGCCGGCAGCTGCTCGCCGCGCTTGTGCACGGCGGTGGCGTACAGCCGGCCGGCCCGGTACGAAGAGCGGACCAGCGGCCCGGCCATCACACCGGAGAAGCCGATCTTCTCGGCGTCGGCGGAATGCGCCACGAACTCCTCGGGCTTGACCCAGCGCTCGATCGGGTGGTGCCGAACACTGGGCCGCAGGTACTGGGTGATGGTGATGATCTCGCAGCCGGCCTCGTGCAGGTCCCGCAGCGCCTCGGTCACTTCCTCGGGCGTCTCGCCCATGCCGAGGATGAGGTTGGACTTGGTGACCAGCCCGGCCTCCCGGGCCCTGGTGATCACCTCGAGCGACCGCTCGTAGCGGAACGCCGGCCGGATGCGCTTGAAGATGCGCGGCACGGTCTCGAGATTGTGCGCGAGCACCTCGGGCCGCGACGAGAAGACCTCGGCCAGCTGGTCGGGCTCGGCGTTGAAGTCGGGAATCAACAGCTCGACGCCGGTGCCGGGGTTCATGGCATGGATCTGGCGCACGGTCTCGGCGTACAGCCACGCGCCGCCGTCGGGCAGGTCGTCGCGGGCGACACCGGTGACGGTGGAGTAGCGCAACCCCATGGCCTGCACGGACTCGGCGACCCGGCGCGGCTCCTCGCGGTCGAAGTCGGCGGGCTTGCCGGTGTCGATCTGGCAGAAGTCGCACCGCCGGGTGCACTGGTCGCCACCGATGAGGAAGGTGGCCTCACGGTCTTCCCAGCACTCGTAGATGTTGGGACAGCCGGCTTCTTCGCACACGGTGTGCAGGCCCTCGCGGCGGACCAGCCCCTTGAGCTCCTGGTACTCGGGGCCCATGCGGGCCCGCGTCTTGATCCAGGAAGGCTTCTTCTCGATGGGCGTCTGGCTGTTGCGCACTTCGAGTCGCAGCAGCTTGCGGCCCTCCGGGACGACAGCGCCGACGCTCGACCCCGCAAGCGGCTCTTCGGAACTCACACGCTCACCTTACGCTTCGGCCTCGCGTGTCCGGGGTCACGCAGCGGCGGGCACCCGGCCCCGCAGCAGCGCGGCGAAGGCGCCGCCGACACGCTCGAGAACCTCGTTGGGCTCGGTGAACTCGGCCAGTCCGGCGGCCAGCGCGAGCATCCGGTGCTCACGGGCGGTCGCGTCGGCCAGCACGCCGTTCGAGTTCTCGTCGAGCAAACGCCTAAGAGTGGGGTTGTCCGAGACGGCGCGGCGCCAGGCGGCCGACACGGCGTCGACCCGGTCGCCCTCGGCGTCCGACAGCGCCAGCCCGATGCGGGCGGTCAGCGCACGGGTCCACCTGTGGTCCAGCGCCAGCAGCAGCTCGTCGGTGTCGGCGAACACGGTGGCAGCGTCGGGGACCTGGGTGAAGGCCTCCTCGATCGTGCCGGCAGTGGCCAGTACGGCGTCGATGACGTCCCGGCGACGGTAGTAGTCGTTCCAGCTCATCGTCGTACCTCCGGTCTTCGGCATACTCGCGGTATGTCCGACACGTCGACCATACCATGGGTACGTACCGGCGGTATGTCGATACAGTTGTGAGCGTGGCGACAACGCGGTCGAGGCGGCTCGAGTACTCGGAATCCACCAGGGACGCCCTGGTGGACAGCTCCGTCGAGCTGTTCACCAAACGGGGCTACGCCGGCACTTCGCTGGACGAGGTGGCCAAGCGGGCCCGTGTCACCAAAGGCGCGCTGTACCACCACTTCAGCGGCAAGCAGGCGCTGTTCGAGGCGGCCTTCGACACCGTGGAGACGAAGGCGATGCGCCGCCTCGGCGAGATCGTCACCGGCCCCGGCCACCCGTGGGAGACGGCCATGGCCGGCCTGCGGGCCTACGTGCGGGTCTGCCTCGACCCCGCGTTCCAGCGCATCGTGGTGCACGAGGGCCCGGTGGTGATGGGCTGGGCCCGCTGGCGCGAGGCCGAGGAGCACTACAGCTTCGGCGTGATCCGGGCCTCGGTCATCGCACTGGTCGAGGCAGGCGAGATCGAGGAAGTGCCGGTCGAGGTGATGTCCCGGCTGCTCTACGGCGCGCTGTCGGCCGGCGCCAGCATGATCGCCGGCGCCGCCGACCCGCGCAAGGCCAGTGAGGAAGTGGCCTGGTCGATCACGAAGGTGGTCAGTGGACTGCGCCGGCCGGCAGCAGCAGGTGCTGGCGCGCCGCCGGCGGAGCCGGCCGATCGACCGTCACGGCGTCGTCGCCACTAGCCAGCAGCGCGGCCAACAGGGCGCCGGCCGCCGCGTTGGACCGCTCCGGGTGCGCGAGCACGAGCTCCCAGGCCGGCGCCTCGCCCTGCAACTCCACGAACCGAACCCCGACCCGGCCCCGGGCGATGGTGCGCGGCAGCACCGCCACCGCCAGCCCGGCCGCGACGACGTCCAGCATGGTCTGCACGTCGTCGGCGTGAAACGCGACCTTGCCGCCGAACTCGTTGCCGCCGCCGGGAAACTCCACCAGCGTCTCGGCCCGCAGCTCGGCCAGGCCGACGGCGTTGCGCTGGGCGAACCGGTGGTCCGGCCCGCAGGCCACCACCGGCCGTTCCGGCCGCACCGGCGCGACGGTCACGCCGTCACCGTGGGGCGGGCGGTTCGCGGACGTCAGCAGCAGGGCCAGGTCCAGCCGCCCATCCCGGACCTGGTCGAGCAGCCGAGCCGAGGAGTCGTGGCTGAGCACCACCTCCACGTCGGGGTGGGCCCGGTGGAAGCGGCCCAGCGCGGCCATCAGGCGCCCGTGGTCGACGGCCCGGGACAGGCCGACACTGACCCGGCCGCGCAACCCGCCCTGCACGGCGGCGACGGCTTCGCGGGCGGCGGTCACCGTGCTCAGGGCGCGGCGGGCCTCCACCAGCAGCGCCCGGCCGGCGTCGGTCAGGCGCACCTGGCGCTTGTCCCGGACGAACAGCCGGGCGCCGAGCTCGCGCTCGAGCGTCTGGATCGATGCGGAAAGGCTGGACTGCGCGATGTGCAGTCTCCGCGCGGCCCTGGTGAAGTGGCACTCCTCCGCTACGGCGACAAAATGCGTCAACTGGCGCAACTCCATGCTGATCACCCGCTTCTCGGCGTTCTGTGGCTGGCAACAGCACGCGGCGTCACCGATGACCCTAGGTCCGTGACGGGGGGAGCGGGCAATGACCGAGGGATTCATTAGCGCCGAACGGCCCCACCGGCGCCGGGTGGCTACGTTGTGCTGGTGGACTTTCGGATCTTCACCGAGCCCCAGCAGGGGGCGACCTACGATGACCTGCTCCGGGTGGCCAAGGCCGCCGAGGACGCCGGTTACGACGCCTTTTTCCGTTCCGACCACTATCTGAGCATGGGCTCGGCCGACGGCCTGCCCGGCCCGACCGACGCCTGGATCACGCTGGCCGGCCTGGCCCGCGAGACCTCCCGGCTGCGGCTGGGCACGCTGATGAGCCCGGTCACCTTCCGTCATCCCGGGCCGCTGGCCATCTCGGTGGCTCAGGTCGACCAGATGTCCGGCGGCCGGGTCGAGCTGGGCATCGGCAGCGGTTGGTTCGAGGCCGAGCACGCCGCGTACGGGATCCCGTTCCCGGCGCTGGGCGAGCGCTTCGACCGGTACGAGGAGCAGGTGGAGATCATCGCCGGGCTGTGGGGCACGCCGGCCGGGCAGACCTACTCGTTCGCCGGCAAGCACTATCAGCTGACGGACTCGCCGGCGCTGCCCAAGCCGGCGCAGCGCCCGCGCCCGCCGATCCTGATCGGCGGCCACGGCGCCAAGCGGACGCCCCGGCTGGCCGCGCGGTTCGCCGACGAGTTCAACATCGGCTTCTCCTCGATCGCCGACTCCGCGGCCCAGTTCGACCGGGTGCAGGACGCCTGCGAGGCCATCGGCCGGGACCCGAAGTCGATCACCATGTCGGTGGCCCATCCGGTGGTCGTCGGCCGGGACGACGCCGAGGTGGCCCGCCGCGCCGCCGCCATCGGCCGTGACGTGGAGGAGCTGTCGGTCAACGGCTTCTGCGGCACCCCGGCCCAGGTGCTGGACCGGGTCGGCGCCTGGCACGAGGGCACCGGCACGAACCGGATCTACCTCCAGGTCCTGGACCTGTCGGACCTGGCGCACATCGACCTCTTCGCGGCGGAGGTCGCCGCCAAGTGGAGCGCGTGACCGGCGCCTTTCACCCGGCGAGTCACGCTCTCCGGCACACCGAAACACAGGTTCGGGCAGGTCACCGCAGCTGGCCCGCCACGTCCGAGGCGGCCGTCAGGATCACCAGCAGCGGGATGACGGCCGTCGGCGGCACCTGGTAGCTGCCGCGGCTGTCCTGCGCCACCACCTTGGCCGCGACCAGGGCCTTGAGGTGGTGGTAGAGCTGGCCGGTGGAGCGCAGCCCGGCGGCCTCGGACAGGGCCGGCGTGGGCTGCGCCCCGTTGGCGATCAGGTGTCGGACGATCGCCGCCCGGACCGGATGGCCCAGCGCGGCGAGCACGTCCACGCGCGGTCCGTCCGGCAGCTGCAGCGTGCCGGCCGCGCCGAACCGGATCTGCCACGACAACGCGGTGTCGAACTCCACCTCGCCCTGGTAGCCGATGATGCCGGCGGCCAGCGGCTCGGGCGCCGCGGCCTGGCCCTCCAGGGCGGCGACGCGGCGTTCGAGATCGGCGATCCGTTGGTCGTAGTCAGACACGGTGGTCAAGCATGCACGAGCTCGCGTGAGACCCGCTGCCAGGTGGCCGGGTCACGCACCAGGCCCAGGCAGGTCCCGTTGACGAACTCGGCCGAGGTGCTGAGCGCCTTGAAGTCGTCCCAGCTCAGGTCCTCGACGAGCACGGCGCTGGTGGCGACGGTGCCGTCCTTGCGGCGCAGCGAGAAGCCGATCGTGACCACGCCGGGCAGCGAACCGCCCTTGTAGCCGATGCCCAACTCGCCCTGACCGACCGCCGGCGCGTATGCCAACTCCAGGTAGTGCCGGCCGGGGATGCGGCCGGTGGCGATGGACCGGTGCAGCGAAGCCAGGTCGGCGGCGCTGCCGCGGTGTGTGGTCCGGGTCCAGGCCAGCTGGGCGTCGATGCCCGGCATCTCGGACAGCTTGGCCAGCGCCGCGTTCTTGAACGACGCATCGGCCACGAAGCGCGCGGACAGCTCGTCGCTGGTGCCGGGCCACCAGATCCGGAGCATGTCGCCGAGCTCGGTCGCCACCTCGGCGTGCGGCCAGCCCCCGCAGGCCGCCGTCCGTTGCAACGCCCGCGCACCGAGCAGGTCGTGCAGGTAGTCGGCGGCGGCGTTGTCGCTCTGGATGATCATCGCCTGGGTGACCCAGTCCAGCGGCACCAGCTGGTCCGGGTCCTTCGCGTACCAGCCGTCGGCCGGGATGCCCAGCATGGCCAGCGAGTACAGGTGCGCCCCCGCATCCAGGCCGGGCAGGTAGTGCGCCTCCCAGTCGCGGATCTTGATCTGCCGCTGCGGACTGATGCCGCTGCCGGCGAAGGTCGCGGCGTGGATCGCCTTGTACGCCGAGGCCATCGGCACCTGGTGGTTGGGCCGCAACGACAATCGCCGCCCCCGGCCGTCGTCGGCGTACAGGCTGACGTGATCACGGCGCTGCGCCAGCCACTGGATCCAGTCGATGGTCGGCTCGTCGGCCATGGCACGGGCCGG
>DASWRQ010000220.1:0-6619 GCA_036403095.1 Kutzneria sp. | reverse complement strand
GCTGACCGGCGAGGACGTCACCGAGTGCCTCGGCGGCGCCCAGGAGATCTCCGACGACGACCTGGCCGGCCGCTACGAGACGGCCTGCGACCCGCGGCTGAACACCCAGCAGTCGCTGGAGCTGGCCTTCCTCGTCGCCGAGATGCTCAGGCAGTAAGGCGATCGGTCGGCGCGATCCTGGTCAATGCCAGATAGGTCACGGTCGCGCCGACCACCACCATGAGGTCCAGGGTCACCACGCCCAGCACGGACCGCCACGTGGCCAGCGCGAACAGCCCGGCCACCCATGACACCAGCACGAACACCCGCATGCCCTGGTAGAACCACCATTGGGCGCGCTCGGTGTAGTGGCTGAGCAGCCCCCACCCGATGGTCGCCAGCGCCACCGCCTCCAGCGTCATCGGCACCGAGTTCTGCGGCAGGAACGCGCAGAAGTCGTCGGGGGCCGAGAACACCGCGGTCCCGATCACCGACAGGCCGGCGTTGCTGACCGTGATCACGGCCAGCGAGAGGGTGAGCGCCGCCAGCAACCGGAGCGGGCGGACCCGGCCGGACGTGCTGGTGGGCAACTCCGTGGACATGGCGGTGCTCCCCTGCGGCGGCTGGCGCGAGTCACGCTACCTACAAGGGAAACCCATCAGGATCGGAAAGATGTTGAAGGGGGCTTAGAGGACGCTGGGAACTTCCTGCCTGGTCAGGGCCCGATCCTGGTCGTCGGCGGCCGCCGTGGCCGGCAGCGTGACTCGCAACCACGCGCCGTGTTCGCTCGCCTGCACACCGGCGTGACCGCCGTGCGCGGCGGCGATCGCGGCGACGATGCTCAGCCCCAGCCCGCTGCCGTCGGCCAGCGCCCCGGCCGACCGGCTGCGCGAGGCGTCGCCGCGGTAGAACCGCTCGAACACCTTGTCCCGCTGCTCGGCCGAGATGCCCGGGCCCTCGTCGACCACGTCGATCACCTCGTGCTCGCCGTCACGGCTGATCCGCACCTCGGCGGCCGTGCCCGCCGGGGTGTGCGTCCGCACGTTGGCCAGCAGGTTGGCCAGCACCTGGTGCAGCCGGGCCCGGTCGCCCCTGACCACGTGCGAGCCGTCGTCGGCGACCAGCCGCACGGTCCGCGCGCAGTCGGCCGCCCGTGCGTCGCCGACGGCCGCCTCGGCCAGCGCGACCAGGTCCACCGGGCTGGACTCCAGCGGTCGGCCCTGGTCCAGCCGGGCCAGCAGGAGCAGCTCGTCGACCAGGGCGGCCATCCGCCTGGCCTCGTCCTCGACCCGCCGCATCGCGTCGGCCAGGTCGTCCGGATCGGTCAGCGCCCCGTGCCGGACCAGCTGGGCGTAGCCGGTGATCGAGGTGAGCGGGGTGCGCAGCTCGTGGCTGGCGTCGGCGACGAACTGGCGCAGCCCGTCCTCGGCGGCCTGCCGCTGGGTGAACGAGTGCTCCAGCCGGCCCAGCATCTGGTTCAGCGAGTTGCCCAGCCGGGCCACCTCGGTCGGCGAGTCGTCCACGCTGACCCGGTGCGACATCTCGCCGTCGGCGATCAGCTCGGCGGTGTCGGTCATCCGGTCCAGCGGTCGCATGACGAACCGGCTGACCCGCAGGGCCAGCACGGCGGCCAGGGCCAACGCCAGCGCCGTCACCACGGCCTCGATGGCCACCAGCTGGTAGACGGTGGCCGCGGACAGCCGCAGCGACTGCGACACCATCAGGTAGCGGCCATCGGGCAGCGCCCCGACCATGATCCGGAAGTCCTCGCCGCCGCTGACCGTGACCACGGAGCGCTGGCCGGCGAAGTCCCGCAGGCTGTCCAGCGGCGGGATCGGCAGACCGCTGGCCGCGCCGTACTGGTGCAGCACATGCCCCTGCGGGTCGAGCACGGTGATCGCGCACAGGTCGTCGTTGGACTGGCCGATCGGCACCGTGCCGTTGGGCCGGACCTTGGGCGTGAACTGGGTCAGCGCGTCCATGACCTGGGTGTCGGTGCGCTTGTACAGGTAGTTGCTCAACGCGAAGGCGCCGACCACGTCGGCCGTGAGCAGGCCGGCCGCGGTCACCGCGAGCACCCCGACCAGCAGTCGGGAGCGCAGCGATCGCAGCCGCAGCCAGCGCAGCATGGTCACCGACCGCCCGCGGGCACGGTGGAGGCCCGCAGCAGGTAGCCCACGCCGCGGACGGTGTGGATCAGCGGGTTGTCCTGGTCGTCGAGCTTGCGGCGCAGGTAGTAGACGTAGGTCTCGACGATGCTGGAGTCGCCCTGGAAGTCGTAGTTCCACACCTGGTCGAGGATCTGGGCCCGGGACAGCACCCGGCCCGCGTTGGTCATCAGGTAGCGCAGCAGCTGGAACTCGGTGGCCGACAGCCGCACCAGCTCGCCGCCCCGCCACACCTCGTGCGTGTCCTGGTCCAGCTCGACATGCCCGACCCGCAGCCGGTTGCTCGGCGCCTTCTCCGTGCGGCCCCGCTTGAGCAGCACGTTCACCCGCGCCACCAGCTCGTCCAGGTCGAACGGCTTGGTCACGTAATCGTCGCCGCCCAGGGTCAGGCCGTGCACCTTGTCCTCGCTGGCGTCCCGCGCGGTCAGGAACAGCACCGGCGCGTCGATGCCGACCTCCCGCAGCCGCGTGCACACGCCGAAGCCGTCCAGGTCGGGAAGCATCACGTCGAGCACGATGACGTCCGGCCTGGTGGCCACGGCCTGCTCGATCGCCTGCCGGCCGTTGGTCGCCGAGACCACGTCGAAGCCGACGAACTTCAGCGCCGTGGTCAGCAGGTTGACGATGTTGTGCTCGTCGTCGACGACCAGGATGCGGTGCTGGGCCGCGGGGGTGGACACCCCTCCATTAGAGCAGGAGTGCCCCGGCGCGGCCCCGGAGTCGAGACTCCGGGGCCGCTCAGAAGTTCACTTGTTGACCGGCCACGGCTTCGGGGTGGGCTCCCCCAGAAGGAACAGCATGCCCAGGGTGAAAATCCTCATCGTCGTTCCTCCCTCCGTTGTAATGGCACACACGTCCGCCCGGCAGGAATCGAACCTGCATTACCGGCTTCGTAGACCGGTGTCGTGTCCGTTGGACCACAGGCGGGAATCGAGGTGAAGGGAAATCGGTCGGGTCGCGTGGGGCAGGGCCGTGTCCGCACCAGGGCGGCGGCCGTCACCGCTGCGGCCGGCCCCGTTGCCGGCCCTGCCATGCACGTCACGTGACCCGACCGACCCAGGGCCGCGTCACCGTGACGGTGCGCAGGCCTCCCATCGGCCGAGCACTCGGGAGAATCCGTTGCTCGCCATGGGTATAAGAATGCCCGGGTCTCGCGACCCGGGCAATCGAATTACGCTATGGGAGAGTTTCCCTATCAGCCGAAGAAGACCTCAGCCTCGGTGAGCCGCTCCTCCGGAACCGTCTTCAGCTCGGCGGTGGCCTCGGACAGCTTGACCCGCACGATGTCGGTGCCGCGCAGGGCGACCATCACGCCGAAGTCGCCGTCGTGGATCGCGTCCACCGCGTGCAGGCCGAACCGGGTGGCCAGCACGCGGTCGTAGGCGGTCGGGGTGCCGCCGCGCTGCACGTGGCCGAGCACGACCGCGCGGGACTCCTTGCCGGTGCGCTCGGCGATCTCCTCGGCCAGCCACTGGCCGATGCCGCCCAGCCGGACGTGCCCGAACGCGTCCTTCTCACCGCTGTGCAGCGACTCGGCGCCGCCCTCGGGCATCGCACCCTCGGCCACCACGATGATCGGCGCGTACTGGCGCTCGAAGCGCCGCTGCGTCCACTCGACGACCTTCTCCACGTTGAACTGGCGCTCGGGCACCAGGATCACGTTGGCGCCGCCGGCGATGCCCGAGTGCAGGGCGATCCAGCCGGCGTGACGGCCCATGACCTCGACGACCAGCGCGCGGTGGTGCGACTCGGCGGTCGTGCGCAGCCGGTCGAGGGCCTCGGTGGCGATGTGCACCGCGGTGTCGAAGCCGAAGGTGTAGTCGGTGGCGCCCAGGTCGTTGTCGATCGTCTTGGGCACGCCGACCACCGGGATGCCGTCGTCGGTCAGCCGCTTGGCCACGCCCAGCGTGTCCTCGCCGCCGATCGCGACCAGCGCGTCGACCTTGTGCTGGGCCAACACCTCGCGGATCTTCTCGACACCACCCTCCTCCTTGTAGGGGTTGGTGCGGGAAGAGCCCAGGATCGTGCCGCCGCGGGTCAGGATCTCCTCGACCTCGTCCAGGCCAAGGTGCTTGGTCAGGCCCTCGATCGGGCCGCGCCAGCCGTTGCGGAAGCCGATGACGTCCCAGCCGTGGGCCTCGATGCCCTTGCGGACAACGGCCCTGATCACAGCGTTCAGGCCCGGGCAGTCACCACCGCCGGTCAGCACACCGATGCGCATCTGCTTTCCTCTTTCGACAGTTCGGGTAGGTGTGGCCGGCGTCACTGGCGACCGCGTGTTACGAGAGCGTGTCATGCCCTGTATCGGTGCAGCAAGCCACCCCCGCGATTGTCACTTCACCGCGTTGCCGCGGCGCAGCCGCTCGGCCTCCATGGCCTTCCAGCGGGCCAGGTTGTGCCGGGCGTCGGCCAGCGCGTCGTGGGCATCCGACGGGGGCTGCGGGAGCTTGGGTCGGCCCAGGTCCTCCCAGCGCTGCCGCAGGTCGCGGGTGAACCGGGGCAGCTCGCGGGGCAGGTCGGGCATCGCGCCCCACAGCTGCGCCAGCGCCACGTGGTCGTACGCCGCGAACCAGGCCCACAGCTCCGCGTTCTCGCCGTTGGGGCTGACGAAGTTCAGCAGCTCCTGGCGCATCCGGCCGCGGCTCATCCACACCGGGCTGGCCGGCGGAGGCAGCTTGGGCAGCACGTTCTGGCGGACCCACTGGCCGGCCCGGTCCGGGTCGAACTCGGTGGACACGGCGTAGAACTCGCGGCCTTCCTCGTCGACCACACCGATCGACACCAGGTCGATGGTCCGACCGTCCTCGATGAACTCACAGTCGTAGAAGAACCGCACGCCGTGCAGCGTAGGCGGTTTGCCGGAAGGGACCTCAGCTGGGCACCTTGTCGGCCGCAACGGCGTCGGCCGGCACCCGTTGCGCGGGCGTCGCGACCGGCTTGGCCTCCTTGAGCTTGGCCGCGTAGATGTCCACGTACTCCTGGCCGGACAGCTCCATCAGGTCGTACATCACCTCGTCGGTGATGGACCGCTCGATGAACCGATCGCCGTCCATGCCGTGATAGCGAGAGAAGTCCAGCGGCTTGCCGATCTTGATCCGGATCGGGTGCGGGTACCACATCTTGGAGCCGATCGGATTGGCCTTGTCGGTGCCGAACATGGCCACCGGAATGACCGGCACGCCGGCTTCCAGCGCCACCCGGGCCATGCCGGTCTTGCCCTTGTAGAGGCGGCCGTCCGGGGACCGCGTGCCCTCCGGGTAGATGCCGACCAGCTGGCCGTCCTTGAGCAGCCGGACCAGCGTGTCCAGCGCGCCCTGCGCCGCCGCCGCGCCGGAGCGGTCGATCGGCACCTGGCCGACGCCCTCGAAGAACAGCCGCTTGAGCGCGCCCTTGAGGCCCTTCTGGGTGAAGTAGTCGCTCTTGGCCGGGAACGTGATCCGACGCGGCACCATCAGCGGCAGGAAGAACGAGTCCGACACCGCGAGGTGATTGCTGGCCAGCAGCGCGCCCCCGTCGGCGGGCACGTTTTCCAGCCCCTCGATCTTCGGCCGGAAGAACAGCCGGAGGATGGGCCCCAGCAGGACGTACTTCATCACCCAGTACAGCACCGCGGCGTGCGCCTCCTCATGCCGAACCTGAGCGGATCAGCCTACGGAGCGGCGGCCGCTCGGCACAACGCGCAACGCCCCGGCTCGGCCAGCCGGGCAGATAGTGATCGAGAGAACGGCTCTTTCCCCCGCACTCGTGCGAGTATGGAACGACCACGCGGGTGGAGGCCGGGTTGACTGGGCGAGGCAACACCGATGGACCGGAGAACGTCGACGCGGCGTTCGCCGAGATCGTCGCGGGCCTTGAGCGGGACGGCATGGGCGTGCGCTGGCCCGAGGACCAGCCGGCCACCAGGCAGGACACCAGCGCGGCCGAGGAGACCCGGCCGATGGAGCCGCAGTCCCCGCCACCACCACCCGCCCCCGCGACGCCGTCCTCCGGCTGGCGGACCGCCGACAAGGAATGGGACTGGGCCGCCGCCTCCGACGAGGAGCACTACGTCCCGCCCGAGCCGCCGCCCTTCCCCCGCCCGCGCCCCCTGACCGTGCTGGCCGTCGTGTTGATCGTGATCGGCGCCGTGCTGCTGGCCGTCCCGGGCGCGATCGGCCTGCAGGCACAGGTCGCCACGCCATTGGCCATCATCGCCCTCACCAGCGGCGTCGGCTGGCTCCTGCTCCGCATGCGCCACGGCCCGCCCCCCGGCTCCGACGACGGGAACGGCGCGCAGCTGTGACATCGCCCCGCCTCCGGCGGAGCGGCTCGGCCCCTCGTGCCCCCTGCTGTGCTCATGCCGCGCGTTCCGCGCGGGGCTCGGCCCCTCGTGACCCCTGCTGTGCTCATGCCGCGCGTTCCGCGCGGAGCTCGGCCCCTCGTGACCCCTGCTGTGCTCATGCCGCGCGTTCCGCGCGGAGCTCGGCCCCTCG
>DASWRQ010000219.1:0-7650 GCA_036403095.1 Kutzneria sp. | reverse complement strand
CGTCGTGACCGGCTCCGTCACCTCGACCATGCCGGTCTCGACCAGCACGGTCGCGACGCCGATCGTGCCGTGGCCGCACATCGGCAGGCAGCCGGAGACCTCGATGTACAGCACGCCCCAGTCGGCGTCCGGCCGCGTCGGCGGCTGGAGGATCGCGCCGCTCATGGCGGCGTGCCCGCGCGGCTCGTTCACCAGGAACTGCCGGATGTGGTCCATGTTCTTGACGAAATGCTCGCGCCGCTCGGCCATGGTGGCCCCCGGAATCGGCGAAAGGCCGCCGGTGACCACCCGCGTCGGCATGCCCTCGGTATGCGAGTCGACGGCGGTGAAGTACCTGCTCGCGCGCACGTCAGACCACCCGCGCCAGATCGGCGTCCAGCTGCCTCTGGTGCGCTTCGATCAGCGGGCCGCGCGGTGGGCGGCAGGGGCCGCCGTAACGGCCGAGCTTGTCCATCACGTACTTGATGGCCTGCACGAACTCGGTGCGGGAGTCCCAGCGGAACACCGCGACGAGCCGCTCGTACAGCTTGCGGGCCTCTTCCAGACGCCCCTGCCTGGCCAGGTTGAACAGCTCGACCGACTCGGCCGGATAGGCGTTGGGGAAGCCGGCGAACCAGCCGGTCGCGCCCATCAGCACGGCCTCCAGCAGGACATCGTCCGCACCGGCAACAACCGCGAGCTCCGGGGCCTGCTCGCGGATCTCCAGCACGCGGCGGACGTCGCCGGAGAACTCCTTGACCGCCAGCACGTTGTCGATCTGGGCGATCTCGGCCAGCAGCTCCGGCGTGAGATCCACCTTGGTGTCGAAGGGGTTGTTGTAGACCATCACCGGCAGACCCACCGAGGCGACGGCGGCGAAGTGGCTGACGACCTCGGAGTCGTTGGCGCGGTACATGGTCGGCGGCAGGCAGAGCAGGCCGTCCGCGCCGTCCTCGGCGGCGAGCTCGGCCCAGCGCTTGGCCTGGTGCGAGCCGGGTGCGTGCACGCCGACAACCACGATGCCGTCGTCGCCGACGGTGTCGATGGCGGTTTTGGCCACGCGGCGGCGTTCTTCGTCGGTCAGCGACGAGTATTCACCGAGCGAGCCGTTCGGGCCGACGCCGTGGCAGCCGTTGTCGATCAGCCAGCGGCAGTGCTCGGCGTAGCGGTCGTAGTCGACGCTCAGATCGTCGTGGTACGGCAGGGCGGTCGCGACGACCACTCCATCGAAGATCATGGCTCCTCCACGGGTTTGGCGGCGAGGTCGCCGAGCGGGATCGGGGTGGCGATCGGCCGGCGGGCGAAGGTGGTGGGGTCCAGGTCGAGCAGGTCGGCGACGGTGTGGCCGCAGATCCGGCCCTGGCAGACGCCGAGGCCGGCGCGGCTGGCCAGCTTCACCGCGCGGGTCGCGGTGACGTTTTCCGTCGCGGCTCGGAGTTTGCGCCGGGTGACGCGTTCGCAGCGGCAGATGATCGTGTCGTCCGTCAGCCAGCCGCGCCAGCCCGGTTTGACGGGATAAACCCTGGTCAGAGCCTCCGCGAAGGTTCGGTCGACGGTGAGCCCGAGCTGCGCGCCGGCGGCCGCGGCGCCGGCGATGATGCCCTCGTGCGCGGCCAGTTCCGCGCCGCCGATGCCGGTGATCTCACCGGCCGCGAAGACCCACGGCACGGACGTCCGCTGCTGCTCATCGACGTCGACGAAGCCGTTGCTGATGCGGCAGCCGGCGGCGATCGCCAGCTCCAGCTGCGGCACGAAACCGTAGCCGACGCAGACCGCATCGGCCGGGATCCGCTTGGTCCGCAAGGGCTTCCAGTCGTTGTCGAGCTTGGCGACGGTGACTTCTCGAACCCGGTCGTCGCCGTGGGCAGCGATTACCGCGGTGCGTTCACGGTAGTGCGGCGCGACCTTGGCGTACCGGGCCAGTTCCAGGAGCTTCTGCCGGCCGGCGATGAGCGCTTTCGGCTCCCTGAGCCAGTTCCGCGACGGGGAGTTGGCCTCGAAGACTCGTACCTTGGCTTTCACGTCCATGAGCGAGCTGGCGACCGGCAGCAGAAATGGCCCGGCGCCGGCGACGATCACGTTGCGGCCCAAGGCGATGCCCTGGCCCTTGGCCATCGCCTGGGCCGCGCCGGCGGTGTAGACGCCGGGCAGGTCCCAGCCGGGGAAGGGCAGCGTGCGGTCGTAGGCGCCGGTGGCCAGGACCAGCTTTGACGCTGTGACGACTCGGGACCGCGTGAGATGCAGACGGTTACCCTCGATCGCCCAGACGGTCGTGTCCGGCAGATGTCGCACGCGGTCGTGCTTTATGCGGACTTCCTTGGCCCGGAAGGACTGTCGGTGATACTGACCGCCGATCCTCGGCGCGGAGTCGATCAGCAGCACGTCCTGGCCGGCGCGCGCCGCCGTGACGGCCGCGTTGACGCCGGCCGGTCCCGCGCCGACCACGACGACGGTCATCGCGTGCTCACCTCGTCGCCCTCACGCAGAACCCGTTGGCACGCGCGGACATCCGACACATCGTTGACCGTCACGAGGCAGCCGTGGCAGACGCCGATCGCGCAGAAGACACCGATATCGGACACCACCGCCGCGATCGTCCGGCCGGGTTCGACCGTCCGCGGCCGGCCGTTGATGGTGACGTTCATGCCAGCCCCGGCCGGTCGACTCGGAACGGCTTGGGGTCGACGTGCGGCTGGCGGCCGGTCATCAGCTCCGCGAGCAGCCGGCCGGTGGCCACGGCCAGGCCGATGCCGGCGCCTTCGTGGCCGGTCGCGTGCCAGAGGCCCGGCACGCGATGGTCCTCGCCGATGACCGGGAGGTGATCCGGCAGGTACGGCCGGAAACCGCCGTAGGCGCGCATCACATTGACGTTGCGCAGCTTGGGGAAGAGCCGAATCGCCTTGCGGGCCAGCTCGCGCAGGACGTCGACCTGGATGGTGTCGTCGAAACCGACCCGCTGCCGGCTGGAGCCGATCAACACCGTGCCGGCCGGCGTCGACTCGACCACTGTTGAGGTCTGAAGATCGGCGTCGCCGCTGGCCACCGCGCCGACGTAGTCGGCGTCGTACACCTTGTGCCGCACCAGATCCGAGACCGGCGTGGTCACCAGGATCAGGCCGCGTCGGGGCAGCACCGGAATGGGGGCGCCGGCGTTGGCCGCGAACTCGCCGGCCCATGGGCCACAGGCGTTGACGACGTGATCACAAGCGATGGCGCCACGGTCCGTGAGCAGGGCGGACTTGGTGACACCGGTCGCGGACACCCCGGAAAGGAGCTGGCCGCCACGCTGCCGCACGGCGGAGAGCAGCGTGGTGACCAGCAGCACGGGTTGCACCTGGCCGTCCTCGGGGTAGTGGACGGCCGCGGTGATCTCGCGAGTGAGGTTCGGCTCCAGCTCAAGGGCCTCGTGCGCAGTGATCGGATGGGCCTGCACGCCGGCTTCACGTTGCCGGGCAGCGAAATCGTGCAGCGGCTGGGGATCAGTGGTGGCGACGACGAGGCCACCCTTGGGCTGCCATTCCACATCAGCCTGCCCCAGTTCCTCGGCCAGCTTGGCCAGCAGCTGCGGAAGTTGGCGGCGAGATGCCTGGGCCAGTTCGAGTTCCGGGCCCGGCTCCTTGTCCGAGACCAGCACGTTGCCCTCGCCGGCGCCGGTCGTGCCGGCGGCCGGGCCGCTGCGGTCGACCACCGTGACGGTCACGCCGGCTGCGCTGAGCGCCTCGGCGCAGGCCGCGCCGATCACTCCCGCCCCGACGACCACCACGTGCACGGCCACCTCCGTTCGTTAAAATGAACGCTACGGGTCGGCGGTGGCGCAGGTCAAGGCCGGCGGGCCGGCATCGGCCGGGTACTGGAGCAGCAGCACCGACAGCACCGGCCCGTCGACCGCCCGGTAGATGTGCGGGCGGTCGGCCGGGAAGCTCACGTAGTCGCCGGGGCCCAGCTCGTAGGGGTCGTCCGGCGGGCCGATCAGCAGCCGGCCGGTCACCACCGTGACGTGCTCGATGCCGGGATGGCCGGCCGAGTGCTGCCGCTGCCCGGGCCGGACCCGCTGGTCGTACATCTCGAAGACGGTCTCGGTGACATCGAGGCGGCGCAGCATCCGCAGGTCGACCGCGTTGCTGCTGAGCACCTCCAGGTCGGCCGAGCGGATCAGCACCACGTCCGGGTCGCTGCGCAACGTCAGCAGGCTCGACACCGGCACGCTCAGAGCGTTCGACAAACTGAACACGGTCTCGATGGTCGGATTGCCCGCGCCCGACTCCAGCTGCGACAGCGTGCCCTTGGCGATGCCCGACTGGCGGGCCAGCTCGGACAGCGACAGGCCACTGCGCTCACGCAGCACCTTCAGGTTCGCCGCCAGCACCTGGCCGGCCCTCGGCTGAGTCACGCCCCCACAATGACATGAAAGGACCATTCCTCCACTCGGAGTGGAGGAATGGTCCTTTCCGAGCGGTGCTACTTGGCTGGCGGCGCGAAGCAGTGCGCCAGGTCGAGCAGCTGGTCCAGCAGCTCGTTGCCGGTGCTCGGCCGGAACCGGACCACCTGCGGGTCATGGTCGCTGGCCTGGTCGAAGAACTCCGAGTTGACGTGCACGACGTCGTACTGCACGCCACGCGGCGCGGTGCTGACCAGCAGGTGGTCCAGCACCTCGGAGTTGCCCTGGTAGACGTAGCTGTAGCGCTGGTTCGCCGGCAGCTCGTCGACCAGGTCACGCAGCTTGCCGCCGGCGGTCAGCGTGGCCACCGTCGGCGCGAACTGCATGTCGTTGAAGTCGCCCGGGATGACGATGTTGGCCTTCTTGTTCACCGCCAGGATCTGGTCGACGAACGCGCGCAGCGCCGCCGTCTGCTGCCCGCGCTGCACCTCCGAGCCGCGCGTCGGCGGCTGGTTGCGGCCCACGTCCGGCTGGTCGCCGAGCTTGGACACCAGGTGGTTGCCGATCACGATGACCTCGCGGCCCTGGAACCTGAACTCGGCGGCCAGCGGCTTGCGGCTGGCGTTCCAGGCCGGGTTGGTCGGGTCCACGCGGCCGGGCGAGATCGACAGCTCGGCCTGGCCGTGGTTGTTGACGATCGTGGTCGGCGTGGTGGCGTTGCCGCCCGGCCGGTCCACGAACGACACCCGCTTCGGGTTGTAGAAGAAGGCGATCCGGATGTTGCCGCCCGGCTGGCCGCCGTCGGCGTCGTTGGTCGGATCGATCTCCGTCCACTTGTACTGCGGACCGCCCGCGGCCACCACGGCGTCGGCGAACTTCTGCAGCGTCTGGTCGGCCGCGACAACACCGTTGTCGGTGGCGCCCGAGTTGTCCTGGATCTCCTCCAGCGACACGATGTCCGGCCCGGCCAGGTTGTGCACCAGGTTGGCGGCCAGGCGGTCGTACTTGGCCTGCGGGTCGGTCGGCGCCAGGTTCTCCACGTTGTACGTGGCCACCGCCAGCTCGTCCACGGTCTGCTTGGCCGTGGTCTCCGGCTGGATACCGCCCGAGACCAGGCCGCCCAGCTGGGTCGCCTGGATCACGTAGCCGCCGAACTGGGTGTAGTCCAGCGGGCCCGCGGTCGCGCCCGTGAGCTTGTCGCCCACGTTCGCCTTGGGGAAGGGCGTCTGGGCGAACGGGATCAGCGACTGCACCTCGAGCCGGCCCGCGTTGTTGTCGTCGTAGCCCAGGTAGACGGTGCCGCCGCGAACACTCGGGTTCTGCGCCGGCTTCGTCGTCACGTACAGCTCGTTGAACTTGTCGGTCGGGCCGACCACACGGGCGTCGTCCACCTCGACCCGCATGCCCTCACGCGACTCGAAGAAGTCCAGCGCGTACGTGTCCGGCTGAAGCTGCAGGCCCTCGATGTTGCCGCCGGTCGGGGCGAACGTCGCCGGCACGGTGTCCGGATGCAGGACCTCGGCCGCCGGCAGCGGGTTGCCCGAGGAGACCACCGAGACCGTCGCCGAGTCGATCTCCGTGTTGGACTGGTACAGCGACTTCGCGCCGGACTCGTCCGGGTAGAACTCCGAGACCTTGCCGGCGACCGTGATCGCGTCGCCGGGCTTGACCGTGACGGCCTTCGATCCGGTGTAGACGAAGATGCCCTCGCTGGTGCGCGGGTCGGCGTCCGGGCTCGGGTCCTGGAAGAAGAAGCCCTGGCTGCTGCCGAACGAGCGGACGCCCGTCACGATGCCCGGCACGTCGCTGACCTGCTTGCCGACCAGCGGCGAGAGGCGGGTCGTGCCCTGGATGTCGTGGATGCGGGCCGGGATCCCGGTCGGCGGCGTGGTGCCACCGCCGCCCGTCGTCTCGCCCTTGCTGTTCGTCGGCGCCGGACTGCCAGTGGCGAAGTCGCTGCTGTTGTTGTCGGTGTCTCCCGCCGTCCGGGACACCGCCGTCGCGTTGCTCGGGGCCGGGGCGCTCGTGCCCTCCACCACCACCGCGCCGCCGAAGCCCACCAGGTCGTGCACCTTCGGGTCGGCCGCGCAGTCCGCCGCCGTCAGGCAGGTCAGCGGGTCCGTGCCCGCGACCAGGGCCACCGTGCCCGCCGTCGCCGACATGTTGATGTTGCCCGTGGCGTCCGGTGTCGGCAGGGCCGTCGTGCCGCCCGTGCCCTTCGCCTCGCCCACCAGGTACTTCGCGCCCGGGGCGACACTGCCGGTCAGCGCCGTCGTCTGCCAGGTGCTCGTCGCCTTCGGCGCCGCCGACAGGTACTGCACGCTCCAGCCGTCAACCGACACCGCCGCCGTTGACCGGTTGGCCAGCTCGACGTAGTCGGAGGTCAGGGTGGCGCCGGCGTTGCCGCCGCCCCCGTAGACCTCGGCGATCAGGGCATCGGCACTCGGCGCCGCGGACACCGGGGCCGCCGTGACGACCAGGCCGGCCGACAACAGCGCGGTCACCGCTGTGCCGGCCATGGCTCTGCGGCGGTGTGGAGATGGGGTCACCCTCGTCCTCCTACAAGCTCAGTGGGTCGGGGCATCCTCCCCCGGTTGAGTGAACGCCGGAAGGCTTTTGCGCAACGGTTACCTAGTAGTACGAAGGGCCGCAACTTCCGTCGTTTCCCCCATACCGCACGGATCGCCGTCGTCGCGGTCCTGCGGCCGAGGCGGAACCCGCAGCGCGTCGGACCCGTCATATCAAGCAGTGGCGGGACTTCGACAACTCGCCGCGGGGGGAATTGGCCATGAAGTGGTTGACCGTCGCTTCGCTCGTTGGCGCGGCCTGGGCCGTGACCGCCTTCGTGCTGTCGCTGGTCTTCGGCTCGGCGTTGCCGATCAGCGCGCTCGTGCTGGGCCTGGCCGTCGCGCCCAGCCTCGTGATCGGCTTCGCCGCGTTGCGTGGGACCAACCACGACAGCACTTACCGCACGCTGCATCGCTTTTCCACGGCGGCCAAGTGTCTGCTCCTGCTCTACATCCTGCTCGGGACAGCCGGCCTTGTCGTCACCGTCGGCTTCGCGGCCGATATGCCGCAGAGCGCCCGCTTCGACCCTCACCCGCGCCTCCTCAGCGCGGCCGAGCACTACGCCACTCTGGTCGATCCGTTCCGTATCACCGCCGGCATCGTCCTGCTCGTCTATGCCGCTGTCGGCGTGCTGGTCCTGATTCGAATGCACTACCGGCCGCCGGTTGTTCGCCGCTGACACGACGAAGCCCCGGCAACCAGTTGGTTGCCGGGGCTCTGTGCAG
>DASWRQ010000218.1:0-1596 GCA_036403095.1 Kutzneria sp. | reverse complement strand
GTCTTACGGGCTTGATCGGGACGACGTCCGGACGCCGCCCAGTCCGCACAGTGGCCCAGGAAGCCGGCCCTGGCTCCGGCTCAGCGGAGCAGGTTCACGATCGCGACACAGCCGATGACGACGATCAGACCGCGGAGCACGGCGGGTGAGAGTCGGCGGCCCACGCGCGCGCCGATCACACCACCGAGCATGGAGCCGACCGCGATCAGGCCTGCCGCCCGCCAGTCGATGTGCGACGTCAGGAAGAACACGATCGCGGCGACCAGGTTGACCAGCCCCGCGAGCACGTTTTTGAGGGCGTTGTGCCGCTGCACCGTGTCGTCGAGGAGGATGCCCAGGAACCCCATCAACACGACGCCCTGGGCCGCGCCGAAATAGCCGCCGTACACCCCGGTCGCCGCGGTGGCGATCCAGAGCGGCCAGCGCACGGAGCCGGACACGGCGTGGCCTCGCCTGGCCGCCCAAGCATTCATCCGTGGCCCGAGGACGACCAGCAGCAGCGCGAGCAGGATCAATGCCGGCACCACGTCCCGGAATGCCGTCGCCGGCAACGTGAGCAGCAGCACGGCCCCACATACGCCGCCGAGAACCGAGGCGATGCCCAGGGAGAGCACCCGCGGTCGCTGTCCGGCAAGTTCGCTCCGGTAGCCGTATGCGCCCACGAAGGACCCGGGAAAGAGACCCACCGTGTTGCTCACGTTGGCCGTGACCGGCGGGAGCCCGACGGCCAGGAGCGCCGGGAAGGTGATCAGCGTGCCTGAGCCGACAACCGTGTTGATGAGGCCGGCACAGACCCCGGCCAGAAGGATCAGCAGCGACGCGCCGACGCTCACGCTCTCCCTTACGCCCTCGGACTGGCCGCCCTGATCGGGCCGGATCCCATGGTGTTGCTATGACCCACGCAACGGTATGGCCGACCAACCGCACGGTGTGCTCGGGGTGTTCTCGTCCACCGGAACCCGCACCCGACGATGGTCTTGTCTGCCGCGCGTGTCAGGTTGAGCGCTCTACGCGTTCCACGGCCCGGGGAGGGCGGTGACGGACCCCGCGGCGCAGCGGGCGACCGTCCCCGCGGTGCGCGCCGCGTCCATGGCGTCGGCCACCTCGTCGAGCTGGTCGGCCAACAGGTGGCCGTACAGGTCCAGGGTCATGGTCGCCGACTGATGGCCCAGCATCGTCTGCACCACCTTGACGTTCGCCCCGCTGGCGATCGCCAGCGACGCCGCGGTGTGCCGGAGCGCGTGCGGCGTGAGCCCCTCCAGCCCAGCGGCGCGGACAGCCGGATCGAAGCTCTTGCGGCGGAAGTTCCGCGAGTGCATCACGCCTCCCTTCTCCGCGGCGAAGACGAAGTCGCCCGGCGCCTTGCCGGCCACGTGGGCAGCCAGCTCGTCGGCCAGAAACCTCGGTAGCGGCACCTGGCGGCGCTGGTGGTTCTTCGGGGTGCCGAACACCGCGTGCCCGTTGACGTCGACGACCGCCTCGGCGATCAGGGCGCGGCGGCGCAGCAGGTTGAGGTTGCGCACCCGCAGCGCCGCCATCTCCCCGTAGCGGACCCCGGTGTAGGCCAGGAACAGGATCGCCAGCCGGTCACGGCCG
>DASWRQ010000217.1:0-19046 GCA_036403095.1 Kutzneria sp. | reverse complement strand
TAAAAGTCCGCAGCTCTACCAATTGAGCTAACGGCCCGTGGCCACACGATAGCGCCTGCCGGTGGGTGGCTGCTGGCGCACGGGGGTGTCGCCCCGGCCACAGTGGGTGCGCGATCGGGTGATCAGGGACGATACTGATGTTACTACCCTAAGTGGCGACGCCATTACGAACAGTGTTTGAAGGGTGTGGCGTTGTCCTTCTGGTCGGGGCGGACCATCCTGGAACCTGCGTGCATATGCACGGTCAGGTGCGGCCGGGGTATCCAGGCGGTCGGGGCGGGCTCTTGACTGGCTAAGTACCGGCGGCGGACGGAGGGTGGCGTGGACCACCTCGACAGCCCGCGCCGCCCGCTGGTGGGCCGGGCGGCGGAGCTCGTGCTGCTTGACGACGTGGCGGCGCAGGCGAGGACGGCGTTCCGGCTGGTGGAGGTGGTGGGCGAACCGGGTGCGGGTAAGACGCGGCTGCTGGCGGAGTTCACCAAGAAACGGCTGGTGCTCAAGGGCCGGGCGGTGGAGTCGGAGCGGGAGGTCCCGTTCGGCCCGCTGGTGGACGCGCTGGTGGACCGGGTGGACGCGACGCTGGCCGAAAGGCTGAGCGAGCCGGAGACGCAACTGCTGGCGACGGCGTTCCCGGTGCTGTCGAAGAAGCCGGCCCACGACGTGGTGAAGCCCCGCCTGTACCGGGCGATGAGGTCGCTGCTCCGGGAACTGGCCCCGGTCACGGTGGTGCTGGACGACGTGCACTGGGCCGACGAGTCGACGATCGAGCTGGTGGACTACCTGGTCCGCCACCCGCTGCCGGCGCCGATGCTGCTGGTGCTGGCCTACCGCCCGAACCAGGTGTCGTTCCGGCTGTCGAGGGCGCTGGCGGAACACGCGACGAGGATCGAGCTGGGCCCGCTGTCGAAGGCGGACGCGGACCAACTGATGGGGACGGCGCTGAGCCCGCACGCGAGGCAGCGCCTGTACGAGGCGAGCGGCGGGAACCCGTTCTACCTGGACACGCTGGCCCGGACACGGCCAACGAGCGACCGCACCGAGCTGCCGGAGTCGGCGAAATCCAAGCTGGCCGAGGAGCTGGCCGGCCTGGCCCCGACCGAGGCGCTGGTGGCGAAGGCGGCCGCGGTGGCCGGCGAGACGTTCGAGCCCTCGGTCATCGCGCACGTCGCCGAGGTGACGGAACACGTTGTCCTGCAAGCATTCGACGACCTGGTGGCCCGGGACGTGCTGCGCGAGGTGGAAGGCTCGGGCCGGTTCCGGTTCCGGCACTGCGTGGTGCGCCACGTGGCCTACGACTCGGCGGCCGCCGGCTGGCGGCATGGTGCCCACGCCCGCATCGCGGCGTACCTGGCGAAGGTCGGAGCGCCGGCCGTCATAAGGGCAGAACACGTTCTCCGGTCGGCGAAGTACGGCGATCAGGAGGCCGTGACGACTCTGGTCACCGCGGCCCGGGCCATCGCCACCAACCAACCGACGAGGGCGGCGAGCTGGTACGAGGCGGCGCGGCAGCTGGCCACCGAGGACAACATCGACGTCCGCACGGAACTGGCCTTCTGCCAGGGAGTCAGCGGCCGGATCATGCCGGCGCTGGAGACCTTCGGGGCCGTGCTGAAGACCATGGCCGAAGACCACCCCAACCGCGCGCCGGTGGCGGCCTTCGCGGCGCTGCTGGCGAACCTGCGCGGCGAGCACGACTGGGCCCGGCTGCTGCTCACGTCGGAGCTGAACCGCCAGCCGGAGGCCCCGCCGCTGCGCCTACAACTGGTCCTGGACGCGGCGATGCGGGGCGAGGCCCGCACGGCGAAGCCGTTCCTGGACGCGGCCCCGGAGGACGACCGCGACCGCTGGACAGTCCCCTTCGCCGCGCTGCACGCGTACCTGCAAACGGTGGAGGGCAACCGTTTCCAGGCGGCGGAGACGGTCAAGGCGGCCGCGCGCCTGGTGGACGCCAGCGACGACGACGAGTTTCTGGCCTGGCTGCCGGCGATCCACATGCTGTGCTGGGCCGAGGTGCTGATCGGCGAGCATCCCCTGGCGCTGCGGCACTTCACCAAGGCCGTGGACCTGGCCCGGGACAACGGCCACCGCTACTTTCTGCCGCAGCTGCTGCACGGCCTGGCCTTCGCCTACGTCGTCGCCGGCCGCACCACCGACGGCCTCGCCGCGGTGGAGGAGGCGCTGGAGTCGGTGCAGCCGCAGGCCGGCATCCGCGGCGCGCTGCTCGGCGTCTGGTGCCAGCTGCAGAGCTGGCGCGGCCAGCACGTGACGGCGATCCGCTCGGGCAAGCGGGCCATCGCGGCCATCGGCGCCGGCCACCCGACGCTGGCCTCACTGGCCCGCAACCAGCTGCTGCTGGCCCAGGTGCACGCCGGCGACCACGTCAAGGCGGTCGAGGAGATGCTGCCGGCGCTGGCCGAGATCGACCCGTACACCCGGCTGATCAGCTGCTGCCTGCTGGCCAAGGCGGACCCGAAACGGGCCCGCCACTGGGCCGAGGAGGCCGCGAAGCTGGCCGACGGCCGGCTGGACGTCGACGTCGTCTTCCGCGACCTGGCCGCGGCCTACGCGGACAACGACGCCGACAAGGCGCTGAGCGCCGCCGCCGCGGCGGAGCGGATCGGCATGCCGCTGTGGGAGGCGACGGCCCGGCTGATGGCCGGCGCCTGCCTGGCCCGCGTCTCCCGTCGCGACGAGGCACTACGTGAACTTCAAGCGGCGGCGGCCATGTTCAACGCCTGCGAGGCGTCGGAGCTGCACGCGACGGCGGTGCGGGAGCAGCGCCGGCTCGGGGTCCGCGTCCCGCACACGGGCTCGCTGGCCAACACGCTGTCGCCGCGCGAGCTGGACGTCGCCGAACTGGTCTGCGCCGGCAGCACCAACCAGCAGATCGCGGAGAAGCTGGTGCTCAGCGTGCGCACGGTGGAGACGCACCTGACGCACATCTTCGCCAAGCTCGGCGTGACCAACCGGGCCGGCGTGGCGCGGGTGCTGGCCAGCCAGAACGACGATTGAACTGTCCGCCTCCGTCAGCGGTATCTACCGCAAGGAACGACGCGAGAAGGAGGTGGACGGTGCGCCACGCCGACCCAGAGCCCGGCTCGTTGGCCGACGACCCGGGCGCCGTGCTGTGGTTGGGCTCACCGGACCAACCCCGCGTGCTGCTGCTGCACGACATCGCGACGACCGGGTCGACGAGCTGGCTGGGCCAGCTGCAGCTGGCCGACGACATGTGCCTGGGCATCGTGGACCGCCCTGGCTACGCCATCACCGACCCGGCCTCGACGGCCGGCTGGACCTCGGACGCCCGGATGCTGCTGGAGGTGTTGGGCCGCAACGGGCCCACCCATCTGGTCGCGCACGGCTGCTCGGCCGCCGGCGTGCTGCTGGCCGCGCAGCTGGCGCCGACGCTGGTGTCCTCGATCGTGCTGGTGGAACCGCCCTTGTTCCAGCTGGTCGAAGGGAGCTCGCTGGTCGAGGACCTGGCCGGCAAGTTCGTCGAGCTGCACGACCAGAGCTGCCTGCTGGACGGCCCGGAGTTCCTCCGGGAGTACCAGACCACGCTGGGATATCTGGAGCCGCCACGGCTGGACGTGCCGGAGCGCTGCGCGGAGGCGGCCCGCAAGGAGACGCCGGCCTGCCTGGCCCCGCTGGATGCCGCCGCGGTCGCCGCGCTGTCGACGATGATGACGGTGGTGATCGGCGGCCGGGAGGGGCCGGAGCACGATCCGGGGGAGCGCACGGTGTTCGGCGGCGCGTTGTGGCGCACCGCCGAGGTTCTGGTCGAGGCGGCGGACGGCTGGCTGGTGCCGGTTGAGCCGGCGGGTCACGCCGTGCAGCGCCGAACGGGCCTGTTCAACGGCGTGCTGCGGCGGCATCTGGACATGTGGTGGCGCACCGTGGACCACAGTCACGCGGCCGCCGGGTAGCCGAGGTCAGCTCACGCCAAGATCCAGACTTCGCTAGTCTCCTCGCGAACGGTCAGCCGTGACCGGGATTGCTTGCGAGGCTGGAGATAGGTGAACCGGGTCGTCATCGTGTCCGCCGGCGTCGGCGCCGGCCATGACGGCGCGGCGCGGGAACTCGCGCGCCGGCTGACCGAGCGCGGCCATGCCGTGGACATCCACGACTATCTGGACATGCTGCCGGGAAGGCTCGGCCGGGCGCTCGGCGCGGCCTACCTGCGCCAACTGCTGACCGTGCCGCGCAGCTGGGACGTCCTGCTCGGTCTGCTGCACCGCTCTCGCCTGTTCGCCCGCCTGATCTGCCTGCTGTTCGCCGTGACCAGCCGCCCACTGCGCCGAGTGGTCGCCGGGGCCGATCTGGTCGTGTCCACGCATCCCTTGCCCAGTCAGACGTTGAGTCGCATGCGGCGCAAGGGTCACGTGACCGTTCCGGTGGTCACGTACCTCACCGATCTGTCCGTGCACCGGCTCTGGGTGGCGCGGCACGTGGATCTGCACATCGCATTGCACGAAGTCGCGGCCGAGCAGGCCCGTCGGCTGGGCGCGAAACGCGTCATCGTCACTGGTCCGGCGGTCGGGCCGGCGTTCCGGCCCGCGGCCAACGACGCGGAACGGCAAGCGGCACGGGCGAAGTTCGGCCTGCCGAGCGAAGGCCGGCTCGCACTGGTCGCTGCCGGCTCCTGGGGCGTGGGTGACATCGCCGACACGGCAAGGGAAATCGCCGAGACCGGAGTGGCGACGCCGGTCGTGCTGTGCGGCCAGAACGAGACGCTGCGCCGGCAGCTGGCCTCAGGGATTTCCAACTGCGTCGCGCTGGGCTGGATCGACGACATGCCGACCCTGATGCGCGCGTGCGACATCGTCGTGCAGAACGCTGGCGGTCTGAGCTCCTTGGAGGCGCTGGCCACCGGGCTGCCGGTGATCACGTACCGCTGCCTGGCCGGGCACGGCCGCACCAACGCCGCCGCGCTCGACGAAGCCGGCCTGGCGCCCTGGATTCGTGACGAGCAGAACCTCGCCGAGGCGCTGAACACGAAGCCGACCAGGGCAAGACTGTCGGCGATCTGCCCGAGCGTGACGCTCGAAGCCGAGCTGTCCCAAGGCGAACCCGTCCGCCGCCCGCGTCGGCGGATGGCCCTTGCCGCGGCGTCAACGGTGGCGGTGTTGTGGCTGGCCACGGTCGCGGTCAGTCTCGGGGTGGCCGGCGGCTTCCAGTCGATCGGGCCGGCCAGCCGTCGCGGCGGCGCGGTCTACGTCCTGGTCGCGGTGGACAGCACGCAGCCGATGTCGCCGCGGACCATCAAGAAGCTGGCCGCCGCGCACGGCGCCGCCGCCGTCAGCACCGCGGTCCTGGGCGCCCAGCGGGAAACGGTGCGGGCGTTGGCCAAGGCCGGCGTCACCATCGTCAACGCGGCCGACGGAACCCCTTACGAGCCCGGCGTCTTCACCGGCCGGGCGGCCATCGGCCAGGTCGCCGCCGGCGTCGCCGCGGTCACCGGCCGGCCGCCGCGGCTCATGGTCAGCAGCGGCAAACTGGACCCGGTCGACCTGGGAATCATTGCCCTGCACCGGGAACACATCATCGTGCCGGCGGCGACGGTGCACTGCGGCGCGGCGCTGCGGCGTGGTCTGCGGGGTGTGATCCTGGTCGAGTCGACGGCCGACTGCGACCTCGACGCCACGCTGGACGCACTGGCCGCGGTGGCGCACCGGCACGCGGTGCGGGAGGCGTCGATCGAGGAGCTGTCGGCATGATCCGTCCCCTGCTGGCTGCCGCGGGCGCCGCGGTCATCGCGCACGCGCTGCCGTCGGTGCTGGCCTCGGCCCCGTTGCGACGGCGCGTCGCGCCCAGGCTCAGCGGCGTCGGCGAGCAGACGCGGGTCGCGCTGACCATCGACGACGGGCCGCATCCCGTTGCCACGCCACGGTTTCTTGACGTGTTGGCCAAGCAGAACGTGCACGCCACGTTTTTCCTGCTGGGCCAGGAGCTCGTCCGCAACCCTCAGCTGGGCAAGGAGATCGTGGCCGCGGGACACGAGATCGCGGTGCACGGGTGGGAACATCGGATGTTGGTGCTGCGAGGGCCATTGAGCACCCGCGACGACATCACCCGCGCCTACGAGTACATCGCCGAGGTGACCGGCGTGCTCCCGCGCTGGTACCGGCCGCCGTACGGAGTGCTGTCCACGGCCGCGGCGATCACCGCCCGCCGGCTCGGCCTGCGGACCGTGCTGTGGACCTCCTGGGGCCGGGACTGGGAGAAACGCGCCAACCCCGACCGTGTGTACGAGAACGTGGCCAGGAGCCTGCACGGCGGCGGCACCGTCCTGCTGCACGACTCCGACTGCACTTCCGTGCCGGGTTCGTGGGCCGCGGCCTTGGGCGCGTTGCCGCGCATCCTCGCCGAATGCGATCATCGGGGTCTGAAGGTCGGGCCGCTGCGGTCACATCAGGTGAGCTGAGGGAGACCCGGAATCCGGGGGTCACCGAGCGGTGCTGACCGTTGACGCGGCAAGGATCGGCGAGCTGCTGTCGTTCGACGTGCTCGTGCCGACCCTGCGCACCGCGTTCACCCACGGGCAGCGGGCCACCGTCGCACCGCAGCGGCACCGGCACCGGGTGGACAACGAGCTCGACGCCACCATGCTGATCGGCACCTCGTGGACGCGGAACTACCTGGGCGTCAAGGTGAGCACCGTCTTTCCCCGCAATGTGCTCGCCGATCTGGAGTCGTTCTCCTCGACGTATCTGCTCCTGCACGGCCGGACCGGGCATCCGCTGGCCGTCATGGACGGCGGCGAGCTGACCCGCCGCGCCACGGCCGGTGTCTCCGCGCTTGCCGCGAGTTACCTCGCCCGTCCGGACATCAGGACACTGCTGGTGATCGGCGAGGACCGGTACGCCAAGGCGATCGCGCAGGCCTACCAGGCGGTGTTCGACCTCGAACGGCTGCTGGTACTGGGGGACAGTCCGGGCTTCGTCTGTGACGGCGTGATGGTGTCGGCCGTCACAGATCTGGCGGCGGCGCTGGCCGTTGCCGATGCAGTGGTCTGCGCCACAGTGGCCACCTCGAAACCGGTGCTGCCCGGGGCCTGGGTGAAACCCGGCACCTTTGTGCACCTCACGGGGAGCTTCACGCCGTACACAAGGGAAGGCGACGACGCCCTCATCGCCGACGCGTCGGTTTTCCTCGACACGACAACGGCCATGGCCGAATCCGGCGACCTGGCCCAGCCGGCCGCCGCCGGCATCTCGCCCAAGGTCCGCGGCACCCTGTTCGACCTGTGCGCCGGCGCCGTCGCCGGGCGGCTGGACCAGGGCGAGGTCACGGTGTTCAAGTCGATCGGCACGGCCATTGCCGACCTCGCCACCGCGGCCGTCGTGCACACCTCTGTACCCTCGGGCCGGTAACCGTCGTCGAGCGACGGGCCGGGGGCGTCCGGCCCGACCTGTAACCTGGCGTATTGCAACCTGCCTGGTCCGGACGGCGTCTGAACAGCATTCGGGGACCGGAAGAGTTCCGGTGGTGCGGGCGTGGGTTCGACGAAGGGGTGGGTTGTTCCATGGTGGGCACAGGCGCGCGGATCGCCCTCATCGGCGGCAAGAGCGTGCTGGCCGCGGTGTCGGTGCTCGTGCTGGGCACCACGTACTACGGCTGGTCGACGATCTCCAACGCGGAAGCGGGCGTGCAGCACGCGGATGTGATCGACAGCAAGACGACGCCCAAGACGCCCGGGCAGGACATGAACATCCTGTTGGTCGGCATGGACAGCCGTACCGACGCCCACGGCGACCCGCTGCCCAAGGACCTGCTTGACTCGCTGCACGCCGGCCCCGACGCCGGCGAGATCGAGTCGGACACGCTGATCGTGGTGCACGTGCCGGGCGACGGCACCGCCGCGTCGGCCTTCTCCATTCCCCGTGACTCGTGGGTCAGCATCGTCGGCGAGAACGGCAAGGACAAGATCAACTCGGCCTTCGGCTACGGCTTCAACGAGGCCAAGCAGGACGCGCAGCGGCACGGCGAGAGCGACCAGAAGAAGCTGACGCTGGCCGGCATGGACGGCGGCCGCAAGAAGACCGTGCAGACCGTCGAACAGCTCACCGGCGTGACCATCGACCACTACGCCGAGGTCAACCTGTTCGGCTTCGCGCAGATCAGCGACGCCGTCGGCGGCGTGCCGGTGTGTCTGCTGCACGACACCTACGACGACATGACCGGGGCCCGGTTCAAGGCCGGCCAGCAGACCGTGCAGGGCGTGACCGCGCTGCAGTTCGTGCGGCAGCGGCACGGCCTGATCAACGAGCTCGACCGCGAGCACCGGCAGCAGGCGTTCCTCGCCTCGCTGGCCCACCAGATGCTGTCCACCGGCGTGCTGACCAACCCGGGTCGGCTCGACACCATCGTCAAAGCGGTGCAGAACGCCGTTGTTGTCGACTCCGGCTGGCAGCTGCTGGAGTTCGCCGGCGAGATGCAGGGCCTGTCCGGCGGCAGCATCACCTTCAACACCATGCCGGTGACCAACGTGGACGGCAAGGTCGGTGGGGCCGACGTCGTGATCGTGACGCCGAGCGACGTGCAGACGTGGGTCAAGGCGCTGTTCAGCAAGGTCGGCAAGGTCGCCACCAGCGCCGCGGCGACCACGACCTCCACCCCGGCCAGCGCCAATGCGGCGATCACCGTGGACGTGAGCAACGCCAGCTCCATGGGCGGGCTGGCCGGCCGCGTGTCGACGTACCTGATCGGCCAGGGCTACGGCAAGGGCGATGTGCTGACCGCGCCGGCCAAGCGGCCGACCTCGCTGGTCCAGTACGCGTCCGGCGACAAGGCCGCCGCGCAGACCGTGGCGACCGCGCTCGGCGACCTGCCGATGGCCGTCAGCTCCGCGGTCAGCCCCGGGCACGTGCTGGTGCTGCTGGGCAACGCCTATCACGGTCCCGGCTCCGGCGAGGCCCAGGGCGTGGCCGGCACCCCGCAGCTCAAGCTGGCCCCGACGGCCACCACGACGGCGACCCCGGACCGGCCGCAGATCGACGCCAGCGGCGTCACCTGCATCCCTTAATCGGTGGCGCTCCTGCGCCGTCAGCGGTCAGCATGACCGTTCGTGACTGTTCTCGACCTCCGTCCGTGGCGGACCTCGCGCGACTACCGGCTGCTGTGGTCGTCGGGCGCGGTCTCGGTGCTGGGCAGCTTCATCACGTACGTGACGGTGCCGTTGCAGATCAAGGAACTCACCGGCTCGTACCTGGCGGTCGGGGCGATGGGCCTGGTCGAGCTGGTGCCGATGATCGTGTTCGGGCTGTACGGCGGCGCGCTGGCCGATGCCGTGGACCGCGGCAGGATCGTGCTGCTGGCCGAGGCCGGTCTCGCGCTGATGTCGTTGCTGCTGCTGGCCAATTCGCTGCTGCCGCACCCGATGCTGTGGTTGATCTACGTGGTGGTCGCGCTGGCGGCGGCGCTCGACGGGCTGCAACGGCCGTCGCTGGACGCGCTGCTGCCGCGCATCGTGCCGCGTGATCAGCTGACTGCGGCGATCGCGCTCAGCTCGATGCGGTTCAGTGTCGGCGCCATCGTCGGCCCGGCGATCGGCGGCCTGATCGCCGCCACCTTCGGCGTCTCCATCGCCTACACGTGCGACCTGGTCTCGTTCGCCATCGCGCTTTCCCTGCTGGCGCAACTGAAGGCCGTGCCGCCACCGTCCGATGCGGACAAGCCGTCGCTGCGCGGCATCCTGGAAGGCTTGCGCTACGCGGGAAGCCGGCCGGAACTGCTGGGCACCTACCTGGTGGACATCGCGGCCATGATCCTGGCCATGCCCAACGCGCTCTTTCCCTTCCTGGCCGACGAAATCGGCGCGCCCTGGGCGCTGGGCCTGATGTACGCGGCCACTTCGGTCGGCGCGCTGGCCGTTACCCTCACCAGCGGCTGGACGTCGAAGATGCACCGGCACGGCCTGATGGTCGCGGTCGCCGCCGGCGCGTGGGGCCTGGCCATGGCCGGCGCCGGCTGGTCGAAACCGGTCTGGCTGGTCCTGTCCTTCCTGGTCATAGCCGGCGCCGCGGACTGCGTGAGCGGCCTTTTCCGCAGCACCATGTGGAATCAGACGATCCCCGACCACCTGCGCGGTCGGCTGGCCGGCATCGAGCTGCTCAGCTACACCGCCGGCCCGCAGCTGTCGCAGATCCGCGCCGGCGGCATGGCCAGCCTGATCGGTGTCCGCCCGGCCATCTGGACCGGCGGCCTGGCCTGTGTCGTCGCGGTGCTGGGCTCGGCCAGGTTGAAGGGCTTCATCCGCTACGACGATCGCTCGCATTCCGTCAGCTGATGGGGTGAAACCGGCCGAGCAGTGCCGGCGGCGACCCTAGACTCCGGCCCGTGTTCACAGCGGCGCTGGTGGTCCTGATGTCCGCGGCGACGCTCACGCCGTCGCCGTCCGGCCCGACCTGTCGGGAAGTCGCGGTCCCGGTGACGATGCCGGTCGCCGGCACGCAGACCGTGGCCGGCAATCTCTGCTGGGCCGGGGAAAGGCCGGCGCCGACCGTGCAGATTCTGTTGGCCGGGGCCACATACAACCGTGCGTACTGGGATTTTCCTTACCAGCCCGACACTTACTCATACGTGCGACGAGCCACCGCCGCCGGCTATAGCACGCTGGCCCTCGACCGCCCGGGCACCGGTGCCAGCTCCCACCCGGCCGGCCTGTTGCTCACCAACGCCAGCGAAGCCAGCGCCGTGCACCAGGTCGTCAACGCCTTGCGGCTGGGGAAGGTTGGCCGCGCCTTCACCAGAGTCCTGCTGGCCGGCCATTCCTACGGCTCCGTCGTCGCCTGGTACGAGGCCGCGACCTACGCCGACGTCGACGCGCTGTTGATCACCGGCATGGCCCACGAGGTCCAGCCGGCGGCGGCCGTCCCGGTGGCGACGTCGCTGGTGCCGGCATCGCTGGACCCGACCTACCTGACCACCCGCCCCGGCGCCCGCCAGGTCTTCTGGCACGGCCCGCACGACGAACCGGGCGTCATCGCCGCCGACGAGGCGGCCAAGGACACCGTCACCACGTCCGAGCTGGCCGACACCCTGGTCGCGCAGGCGTCGCCGATCACCGACGACATCGCCGTGCCGGTGCTGGTCGCCGAGGGCCAGCAGGACCTGGCCTACGCCGCCGCCCTGTCCCACGAGGCCGTGCACTACCCCAAAACGTGCGTCGACACCTACGAGCTGCCCGACGCCGGCCACGACCTCAACCTCGCGCCGCACGCCGCCGACTGGTTCGCCAAGGCCCTGGCCTGGGCCGACCGCGTGCTGGGCCCGAACGGCGGCCCGCCGCGCTGCTAGTCGAAGTAGGGGCCGGCGCCGATGTCGCAGCCCAGCTCACGCCACCAGTCGGCCTGCTCCTCGGACTCGATGCCGGCCACGGCCACCGTCACCCCGGACTCATGGGCCAGTTCCACCAGCTGGGTCAGCGACCGCTGCACGACCGGGCCGGGACCCTCGGCACGCGCCTGCCGCGCCACCAGCCACCGGGCGATCCGCACCGACCGGAGCTTGAGGTCCTCCAGGTACGCGAGGTCATGGGCCCCGAGCCCGAACTCCTCGACGATCACGTCGACACCGTTGTCGGCCAGGAACGCCACGTTGTCCGCGGCCGTCCCGCCGAGGGCGTCGGCCGGCAGGCCGACCCGCAGCCGTGACGCCGGCAGGCCGCTCTGCCCCAGCGCACCGAGCACCCGGGCGACCAGCTCCTCGTCGTTGGCCAGGCAGCTCGGCAGGCTGATCTCCACGGGCGTCTCGCCCAACCCCGCGCCCTGCTCGCAGGCGCTGCGCAGCAGCCAGCCGGCCAGCGGCAGCACCATTCCGGTCTGCTCGGCCAGCTCCACGCACTGCCGGTGGTCGACCACGCCGTGCCCCGGCCGGTCCCACCGCAGCGCCGCCTGCACGCCGTGCGCGCGGCCGGTGGCCAGCTCGACCTGGCGGTCGAAGACCAGCCGCACCTCGCCGGTCTCCCACGCGCCGGGCAGCGCCGCGGCCATGCCGGCACGGTCCTGGTCGGCGGCGTCCAGGTGGGCGTCGTGCAGCTCCCACTGGGTGCCCTTGCGGCGGGCCCGCCGCAGCGTGAGGTCGGCGGTCTGGAACACGTCGTCCATCGACATGCCGGCCGGCGGCCGGTGCACCACGCCGATGGTCGCCGACGCCGTGACGCCCGGCCCGCCGGCCAGGTAGACCGGCTCGGCCAGCTCGTCGTTGATGCGCTCGATGGTCGCCACCACGCCGGGCGTGGCCGCGGTGTTCTCCACCAGCACCGCGAACTCGTCGTGGCCGATGCGGGCGATCATCGCCCGCTCGGCCAGGAACACCGCGCGCAGCCGGTCGGCGACAGTGCACAGCAGCTGCTCGCCGGCCTGCCGGCCGAGCCCGTCGGTGATCACCGAGAAGGCGTCCAGGTCGAGCTGGTAGAGCGTGGTGCCGGTGCCGCGGTCGGCCTGGTTGAGCAACGCCTCCAGCCGGGTGGTGAGGAACTGCCGGTTGGGCAGCCCGGTCAGCACGTCGTGCAGCGACTGGTGCTTGAGCTGGTTGCGCAGCAGCGACAGCTCGGAGTCGTCGTCGAGGATGACGACAAGCTCCCGGCCGCCGCGGACGGGCGCGATGGACAGCAGCGGCCGCACGGCCTCCTCGCCGGAGTACAGCACGGTGCGGCGGTGCCGGATCCGGTCCACCCGGCCGTCGGTGAGCTCGGTGCACGCGGTGCGGATCCGGGTCGCCTCGGCCGGCGGCATGAGCTCGAACAGCGTGCGCGCGGCCAGCTCGTTCTCGCCGATGTCGAGGATCCGGCGCAACGCCTCGTTGCTGCGCAGGAAGCGCCCGGCCTGGTCGACGATGCCGATGCCGCTGGCCGACGCCGCGCAGACCTCGTCGAACCGGGCCAGCGCGGCGGTCAGGCTCTGCTGGGTCTCGTTGGCCGCGGTGAACAGCGACTTGGTCAGGTTCTGCTGCTGCTCGAAGATCGACTGCTTGGTCGCGTCGGCGTAGCCGGCGGCCAGCGCGCCCAGGATCGTCACGACGCGTTCGGCGACCTTGCGGCGCCCCTGCAGCTCGGGTTGCGCGAGCAGCCCGCCGCCGAGCACATCGACGGTGCTGGACAGGCTGCCGTCGCTGACGCAGTTGAGGGCCACCAGCTGCCGGCCGACCCGGCCGGCGGCCGCGGTGTCCATTGGCTCGGCCTCGGTCGCCCGGATCAGCTGGTCCAGCATGGTGGCGAAGCGCACTTCGACCTCACCGGTGGACAGCGGCAGGTAGTTGGACTGCGAGACCAGGTAGGCCCACTTCTTGGTGAGCCTGATTCGCTCGCGCGACCCGATCGGCTGACGAGGCTGCGGCACGCTCATGCCGATCGGCCTGCGCCTGCGCCGCCATTGTCACCGTGATGGACTGCCGACACTCGGGTTCACCTCGCCGTTGCCCTGCCCCGCGGTGGCGGAAGCGTACCGGCTGGGCGAAGGTGTCCATGATCCCTCGACCTTGTTCACTCGAACGAGCGAACAAGGCCGAGAAGACCCACGCAGACTAGCTGCGAACGGTTGCAGCCAGCTTGTCCAGCGTCGCCGTGTGGATCCGGCGCAGACCCAACGGCGCGAACGTGCCCTCGAAGAAGCCGGCCACGCCGCCCGCGCCCTGCCACGTCGTCTGCACGTGCACGGCGCTGGCGCCCTCGCCCTGCGGCTTGACCGTCCAGGTCGTCACCATGGTCGAGTTGGCGTCGGTCTCCACCAGCGTCCGTGGCGCCGGCTCGCTGACCTCGAGCAGGCAGTCCCGCACCCGCTTCTTGGTGGCTTGGAGCTTCCAGTGCACCTTGGTCCCGGCCCCGGTGCCACCGGCCAGCACCTCGTACTCGCTGTAGTTCTCGGGCAGGATCCCTGCCCGAGTGCCGGCGTAGTCCGCCAGCGCCGCGTAGACCACGTCCGAGGGCTTGTCGATGACCCGCTCGGCGGTTGCCTTCACCTCTGCCATGTCACCGATTCTCGCAGTCGCTCCCGGAGTGGGCGCGCTCACCCGACCGTGAATATTGATCAACGAGATTGCTCACACCTGTCACGCGGCGTGAATGGACAGCGACAATGGTCCGAGACCGACGGGCACCATTCAGGCACAGCGCGTGACCGTCTGTTCACTCATGCTGGACGGGACCGCGATGGCGCGATAGGAACTGCGGACCGGGAGACAACCTCTGGCGGGAGGTGGTGAACATGCGGGTGCGGGTGCTCGGCCAGTTCGAGGTGACTCGGGGCGATGAGCGCATCACCCCCTCGCAGCCGAAACTGCGGCAGCTGTTCGCCCTGCTCGCCCTCAACGCCAACAACGTGGTCCGCGTCGAGCACCTCATCGAGGAGGTCTGGGGTCCGGAGCCGCCGACCAAGGCGATGGGCACGCTCCAGACGTACATGTCACATCTGCGCCGGCTGCTCGCCTCCCATGACTCCACGGTGTCGGTGCTGCACACCAGGCACGTCGGCTACGCCCTCACGCTGCCGGAACAGGACGTCGACGCCGGCCGGTTCGCCGTGCTCGTCGCACGAGGACGGTCCGAGCTGGACAGTGGACACATCGAGTCGGCGGCCGAGACGCTGCGCGCGGCGCTGGCGGTGTGGCGCGGCTCGGCGCTGAGCGACGTCGACGCCGGGCCGGTGCTCGCGCACCACATCCGCAGCCTGGAGGAGACCAAGGTCGGCGTCATCGACCAGCGGATGGAGGTCGAGCTGATGCTCGGCCACCACCACGAGGTCATCAACGACCTGAGCACCCTGGTCCGCGACTATCCGGCGCACGAGGGCCTGCACGTCAAGCTGATGATGGCGCTGCACCTGCTGGGCCGCCGCTCCGAGGCGCTGCACGTCTTCCAGCGCATCCGATCCACGCTCGTCGACGATCTCGGGCTGGAGCCGGGGCAGCAGCTCCAGCAGGTCCACCGGGGCCTGCTGGTCGGCAATCCCCAGCTGGACGCGTTGACGCCCAGCGGCGCGGTGCGCACCGGCGGCTGGGTCGACCCGCCCGCGCAGCTGCCGGCCGACCTGCCGGTCTTCGTCGGGCGGACGGTGGAGCTGGCCGCGGCGGAGAGCCAGCTGCAACAGCCGTCCCGCTCCGCGCCGGCCGTGGTCTCGGTGGTGGGGCCGCCGGGGTCGGGCAAGACCGCCTTCTGCACGCATCTCGCGCACCGGGTCCGGGTCCGTTTCCCGCACGGCCAGCTGCACGCCGACCTGGCCGAGCAGACCCCGGTCGAGGCGCTCACCGGCTTCCTGCGGGCCATTCGCGGCACCGGCGCGCAGCTGCCGGACAGCATCGAGGAGCGCAGTCACCTGCTGCGGGGCTGGACCGCCGAGCGCCGCGTGCTGATCCTGATCGACAACGCCGTCAGCACGGTCGAGCTGGCGCCGCTGCTGCCGAGCGGCGGCGGCTGCGCGGTGATCGTCGGCTGTCGGACGCGGCTGCCGCTGCGGGGCACGAGCCTGGCCGTCGAACTGCAACCGCCGCCCGAGGACGAGGCCCTTGAGCTGCTCGGCTCGGTGATCGGCTGGCGGCGCCTGCGGGCCGAGCTGACCCAGGCCCGCAAGCTGATCCGACTGTTCGAGGGGTCCCCGATGGCCCTGGTGGCCGCGGCCAACCGGCTGGCCATTCGTCCGCATTGGACGATCGCGGTGCTGTTGGAACGGCTGCGGCATCGCGGGGACTGGCTCGACGAGCTGGTCAACGCCCGCGTCGACCTGCCGGGCAGCGTCGAGCTGAGCTGCCGGGCGCTGTCCCCGGCCCATCGCGACGCCTTCTTCCGGCTGGCCGCCGCCGCGGACGAGCCGCTGACCAGCCGGGGCGCGTCGGCGCTGCTTGGCTGCGACCAGCGCACCGCGGAGGCCATCCTCGAGTCGCTGGTCGAGCACCAGCTGGCCATGGTCGAGCCGCACACCTTCGGCGGTCAGTTCCACTATCGCTTCAGCTCGCTCATCCGGGTCGCGGCCAGCTCGCTCAGCCAGTTCGCGGCCGCCTCCGCGCCGCCGGCCGAGGCGAACGAGCTCTGGATCCGCCGCGCCCCCTCGGCGTGACCCAGTGCCTCGGTGATGGCTTCACGCAGTTGCTCCGCGGTGACCCGGCCGAACCGCACCCGTACGCCCGCGCCGGCGTCGACCACCTGCTGGGCCACGATCGGCTGGTCGTCACGGATCGGGGCCACCACCAGCGGCACGCCGTGGCTCAGCGCCTCGCAGACCGTGTTGTGGCCGGCATGGCAGACCACCGCCGCGCACTTCGGCAGCAGCGCCAGCTGCGGCACCCGGCGCACGTCGGTCACCTCGCCCGTCGGATCGACGACAATGCCTTGGTAGTCGGGGAGTTCGGCCAGTGCTTCGACAGCCGTCCGGAGGAACTTCGCGCCGGCCTCGGCGTTGGCCGTGCCGAGAGAGACGAGGATGACCGGCCGGCCGTCCAGCTCCGGCAACGGCGTGTCGTCCGGCCGTTCGGTGATCGACGGCCCCACGTAGACGATGTCGGCCTTGGTCGGGCCGACCAGCTCTTCCGTGCTGAACGCCAGCACACCGTGCGGGGAGAACCGCAGATCATGGCTAGCCGCCGGCGACCCGTGGCGGTTTCTCAGCCCGGCCAACAGGTCGTCCAGCCACGCCGCCACCTTCGGCAACTCCGCCAACGGCGCCAGCAGTTCGGCTGACGTCGTGGCCGACGTGGCGAACGGGATGCCCCGCCGCTCCGCGATCAGCGCCCCGGCCAGCGCCTGCTGGTCCACCAGCATCGCGTCCGGCCGGAATTCCGCCACGGCGGCGTCCACCAGCGGGGCCATGCCATCCGCGAGGGGGATCAGGAACTCCTCCCAGAGGAACTTCAGGGAGGCGAAACCCCGGAGCTGGGGCGGCCTTCCCGCCACCACCAGCTCCGCCAACGGCCGGTCCGACGGAGAGAACCGCGCGCCTTCGCCGACCAGCGATGCCACCGCGGCGGTGGGGCCGACCCAGCCGACCTCATGTCCCCGCGCCTGTAGCCGGGCGGCCACCCCCACGGCCGGGTTGATGTGCCCGACCAGCGGGGGAACCACGAACAGGAACCGGCTCACGCGATCAGCTCGCGGGCCTCGTCCGCCGCGTTGATCCACGGCACGCTGGTGTGGATCCCGCGCACCCACGGGATGAGCAGCTCCCGCACCTTCCGATGCGCGTCGACCAGCACCGAGTGGTCCTGCCCGGGGATCACGACGGTGCGGCAGTGCGACAGCGCCCGCTCCAGCGCCCGCGGATCCTCGCCCTGAAGTCCTTCCCCGCCAAGGATGTGCAGCACGGGCGTGGGCAGCGCCCGCAGCTCCGCGGCCGACAGCAGCCGGCCCTGCCACACCTCCTTGATCATGGTGGTGGCGAACAGCTTGGCCGCGGCCTTGCGGGCCAGCTTGGCGTGGTGGGCCCCGTTCTGCGCCTCCAGATCGAGGAAGGTCTGCTCGCTGGACAGCTGCACGGCCATGTAGTCCATGGCCTGCACCATCCGGTCGGCCCACGGCTGCGTCGGCGGCTCGGACTCGATCGACACGATGCTGGCCACCTGCCACGGCCGGGCGAAGGCGTGTCCGAACGCGACGGTGCCGCCGAAGCTGTTGCCCACCAGGTGAACCGGGCCGCGGTGCTCCAACACGTCCAGCAGCGCGCCGAGGTCGTCGACGAAATGCTGGAACGTGTACCCCGTGTCGGGGCAGCCGCTGCGACCGTGTCCGCGCAGGTCGTAGGCCAGCACGTTGATCCCGGCCGCGGCGACCGGCGCGGCCAGCGTCAGGTAGAAGCTGGCCAGGCTGTCGGTGCCCAGGCCGTGCACGAACACCACCGTCGGCGCCGTCGTCGGGTCGACGCCCTTGGCCGGCATGCGCTGGAAGTGCGTGTCGATGCCGTTGGCCAGGATCTTGCCCATGTCAGCCTCCCGCGCGGGTCAGCGCCCCGGACACGAAGTCGACCAGGTCGCCGACCTTGAGCGCGATGACCTCGTCCAGCTCCTTGTCGGCCAGGAACTCGGCCAGGTTCACCGGCTCGCCCCAGCGCTCGGAGATCAGCGCGGTCAGCGTGACCAGGTCGATGCTCTCCAGCTCGAGGTCCTCGTTGAACGACGTCTGCTCGGTGATCTCCACGTCGTCCACGCCGAGCTCGGCCAGCACCTGGCGCAGCATGCCGTCGATCTCGGTGAAAACGACGTCGCGGGACGCCTCGGTGGTGGTCATTGTTCCTCCTGATCGGCGGGACCGGCGGTCCACGCGACGACGTACTGCCGGGCCGGCAGGTCGGCCGGATTGCTGACGGTGGCCCGGTTCCGACCGCCCGGCGGACCGCCGGGATCCTCGATGGCGATGCGCACCGGCTCGTGGCCGAACCGGGCGATCGAGACCCCGAGCTCGTGCGAGTGGGCCAGCGAAACCGAGACCGCCGGCAGCGGAAAGCCGTTGTGTCCCGACACCCTCACCCCGTCGGCGGTGTCGTCGACGAGGATCTCCGCCGGGAAGACCGGGCCGGAACCGTTGTCCCACAACAGGGTGCGCACGGCGTCCTTGACGGCGATGCGACCGAGCAGCCAGTGTCGCCGGTTGCGGGGCGGCAGCTGGTCGTAGCAGGCGCGCTCGCGGCCGCTGAGGTACTTGCTCAGATACAGCTCCCGCGATGCCAGGTCCGGCCAGCGTTCGGCGACGGCCACCCAGCCTCCGGGTTGCCGCTGCGACAAGGGATTGCGCTCCGGGAACCGCCATGCCTCGTCCAGGTCCATGTGGCTGTCGAAGCGGCGGTCCCGCCAGTCGGCGATCTCCGCCCACACCACGCCGTTCACCGTGAGCTGGGCGTCGACCTGGTAGATCCGGTCGCTCACGTCGACCACCCGGATCAGGCAGTCCACCGGCGTGCCGGGCGACGGGTGCGGGCCGAAGAACTCGATCCGTCCCATCTGCACCGGGAAGGCGATGCGCTTGGTCACCTGCGTGACCCAGATCCAGTAGCCCAGCAGCTGGCCGACGTTGTCGAGCAGGCCGCCGGGCACGTCCGGCGTGGTGATCACGCCGCCGACGTGGTCGG
>DASWRQ010000216.1:0-86811 GCA_036403095.1 Kutzneria sp. | reverse complement strand
GGCGCAGATCTGGGAGCGTTCCGGTAGGGCCAAAGAGGATCGGGCGTCGATCGTGGCGGATCTGGTGGCGTTGCGCCGGGTCACGCTGAGCGAGGCCAGGGAGCTGCTCAGGCATGCGGAGTTGTTTGCCAGCAGGGCGATCCGTGAGGCAGCCCGGGAGGGTGTGCTGAGCCGGCAGCATCTGAACATCATCGACAAGACGCTGGCCGAAGCGCCGGAGGCCGATCGGGACAGGGTCGAAGCCGCCCTGCTCGACGACGCCCCGAACTTTGAGGGCAAGAAGTTCCAGACGATCGCGAACCGGATCCTGCTGCTGCTCGACCAAGACGGCACGGCGCCGGACGACCGCGAACTGGTCCACCCCAAGCGAGAGTTCTACTCCACCAGCCGCAAAGACGGCAGTGTGGTGTTTCGGGGGCGCATCGACTCCGAGACGGGGGCGAAGCTGGCGGCGTTGATGAGTCCGTTGGCGAAGCCGAAGTCGGGCAAAGACCCGCGCACGACGGCTGAGCGGGAAGGCGATGCGTTCGCCGAGATCGAACTGGCCTCCACGAGCGATGACCTGCCCGAGGAGGGTGGGGAGCGGCCTCATCTGGCGCTGACGATGTCCTTTGAGGACTTCGTGGAGATGAAGAAGCCGGCTGCGGTGGAGGGTGAAGGGCTGATGAACCCGGAGTCGGTGCTGCGGATCGCCTGTGACAGCAAGGTGATGCGGGTGGTACTGGGAGCCGGCAACGAGATCATGAACATTGGGCGGTCGTCCAGGACGATCCCGAACGCGATCAGGATGGCGTTGATCCACCGGGATCGAGGGTGCGCGTTTCCGGGGTGCGGGACCAGACCTCGGCAATGTCACGGTCACCACGTCGAGCACTGGGCGAAAGGCGGGGAGACCAGCGCCGATAACTTGGTGCTGCTGTGCGGGTTTCATCATCGGGTGATTCATCACGGGCACTGGAAGGTGGCCATGGTGAACGGGCGGCCGGTGTTCACCCACGAGTGGATGAAGGCCGGCTGAGGCAGTGACCACACCGGCGACGAAGCTCTGGCGTTACGAGGGAACCCCGGCATCGCAGTCCAAGGGGTTGAGCCAGAGCGCTGTCACCTCGCGCGGCTCGCTGAGGCGGAACCACACCGATCTAGGCGAAGGGCGGCGCCTCGGCCGTCAGACCAGCATCGCCTGGCGCGGTGCGGTGCACGGGAGCATGGCGCTGATCGCGAAGGGAACAGCGATGACGGAGAAAGGTCGCGAGCAGCCGTGCGGATCCTGCTCGTCCTCCCCCGAAGCCGAGCAGGAACCGCACGGGCGGCCGAGTCGGACCTCTCCCCTGGTCCGCACGCCCGCCCCTCGTCAGGCGCGTGGGCCATTCGACTCAACCAATCCACCCCTCGGACGGCCACGGGTGGTGACACCAGTTGACCGCCGCCGGACCAGTCTATGGCAGCGGACGGGGGTGTCAACTACTCTTGGGCAAGCCGGCCCCTGGGGGTCGACATCAGTTGAGCGGAGTGGGGGACGCCATGCTGAGCTTCCGGGACAAACTCAACGCGGCATTCGACGCGGTGCGGCCGAACGGGCCGGAAGGACCGGAGTACCGCAACACGGAAGTGGCGGCGGCGCTGGGCGAGCTGGGCGTCAAGGTCACGGGGTCGTACATCGGCATGCTGCGCGGCGGCGAACGGGACAACCCGACGGTGAACGTGGTGCAAGGGCTGGCGACGTTCTTCGACCTGGACCCGGTCTACTTCCTCACGCCGACGACGCCGCAAGCGGCCGAAAAAGTGGCGGGCATCCACGGCGACCTGATGCGGCTGGCGGAATGGCGGGACAGAGGAGTCCTGGCCTTCGCGCTCCGGGCGATGCTGCTGGAGCAGGACAGCGGCCAACTCGCGGAGGCGGCGAAAGTGCTGCTGGAACAAGTCATGGAACTACGACGAACGGACCGCGAGACGGGCCAGCCATGACCGGCCCAAGGCGGGCACGGCGAAGGCGAGCTGCCGGGCGGTGCTGACGCTGACCCGCTGAGAAAGTACGTCGTAGTCGGCGCGTTCGATCGCGCCGAGGATGCCGCCGTACAGGCTCATACCGGCCAAGGCGGTCTGACGGCCGACGGGCTCCAAGAGCGGCACGCCGGCGCGGGCCTGGCGGTAGAGCTCGCGGGCGCGGGCGATCTCGAACCTGATCAGAGAACGGAACTCGGGGCTCAAGCGGATCTCCGTGACGCCGAAACGACGGAGGTCCTCGGCCGGCAGATAGACGCGGCCGCGGCGGAGGTCGTCGCCGACGTCACGCAAAATGTTGGTGAGCTGGAAAGCGATGCCCATCAGGCGCATGGCCTCGGCGGCCTCCTCAGAACGGCCGCCAAGGACGGGCACGAGCTCCAAGGCCATGGTGCCGGCGGCGGCGTGCATGTAGACCTCGAGGTCGGCGTAGGTCTCGTACGAAGTGACGACAAGGTCCGAAGCCATGGCGTCGAGGAAGGTCTCGACGAGATGCACGGGAATGTCCCAGGTCCGCATGGTGTGCAGCAGCGCCCGGCCGAACTCGTCCGCGCTGTCGCCGGCCTTGAGATCGGCGAGGATCTGGTCACGCCAAGGCGCGAACGCCGAAGTGTCGGCGCCGTCGACCATCTCGTCGGCATGGCGGGCGAAGCCGTAGATGGCCTGCACGTAAGGCCGACGGGCCGGCGGCAGCAACAACGAAGCCAGGTAGTAGGACTTGTCGTGCGCGGCCAGCAACTCCTTGCACCGCAGGTAGCAGGCGCGCAGCTGGGGATCGCGGATACCGGCGGCATCGAGCTCAGAGGTCACGACTGTCCTTGGTAGGCGGCCAACACGTCGTCGAGCGGACGGGATCGCGCGGCCCGCGCGATCCCGAGCCACCAGTCTATGTCCCCGGCCAGATCCGGCCCGTCCAGCCCGACCTCGCCGGACATGGTGGGATGCAAGGCAAGCAGCCCGTCCCACAGCTCGATGACCCGCCGGTACACGAGAGCGTGCTGCTGCCCGGGCCGCAGCCGCAGCCGGTCGTGCCACTCGGAACGGGGCGGATCGAGCGTCACGGTGGAACCGCTCAGCAGGCGCCACAACGGATACAGCTGTCGTCGGTGCCGATAATGCCGTGCGGCGCGGGCAATTCGCTCGACCCGCGGCCCCCAGACCGGCGCGGTCACGCCGACGAACGCGGGCAGCAGGCTCAACGCGACCAGGGCGCCGTCAGCCTCCAGCTCCACCCACGGCGGCGTGATCCCGACGGCCTCGGCCAGCTGGTAGCCCATCACGTGCACGCAGAACACGAGCCCGAACACGCAGCCCACGGTGTGGATGCGCAGCCCACGCCGCAGCCACGGCAGGTCGGCCTTGGCCGCCCAGCGCCACGACGCCGAGGTGAAACTCGCGATGGTGTAAGCGAAGTAGCTGACGATCACGACGTAACTCAACGCGGCCACGGGATGCACCGGGCCGGGCGTGGCCATCCGACCGGCCGGTCCGCTCAGGAAGTCGACGTCACGGGGTCGCGTCGCGAACAGGATCAGCCCGACGGTCAGCGCCGACACGCCGATCAACGCCGACCGCCGCACCAGGGCGGCAACTTTGGTGCGCTGCGACGGATCCGAGGTGGCCAGCCAGAAGAACGTCTGGGTGAAGAAGCCGCCGGCGCAGGCGATCACGTGCAACAGCGGCCAGGCGAGGGCCCAACCGGCCCAGCGGTCCACGCCCATCGCGAACGACTCGATCTCCAGCGGCACGGCCAGGAACCACGCGGCGAAGCCCAGCGCCAGCACGTGCCCGGGCCGCCGGTCGACGGTGACGCGCACGAGCATGCGCAGCCGGAGCATCAGCGCGACGGCGGCGACCACGACCGTGGCCACCAGGGCGACGGTCAGCACAGTTCGCGGGCCAGGGCGTCCACGATCTGCGCCTCGGCCTCGGTCAGGTTGCGATGCCCGGAGGTCGGCTCGAGCTCGCCCAGCGCCCGCACGGCGGCGCCGGCGAACACCTCGGCCTCGACCTCCTGGTCGTCGGTGAAGCCGCCCCGGCCGAGGATGCGGGACAGCACCGCCGGGCTGAGATTCGGCACGAGCGCGTTGAGCACCTTCATCAGCACGTCCCGCGTCGCCGGGTCGACGTCGCAGGTGCGGGCGTGCCCGGGCAGCAGCATGTGCCCGATCTCGTGCCAGATCACGTGAACCTGGTGCAGCGGACTCGATCCCACCGACTGGTACACGATGTAGTCGGCGTCGGGCATGCCCAGCCAGGCCCCGCTGATCGAGGTGCGCAGCGGCAGCGGGATCAGGTGCAGCGGCCGCCCCCGGTCCCGCGACAGCCGTTCGCACACAACGCGAACGTCCGGGTGCAGGAAGTCACGACGCCTGAGTTCGCCCAGCACGTGGTCGACCGTGGCGCGCCGCCTACCCATGTGGAGGGCACTCCCCTCGGATCCGTGCGTGGTGGACCATTCTAGCGCGCGTGGCGCAGCCGGTTGGCGTCGGCGATGATGGCGGCGCCGAGGGCCCGGGCCGTCTCGGTGCGCACGCGGGGCGGCGGCGACAGCACGAACTCGACCTCGCCGAGGGCCGGAAGTCCCTGCTGGGGACCGAGTTCGACGAGATCGTGCGGGATGAGGCTACGGGTGTGAGCGGTCACACCGAGCCCGGCCAGCACGGCCGCGCGCAGCCCGCTCAGGCTGGTGCTGGTGCAGGCGATGCGAAACCCTCGGCCGTGCCACTGCAGGGTTTCCAACGCCTGCGCGCGGCTGACGCTCGGCTCCGGGTAGAGGATCAGCGGGACATCGGCGCCGGGATCGATTCGGGTGGTCTCGACGCCGACCCAGACCAGGCGGTCCCGCCACACCAGCTGCCCGTGGGCCGCGCCCAGTTGCCGTTTGCCGAAAACAAGATCCAGTTGGCGAGCTTCCAACTTCCGGTGCAGTTCGCCGCTCAGTCCCACGGTCAGCTCCAGCTCCACACCGGGATGACGCCGCCGGAAGGCCCGCAGCACGTCGGTCAGATACGTGGAGACGAAGTCCTCCGAGGCGCCGAACCGCAGCCGCCCGTGCAGCTGCGGCCCGGCGAAGAAGCTGACCGCCTCCCGGCCGGTGTCGACGATCGTGCGGGCGAAGCCGACCATGGCCTCGCCGTCCGGCGTCAGCTCGACGGTGTGCGTGTCGCGGAGGAACATCTGCTTGCCGACGGTCGCCTCCAGCTGCCGCACGTGCTGGCTGATCGTCGACTGCCGGACGCCGAGCTGGTCGGCGGCCTGGGTGAAGCTGAGCGTCTGCGCGACGGCCAGGAAACTCTCCAGCTGAGCCGGCTTGAACATCCCACCAGCGTAATCAGAGTCCGAGGCGCTGGCTGCCGGTGTAGACGTTCATGGACGTGCCGCGCAGAAAACCGATCAGCGTCAGCCCCATCTCCGCGGCCAGCTCGACGGCCAGCGAAGACGGCGCCGACACCGCGGCCAGCACCGGGATACCGGCCATCACCGCCTTCTGCACCAACTCGAAGGATGCTCGGCCGCTGACCATGAGCACGGTTCCGCTCAACGGCAGGCGGTCCTCGCGTAGCGCCCAGCCGATCACCTTGTCCACGGCGTTGTGCCGGCCGACGTCCTCGCGCAGGCACAGCAGCCGACCGTCCTGGGTGAACAGACCCGCGGCGTGCAGGCCGCCCGTTCGATCGAACACCAGCTGGGCCGTGCGCAGGGTGTCCGGCATCTTCGTCACGGTGTCGATGTCGACCTGGAGCTCGTCGTGCTCGACGGTCCAGCGGCTGGTCGACCGCACCGCGTCCAGGCTGGCCTTGCCACAGAGACCACACGAGGAGGTGGTGTAGAAGTTGCGCTCCACCGACGGGTCCGGCGGCGGCACCCCGGGGGCCAAACTAACGTCCAGGACGTTATATGTGTTGCCGCCGTCCACGGTCGCGCCGGCGCAGTACCGGATCGCGCTGAGCTCGCCGGCCCGGCCGATCACGCCCTCGGAGACGAGAAAGCCCGCCGCCAGGTCGAAATCGTGGCCAGGCGTGCGCATCGTGACCGACAGCGGCTGGCCGCCGACCCTGATCTCCAGCGGCTCCTCGGCGGCCAGGGTGTCCGGCCGGGTGCTCACCCGGCCGTCCACCACCCGGACAACGCGCCGGCGTGCCGTGACGCGGCCCATCAGGCCGGCACCAGCAGCCGCGGGACGCCGGGCTGGCGCAGCATGCCGCCGGCGACCGCGCCCAGGACGCCCAGGCCCGCCGCGAGCAGGAAGCCCGCCGCGTAGCCGTACGTCGCGACCATGGTCGTCGTGAGGCCGATGCCGACGATGCCGCCGACCGCCTTCGCGCTGTAGACCACGCCGAAGTTCAGCAGCCCCGCCTGGTCGCCGAAATGGGCCTCGACCAGGGCCGGCAGCAGGGCGTAGCAGCAGCCGGCGGTGGTGCCGACCAGCAGCGCCGCGAACACCAGGAGGACGCCGGACTGGTGCTGGCCCGCGACGATCATCAGCAGCTGGCCGAAGGCGCCAAGGCCCAGCGCCGCGCGGACCACCCGGCCGACGCCGAAGTGTTCCCCCGCCCAGCCCGTCGCCCAACGGGCCAGGCCGCTGGCCAGCGTCAGCACGCAGACCGTCACTGCCGCGAACGCGTATCCCCACCCGCTGGACGCAACGAAAGCCGCTGTGTATGCGACGTCGAACAGCCACGCCGCCGCCGCGCAGGCCACCAGCACGTACATCACGGCCGAGGTCGGGCAGCGCAGCAGCTGGCCCGGCGTGTAGTGGCGGATCGCCGGCCGGCTGTGCCTCAGGCTGAGGTTCACCGTCTTGTCCAGCGCCCATTTGCGCGGGTCCGGCTTCTCCGGCCACCAGTCCGGCGGGGGTTCCCTGAGCACGATGCCGCCGGCCGTGATCACCACCAGCGCGATGATCGGCAGCGGCGTCGCGAACAGCACCGCCCCCGCCGCGAACGAGCCGCTCACCAGGCCCAGATACGTTCGCCGCTCCGGGAACCACTTCGCCACCACGCCGAAGCAGGTGCCGTAGACGGCGGCCGCGCCGAGGCCGCCCAGCACCGCAGTGCCCGCCCCTTGGAACAGGTCCCCCGTCGCCGTCAGCACCGCCCCCACGGTCATCGCCACGATCGGCTTGACGTGGAACCGCTCCCGCAGCCAGGCCATCGGGAACACCGCCACCGCCTGGGTGGCCACCCAGATCGCCAGCAGCCAGTAGTCCCCGCCCACGATCAGGCCGAAGCCGTACTGTCCCGCCCCCGCGACCAGCATCGCCACGCAGGCCGCTGCCAGCACCCAGTTCCTGGAGTGCCCCAGCAGCTCACGATCGCTCTCCCCGACCCGGTACCGCCGGCCGTAGAAGTCGGTCACTTCGGTTGCCATCGGTCTCACCTGCCCGCAGTCGTCGATGCCGCTCGCCGGGCCGGCCCACCCGCCCCGGTCGCACTGCCCGCACACCCGGCCCTCAGCCACCTCGGCCGTGGGCCCGGCCCCGCCACCCGTCCACTCGAGCCAGATTGCATACAGTATGTGATAAGTTGTATAGCATGACCACGGGCTGGGCGGAAGCCAGGCAGGTCGCGCGGGCCGCGGCCGAGCCGCTGGAGACGATCACTGTGGACCTGGGCGGGGCGCTGGGGCTGGCGCTGGCCGAGCACCTGCCGGCGCTGGTGTCGTTGCCGCTGTCCGACACGTCGGCGATGGACGGCTACGCGGTGCGCGGCACGGGGCCGTGGGCGGTGGTCGGCCGCCGCCTGGCCGGGCCGTGCACGGCGGACGCGGCGCTGGAACCGGGCCAGGCGTTCGAGATCGCCACCGGCGCGCCGGTTCCCCTTGGCACCTGGGCGGTTCTGCCGGTCGAGCTGTCCACAGTGGACGCTCTGACCGTCGCCGGTGAGCTGCCGGCCAGCAACCACATCCGTCGCCGTGGCGAGGACATCCCCCGCGGCCGCCGGGTGTTGCAGGCCGGCACCGTCGCCACCCCGGCGGTGCTCGGACTCGCGGCGAGCGTGGGTTACGACGCCCTTCGCGTGCATCGCAGGCCCCGGGTTCGCGTGGTGGTAAGCGGCGACGAGCTGCTCACGGCGGGCCTGCCCACCCTCGGCCAGGTCCGCGATGCCATCGGCCCGCTGCTGCCGGGCCTGATCGCCACGGCCGGCGGCGAGTTGCTCGACACGCAGTTCGTCGCGGACCGTGCCGGAGCGCTGTCCGAGGCGCTGGCCTGCGACGACGTGGACGTGGTTGCGGTGTGCGGCTCCACCTCCGTCGGCCCGGCCGACCACCTGCGCCCCGTGCTCGGCGCGCTGAAGGCCGACGTCCTGGTCGACGGCGTCGCGTGCCGGCCCGGCCATCCGCAGCTCCTGGCCACCCTGCCCGACGGCCGGCACGTCGTCGGCCTGCCCGGCAACCCGTTCGCCGCCCTCGCCGCCGGTCACACCCTGCTCGCCCCGCTGCTGCACGGCCTCGCCGGCCGCTCCCCCAAGGCCCCGCTCACCGGCCGCCTCCGCGGCGCCGTCACCGTCCGTGCCACCGAAACCCGCCTCGTGCCGGCCGTTCGCACCGACGACGCCCTCGTGCCCGTCGGCCGCGACCGCGCCGGCAACCTCTGGGGTGCCGCCATGGCCGACGTCCTCGCCGTCATCCCTCCACAGTGGACCGGACCCGAGGTCGAGGTCCTACCGCTCTGAACCCCCTCCGGCCGCCGACCGTGGGAGGGCCGGGACGGCGGAACCCGAGTAAGTGAGAAACTGCTTAACTGACAAGCAGATCCGCGGCCACCTCGACGCCGTCGCGGACCATCTCGGCCGCGACGGTCTTGGCGGCCACCGCGATCTCGGGCCGCAGCGCGCGGTCGACGGCCGCGGTCAGCGACTCGACGGTCGGCTCGGTGCCGTCGTGCCGTACGCCGATACCGAGTGCCTCGACCCGATCCGCCCAGTAGAACTGGTCGTAGCGGTGCGGCACGATCACATGCGGCGTGCCGGAGATCGACGTGACGGTGGTGGTGCCGGAGCCGCCGTGGTGCACCGCCGCGGCCACGCGGGGAAACAACGCCTGGAAGTTGGCCTCGCCGATGAGCAGCGCGTCGTCGGCCTGCGCGGCCAGCTCCAGATCGGCCCAGCCGCTGGAGATCACCGCGCGCCGGCCGCAGGCCCGGGCCGCCGCGACCATCGTGGACACGACCTCGGGCCGGGTGTCGCCGGTGCTGCCGAAGCCGAAGAACACCGGCGGTTCGCCGGTGTCCAGGAACCGCGCGAGGTCCACCGGCAGCGGCCGGGTGTCCCGCATCAGCCACGCCCCGGTCTGCACCACCCCCGACCCCGCCTCCGGCCACGGCCCGAGCACCGGATCGGCGGCCAACCACGGCTGCGGCGAGTTCATGTGGCTGAGCACGTCCTCGACCGGCCCGAGCCCGATCGACGCCCGGTTGGAATTGACCGCCGGCCGCCACTGCTCGTTCCACACCTGCGATTCCAGAGCCCACAGCGCGCGATTGTCGGCATCGGCCGGATATACCCGTCCGGGCAGCGGCGCCGGCGGCAGCTGCCCCGAAGGGAGTTGATTCGGGCTGAATGTGGCGTAGACGTGGCGAATACCGAGTTTTTCCGCTATCGACGGCGCCGCGATCTGCAACGCCGACCAGCCCAGGATCACCTCGCAGCCGTCGGCCGCCGGCAGCAGCGACTCGAACTGCGTGGCCACCGTGCCGTCCATCAGCTGCTGCCGTCCCTCGGGCGTGGCCCCGAGCCGCCGGAACTCGGAGTCCGGCTTGGTGCCCGGCCGTACCTCGGGCCCGAGCGGCACGAAGTCGATGCCCAGCCCCTCGATCCATGCCCGGAAATCCGGCGGCGCGCACAACCGCGCCTGGTGTCCGATTTCCCGTAGCCGAAGGGCCAATGCGACCACCGGCTGGACGTCACCGCGTGACCCGATGGTCGACAGCAACACTCGCATGAGAAATACCCCCGTCACTCATCGCTTTACGGGGGCGATTGTCAGCCCATGTGGGGGCCTTGCGGCAAGTCCCCCCATCGGCTATAGATTGGAGTGGGAAGAAATCACTCCTCGGTATCACTCTTCTGGGAGGATTCCTCCGGGGCGAGGCCGCAGCTCCACGCAGCAGCCGCCGGCGCCGCCCGGCGCGAGCACCGCCTCCACGGTCCGGGCCTCCAGCCCGTCGATCACGCCCTCCAGGAACGCCCGGTTGATGCCGCACACCAGGTCGCGGGCCTTGGCCGCGAGTGGGTGGAACGGGCAGTCGCGCATGCGGACCGTGGTCGGCGTGTCCCGCAGCGGCTCGAAGCCGTGCCGCGCGAGCAGCCGACACGTCATGGTCAGCGCCCGCTCGGTGCCTAGCCGCCCGGGCCGCTCCTCCTCGCGTTCGGCCGTGCCGACCTCGCGGCCGTGGTCGGTGGCGATGCCCTCGGCCGAGCCGCGCGGATCGTCACTCAGCACGGCGTCGATCAGGATGTCGGCCAGCAGGTCGTACTGCCGCGCCGGGATGCTGACCTGCACGTCCACGTCCGACGGCTCGTACACCTTCGGGGCCCGGCCGACCCGTCCGACGCCCTCGTAGTGGGCCCGCAGCAGTCCGGCGTCGACCAACTTGTCCAGGTGGAACGCGGCGAGCTTGCGGGAGATGCCGACCGCCGTCGCCGCCTCGTCCCTGGTCACCGGGTGCCGAGCGGCACGGATGAAGTCGAACATGCCTCGGCGCAGGCCGTCGTCGAGGGCGGCCACGGCGCTGATCGCCCGATCGGTGCTCACCCTGCCCAGAATATCGCCTACAAGCGTGTCCGCAACCACACTTCTTGACCTGCGACGGTAATAAGACCAACATCTATTGGCGAAACTAGGTCGAAGGAGGGCGCATGCAGGCGTTACGGGTGGTCCACGAGCCCGCGACCGGGGTCGATCTGGCCGCCGCCGAGCGCGCCGCCGGCGACCTGCTGCGCGCGCTGGGCGTGGACACCGACACTGAGAGCCTGCGCGCCACGCCGGGACGGATGGCGCGGGCCTACGCCGAGCTGTTCACGCCGCGCCCGTTCGATCTCACCACGTTCCCCAACGACGAAGGCTACGACGAGCTGGTGCTGGCCCGCAGCATCCCGGTGCGGTCGGTGTGCGAGCACCACCTGCTGCCCTTCGTCGGCGTCGCGCACGTCGGCTACCTGCCCGACAGCCGCATCCTCGGACTGTCCAAACTGGCCCGTGTGGTCGAGCACTTCGCCAGCCGGCCGCAGGTCCAGGAGCGGCTGACCAAGCAGGTGGCGGACTGGCTGTGCACGCAGCTGGCGCCCAAGGGCGTCGGCGTGGTGATCGAGGCCGAGCACACGTGCATGACGCTGCGGGGAGTGCGGGCTTCCGGCTCGAGCACGGTGACGTCGACGATGCTCGGCACCCTGCGGTCCGACGCGCGGTCGCGCCAGGAGTTCTTCGCCCTCGCCGGAGTCAAATAAGCTGGCTCGGGTGACGAACCGTCCCGAACTGGTCGCCCTGCGGTCGTTCCTGAGCGTGTACCGGACCGGCGGGGTCGCCCGGGCGGCCGAGGCGCTGCGGCTGTCGCAGCCCGCGGTGTCGCACCACATCAAGGCCATCGAGGAGTCCGTCGGCCGGCCGCTGTTCCGGCGGTCCGGCCGGGGCATCGCGCCGACCGAGGCCGGGCACAGCCTGGCCGCCGAGGTCGCCGAGCACATCGACGCCCTGGAGGGGGCGCTGGACGGGCTGCGCTCCGCGACCCTGTCCGGGGCCGGGCCGGTGTTCGTCGGCGCCCCCGTCGACCTGCTGGAACGGTTCGTCGTCACCCGGATGACCCCGCTGCTGGCCGAGGGGCTGACCGTGCGGTGCCGGGTCGGGCTGTCGCCCGATCTGGTGCAGGCCGTGCTGCATGACGAGATCGACGTGGCGTTGCTGACCAAGATCGAGGGCGTGCCGACCCGGCGGATGTACCTCGTGCAGCTGCTGGAGGAGCGGTTCCTGCTGGTCGGACGGTCCGGCGACGAGCCGTACGAGCCCGGGCAGGAGCGGCGGTTCGTCGGCTACTCCGAGGAGATGCCGATGGCGCGGCGTTATTTCCGGGAGTGCTGGGCCATTCGGCCGCCGGCGCCGGCCCTGATCGTCAACGATTTTCGGGCCGTGGTCGCCTCGGTGTTGGCCGGCGCCGGGCTGACCATCGCGCCGCACTACCTGGTCGACGAGCACCTCGCCGCCGGCCGGCTTTCCGTGCTGCACCGGCCTTCCCAGCCGGTCGTGAACACCGTCCACATCGGAACGCGGCGCGGCCGGGAGCACCTGCCGCGGATCCGGGCGGTGTTCGGCGCACTGTCCTCTTCGGACTGACCCGATATACCGATTGACGGCCCCTTCTCCCGCGCACAAGATTATCCGCGAGAGGAGGTGGTTGGTCGTGGGTGTATTAGTGCTGAACGCGAGTTTGGAGCCGTTGCACACCGTGTCGGTGCCGCACGCCGTCCGAATGCTGATACGCGAGGTCGCCGAGATCCACGAGGCCGACACCGGCACGAAGTTCGGCCACTACCCGCTGCCCCGCGTCGTGCGGCTCGTGCGGTACGTGGTGATGAAGTGGCGCTACAGCCGTCCGCCGAGCTGGACCCGGCGGGCCGTGCTGAAGCGTGACAACCACCGCTGCGCCTACTGCGGCGGCCCCGCCGACACCATCGACCACGTCGTGCCGCTGTCGCGCGGCGGCGCCCGGACCAGTTGGCTCAACACCGTCGCCTGCTGCGGCGGCAGCGCCCGCAGCTGCAACGCCCGCAAGGGCAACCGCCTGCTCTCCGAAGCCGGCATGCGGCTGCTCGTGACGCCGCACGTGCCGACGTGGGCCGAGCTCTGCTCCTGACCGTCCACTGTGGAACCGCCGGCTCCCGCCGGCGGTTCCGTCACATCTGGCGATGCAGGTACCCAGCTCATGGGCGGAGGCTCAGTCCTCGACGAGTTCACCTTCGAGCAGGCTCATGACGATCAGGTCGTGCCACTTGCCGTCGCGGCGGAAGCGTTCGCGTTCGCGGCCCTCCTCGACGAAGCCGAGCTTCTGGTAGACGTGGCGGGCGGGCTCGTTCTCGGGGACGACCCAGAGGGAGATGCCGTGCAGGCGCATCTGGTCGAAGCCGTAACGGCAGATGACGCGAATGGCGTCGGTGCCGTAGCCGCCGTTGCGGTAGGCAGCCTCGCCGACGTAGACGTCGAGCTCGGCGCGGCCGTTCTCGGGCTCGGCGTCGGTGAGGGCGATGGCGCCGATGGGAGTGCGGTCGGCCAGGGTCTCGATGCAGAGGATGAGCTTGTCGTAGCTGTTGGCCGGCCGGTCCTCGCCGAGGCGCTTGGTCAGCTGGGCGATGGACTCGGGATAGGAGTTGATCATCCACTGGAGCACGGCGGGATCCGAGTTCCAGCGGTGGAGCGCCTCGGCGTCGGAGGGTTCGAAGGCGCGCAGCCGCACAAGCTTCCCGGTCAGCATGGCCCGAAGGTAACAGCGCGGGGCAACCGAATTCAGCCGTCGGACAGGCGGAAGCCGGCCTGTTCCTCCAGAAGTGCGGGGCCCATCAACTCGCCGTCGACGGGGCCGAAACGGTCCAGGGCAGCACGGTGCAGCTCGGTCACGAGCGAGGTGAGCCGATGGGGAGTGCCGGCGGCGGAAGCGGCGCGTGCGACGGACTCCAGCTCCTCCAGACAGCGGTCGAGCCCGAAGTCGCGAAGGTAGTCGCCGGCCAACAGGGAAGGCAGGTGCCGCGAAGCGAAGGCGCTGTCACCGGCGCTGTCGACCAATAGGGACTGCATGCGCTCGCCGGACAAGCCGTGCCGAGAAGCCAGTAGCAGGGCCTCGGTGGCCAACAGGGCATGCCCGAACCACTGGAGGTTGATCAACAACTTGGCCAGGTATCCGGCACCGGACGCGCCGACGTGGTGAATGGTCGAGGCAAACGAACGCAGTAGCGGAGTGGCGTCCGCCAGGACATCCGAAGGCCCGCCGACGTAGAGGGTGATGGTGCCCTCGCGCATGGCGGACACGCCGCCCCCCATGGGGGCGTCGAGATGGGGACCGGCCACGTCAGGAGAACCGGACGTGAGGTCTATCCACAAGCGACAGTCCACAGGGGAGTACAAAACGAGCTGAGCGTTGCCCGGCAACACAGTGAGCAGGACGTCGCAAGAACGCAGGTCGGGAACCCACCGCCCGCCAAGAGCCTCCACCGCCGCGCGGCGATCACGGATGTCGGTGGCGACGACGTCATGCCCGGACGCGACCAGTCGGGCGATCAACGGCGTTCCCATGCGCCCGACCCCGACCACCCCGACCGTCCCCGCCATCGACAACTCCCCTTGGTTTGAACGTGTTCCGGTAATCCTGCGGGCTGACGCCGACAATGCGCCGGAACGACGGCCGCAGCGACACGCCGGCGGTGAAGCCGACCCGGCGGGCGATGGCGTCGACGGGCAGGTCGGTCTGCTCCAGCATCCGCTGCGCGTGGAGAATCCGTTGGTGCAGCAGCCATTGCAGCGGGGAGATGCCCACCACGGCCCGGAACTGACGGTCGAAGGTGCGGCGGGACAGGTGCGCACGGGCGGCCAAGGCGTCCACCTCCAGCGCCTCGTCCAGATGCTCGAGGGCGAACGTCATCGCCTGCGCCAACTGGTCGCCGTCGGGCATCTCCAGGATGGGGTGGTCGATGTACTGCGCCTGCCCGCCACTGCGTTGCGGCGCAACGATCATCCGCCGTGCGATGGCCGTCGCCGCCGACGCGCCCCACAGCCGCCGCACCACGTGCAGGCACGCGTCGATGCCGGCGGCGGAGCCGCCGCTGGTGATCACGTCGCCGTCATCCTCGTACAGGACATCGGCGTCCACGATGACGCGCGGGTACGAGGCGGCCAGCACCGGGGCGTGGAACCAGTGCGTGGCCGCGCGCCGCCCGTCCAGCAGCCCGGCGGCGGCCAGCACGAAAGCGCCCATGCACTGGCCGATGACCAACGCGCCGTCCTCGTGCGCGGCGCGCAGGGCCCGTAGGGCCGGCTCCGGCGGCCGCTCGGCGGTGTTCCGCCACGACGGCGCGACCACGATGCCGGCCCCGTCCAGCGCGTCCAACCCGTACGGCGGCACGATCTGGACGCCGCCGGTGGTGGTCAGCGGCCCCGGCTCGCCGGCGACCGGCCGGATGGTGAAGGCCGGCGCGCCGCTGGAGGTTCGGTCCACGCCGAACACGCTGATCGGCACCGACGTCTCGAACATCGGCGCGCGGTCGAACATCAGCACCGCGACGGTGGCCTTGTCCCGGCTCATTCGCCCAGTATCACCACGTCGCCGGGCGGGGGCATGACCAGTCGGTCGGACAGGCCGCGCTTGGCGAACGCGGCCGGCACCGCCGACCGGTCCTCGGTGAAGTGCCCCCAGCCGTCGACGTGGACCGGCACTACGATCCTGGCCTCGAGGATATCCGCCGCCCGGGCCATCTGGTCGGCGCCGATGGTCAGGTACGCGTCCATCAGCGTGCTGCGGCCGCGGCCGCCGAACAGCACCGCGATATCGATCGGCCCGAAGTTGTCGGCGACCTCCTGCACGATCCCCAGCGAAGCGTTGTCCCCGCTGACGTAGACGGTCGGCCGATCGGGGCCGGTGAGCACGAAGCCGCGCACCTCGCCGGTCAGGTACTCGCTGCCCATCGGCCCGTGCCGCGCCGGCACGCCGGTGACCCGCACGTCGCCGACCGTGACGCTCTGCCACAGCGGCAGTTCCCGCGCCGGGCCGCCGATCCGTTCGGCCGTGCCGGCGGTGCCGAGCACGAGCGGCGCCCGCTGGAGGTACTCCCGGCCGAGGTCGTCGAGGTTGTCCGGGTGCTGGTCGTGGGACAGCAGGACGGCGTCCACCGGCCCGAGCTCGTCGGGGCCGAGGGCCGGCCCGATGAGCTTGACCTGGACCCGGTTGCCGATCGGATGGTCGCCCGGCCGGTCGAAGGTCGGGTCGGTCAGGAAGCGCACACCGCCGAGGTCGAGCAGGGCGGTCGGACCGCCGATGAACTGCACCGTTGTTGGCATGAACCGATCTTGGGCCGATCGGTCCCCATACCGGGAGTGGCTTGTCGGCTGACCACCGATCGATTCCGGCCATCGCAGGTAGTTGTGAGTTCAACTAACACCGGCGTACACTCCGACCCGTGCGCGAACTCGGCCTTCGTGACACCAACGGCATCCTGAGCCAGCCGTGGGTGCGGCCGAGGCGGTCCAGCGCCGGACTGGGCTGGGACCGCGTCTTCGTGTCCACGCAGGCCGAGCGGGCCTACCGCGCCAGCTTCGACGCCGCCCGCACGAGCACGGTCATCCTCCACCTGGACGGACCGGTACAGGTGAGCCGCGGTCGCAGCCGCCCGTGCACGGTGCCGGCCGGCGGCCTGTTCGTGCACCCGGCCGGGCACGATCTGACCGTGGAACTGGGCGGCAGCCTGAACACCGTGCACGTCTACCTGACCGACGACGCGTTCGACGGCCAGGTGCAGCTGGCCGAGGAGGTCGGCGCGGTCGACCCCCTGGTCGAGCAACTGATGCTGGCGCTCGACGCGGTGCTGCGCGACTGGGAGCCGTCGGCCCGCACGTACGTCGACCACCTGACCACGCTGCTGGCCAGCCACCTGGCCCGCCGACGCCAGCCACCGCCGGCCGTCGGCCTGACCGAGCGCCAGCTCACGGCCGTTCGCGACCTGATCGAGTCCCGGATCGCCGAGCCGCTGCCGCTGTCCGACCTGGCGGACGCGGCGGCGCTGAGCATCAGTCAGTTCGTCCGCCAGTTCAAGGCCAGCACCGGCGACACGCCCCACCGATACCTGGTCGGCCTGCGGCTGCGGCACGCCCAACGTATGTTGCACACCAGCACACTGCCGATCGCCGTCATCGCCGTCCGATGTGGATTCAGCCACCAGGAGCACCTCACCAGGGTGATGCGGACACGGCTGGGCACAACTCCGGGAGCGCTGCGCGCACGTGCACAAAACGTGCAGCCCGGCGCGCATTCCGTGCAGGCCAAGCGGGGTTGACCCGGACATACTCGGCCGATGACCCACGACACGGATGTCCTGGTCGTCGGCAGCGGACCCGCCGGCGGGTCGGCCGCGCTGCTGCTGGCCACCTACGGCGTCAAGACCACGCTCATCACAAAGTACGGCTGGGTGGCCAACACGCCGCGGGCGCACATCACCAACCAGCGCACCATGGAGGTCCTGCGCGATCTCGGCATCCAGGCCGAGGCCGAGGCGCAGGGCACGCCGCAGCACCTGATGGGCGACACGGTGCTGTGCACGTCGCTGGCCGGCGAGGAGATCGGGCGCATCCGCACGTGGGGCACCGGCGACTCGACGGCGACCGAGTACGGCGCGGCCAGCCCGTGCGGCATGATCGACCTGCCGCAGACCTACCTGGAGCCGATCCTGGTCTCGCGGGCCGCCGAGCGCGGTGCGAAGCTCCGCTTCGACACGGAATTCCTTTCCCTGCACCAGGATGACGATGGCGTCACGGCGACCGTGCTGGACCGGGTGCGCGGCGAGAGGCAGACCATCCGGGCCCGCTACCTGATCGGCGCCGACGGCGGCCGCAGCCTGGTCGCCGAGCAGATCGGCCTGCCGGTCGCCGGCCGGACCGGCAAGGCCGGCAGCATGAACATCGTCTTCGAGGCCGACCTGAGCCGCTATGTCCAGCACCGGCCGAGCATCCTGTACTGGGTGATGCGGCCCGGCGCCGAGACCGGCGGCATCGGCATGGGGCTGGTGCGGTGCGTGCGGCCGTGGCACAAGTGGCTGCTGACCTGGGGTTACGACATCGACCATGCGCCGCCGGAGGTCGACGACGCGGCGGCCACGGCGATCGTGCGGGATCTGGTCGGCGACGTCGAGCTCGACGTGGCCATCGAGTCGACGTCACTGTGGACGGTCAACCACAGCTATGCCACCGAGTACTCGTCCGGCCGGGTGTTCTGCGCCGGCGACGCCGTGCACCGGCACCCGCCGTCGAACGGCCTCGGCTCCAACACGTCCATTCAGGACTCGTACAACCTGGCCTGGAAGCTGGCCATGGTGCTGCGCGGCGAGGCGGATCCGGCGCTGCTGGACAGCTACACCACCGAGCGTGCCCCGGTGGGCCGCCAGATCGTCGACCGGGCCAACCTCAGCCGCGACCAGTTCGTGCCGATCTTCGAGACGCTGGGCATCGCCGGCGGCGGTGACGACGAGGCGATCACCTTGGGGATGAAGGCATTGGACGCGCCGGACGCGGACGGGGCGGCGCGGCGGGCCCGGATGGCCGAGGCCATCGAGCTGAAGAACTTCGAGTTCAACGCGCACGGCGTGGAGATGAACCAGCGCTACGAGTCGGCCGCGGTCATCCCGGACGGCTCGCCGGAAGAGGTGTTCCGCAAGGACCGGGAGCTGTACTGCCAGGCCACCACCCGGCCCGGCGCGCGGCTGCCGCACGTGTGGCTGGTCGGCCCGGACGGCCACCGACTGTCCACACTGGACCTCGTCGGGCACGGCCGGTTCACCCTGCTCACCGGCATTTCCGGCGCGGCCTGGGCCGACGCCGCCGCGGAGTTGCCCGTCACCGTGACCAGGATCGGGGTCGAGGGACTGCGCGACGCGTACGGGGATTGGCTGCGGGCCAGGGAGATCGAGGAGGACGGCGCGCTGCTGGTGCGGCCGGACGGCTACATCGCCTGGCGCGCCGCGCGGCTGCCGGACGACCCGGCGGCCGCGCTGACGCGGGCGTACACCTCGGTCGTCAGGCCGGCTTCGGCCCCGCGCTGATCACGACCTCGAACTCCAGCACGCTGGCGCCGGTCCCCACGGGCCGGCCGCCACCATGATTGCCGAACGCCTTGGCCGCCCACGCCTGGTAGTCCGCGTCGGACTCCCAGCGGGTGTAGACGAAGTAGCGGGTCTCGCCGGCCACCGGACGCAGCAGCTCGAAGCCCAGGAAGCCGGGCTCCGAGTCGACCGCGCCGGCGCGGGCCGCGAACCGCTTCTCCAGCTCCTCGCCCTGGCCCTCGGGCGCCTCAACCGCGTTGATCTTCACGACTGCCATGGCCACCAGCCTACGCCCGGGCCGGCTGTGGCCCAGCGCACACGATCGGGCCGCGCGAGGCACGTTTGTATGGGCAAGTCGGCCCGAACGTCCACTGAATCGACCCCGTCCGCTGGCTAGCATCGAAGGACCGCAGCGGGTAGGGAAGAGGGCCTTGTCGTGCACGTCGTCACCGGAGCAACCGGCCTGGTCGGTTCGGCGCTCGTGCTGGAGTTGCTGCGTCGCACCGACGCCGATGTGGCCTGCCTGGTGCGCCCCGGCCGGGGCGACCCGTCGACCCGGCTCACCGCCGCCCTGACCAACGCCGCGCGCGCCTTCGGGCACGGCGAGTCGTTCGCGGACGACATCCGACACCGCTGCCTCGCCGTGGCCGGCGACGTCGATCTGCCGCTCTGCGGCGTCGATCCGGCAGCGTTGCGGGCCACCGAGTTCTGGCACTGCGCCGCCGACCAACGCTACGAAGAGCGGCACTGGGAAGGTTTGCAGCGCACCAATGTGCTCGGCACCCGGCACGCCGTCGAGCTCGCGTCGCAGCTGGGTTGCCGGTCCTTCAACCACTTCAGCACGGCCTACGTCGCCGGCCGTCGCTATGGGACGGTCCGTGAGCGCGCCGTCACCGAGCCGCTGCACAACAACCGGTACGAGGAAAGCAAGATCGCCGCCGAGTGGGTCGTGCTGGCCGCCGACGGCCTGGTGACGCGGATCCTGCGGCCCGGCATCGTGATCGGGCACAGCGTCACCCATGCCGTTGTCGGCGGGCATTCCGGCATGTACGGCATCCACCGCCAGCTCGTGCAGCTGGAGCGCATGCTCGCCATGCTCGGCGATCCGGCGGTCCGCACCCGCCCGCTGCGCCTTCGGGCCGACCGCGCCACTCCCGTCGACCTGGCTCCCGTCGACCTCGTCGTCACCGACGCGGTGTCGCTGAGCCGCTCCGGGCAGGCCGGCGTCTTCCACCTGACCCATCCCACCGGCATCCGCCTCGGCGACGGCCTCGACCTCATGTTCGACGTGGCCGGTCTGCCCCGCCCGCACTACACCTACTCCGACGCCGCCTTCACCGCGGCCGACCGGGAGTTCGACCGCAAGATCGACTTCTTCCGCTCGTACCTCACCGGCGCCAAGACCTTCGACCGCAGCCGGCTGCTGGCCGCGGTCCCCTCCCCCGCCGTCTCCGCCTGGCGCCTCGACCGGGCCGTCCTGCGCGACTTCCAGCTCTGGTACCAAACGGACGCCACCTCCCCCCGCACGGTCCCGTCGCTCAGCCGCTGACGCCGCGAATTGGGTTGCGCTTGGCGTATTGAGTCGGTTTAATGCCGGGCCTCATGGGGGACTTCGTCGGGGCGCTGTGGCGCGCCCATCGCGGGCTGGCCACAGCCTGGTGGATTCTGGTGTTGGCGCAGGCGATTCTGCCGGCGGCCTTCGCGTACGAGGTGGGCTCGCTGATCGGGGCGCCGGACCCGACCGGACCGCTGATCGCCCTCGGCACGGTGTTCCTGCTGATGCAGATCCTGGCTCCGTTGCACGGCCAGGTCAGCACGAACCTCGGCGCCCACCTGTCGTCCCGGCTCCAGGACCGGCTGATCACGGCGGCGACCGGCCCGCCGGGCATCGCGCACCTCGAGTCGACGGCCCTGACCGGCGAGCTGGCCGTGGCCCGGGACTTCGACCTGGGCATCTCGGGCCCGCCGCTGGCGCTGTCGATGGGCCTGATCGCCGGCAGCCTGGTGGAGGCGCTGGCCGGCGCCGGCCAGGCGATCCTGCTGGCGACGTACCACTGGTGGGCCGGCGCGCTGCTGGGCACGGCCTGGCTGGCCACGCACTGGCTGCTCCGCGACGCGGCGAGGTGGAGCCGGGACGCGCCGGACGTGCAGTACGCCCAACGGCGCGCGGAGTACACGTACCGGCTGGCGGTGGATCCACCGGCGGGCAAGGAGATCCGGCTGTTCGGCCTGAGCGACTGGACGGTCCGCCAATTCGTCCACAACAGACGGAAACTGGTCGACCTGCGCTGGCAGGCCACGAAACTGCGGCAGCGCGGGCTCGGCTGGACGCTGGCCCTGCTGGCCGCGGCCAACGGCCTGGTCTTCTGGACACTGGCGACCGATACCGCAGCGCTGGGCGTGAAGGCGACCTTCGCCCAGGCCGCGATCGGCACGGCGGCGCTGGCCTTCGGCGGCCTGAACTGGGCGCTGCCGCCGGCGATCGAGGCGGTGCGGTCGGCGAGACGCCTGGACCGGAGCATGGCCGAGGTGGGTGGCCTGCCGCTCGGTGCACGCAGGCCCACCGGCACGGCCATGCGTTTTCGGAATGTCCGCTTCAGCTACCCGAACGCCGACCGACCCGTGCTGGAGGGCCTGGACCTGGACATCCCGGCCGGCACCTCGCTGGCCGTGGTCGGCCTGAACGGCGCCGGCAAGACGACGCTGGTCAAGCTGATCTGCCGGCTCTACGACCCGACCGGCGGCACGGTCGAGGCCGACGGCGCCGACCTGAAGACCCTGGACCTCGACGGCTGGCGGTCCAACGTCACCGCCGTGTTCCAGGACTTCATCCGCTATCAGTTGCCGCTCAGGGACAACGTCGCCCCTACCGGAGCGTCCGAAGAGGACATCCGCGCCGCGCTGGCGGCCACCGATGCCGAGTTCGCCGACCTGGACACCGTGCTGTCCAAGGGATACGACGGCGGCACGGACCTGTCCGGCGGCCAGTGGCAGCGGGTCGCGCTGGCCCGCGCGCTGACCGCGGTGAAACAGGGCGCCGGCATCGTCGTGCTGGACGAGCCGACCGCCCAGCTGGACATCAAGGGCGAGACCGAGGCGTTCACCCGGTTTCTCCAGCACACCAAGGGCTGCACGACCATCCTGGTGTCGCACCGCTTCGGCACCGTGCGACAAGCCGACCGGATCTGCGTGCTGGACGACGGAAAGGTGGCGGAGTTGGGCAGCCACGACGAGCTGGTGGCCGCGAACGGCAAGTACCGCACGATGTTCGACCTCCAGGCGGCGAGGTTCCAGCATGACTGAGCTTCCCGGCTGGCTGCCCTCCCTGATCCGCTCGCTCAAGCTGGGCTACCGCGCCAGCCCGTCCCTGATCGCGGTGGCCTTCGCCACCACGGTCGCCGCCGCCGTGCCCGATGCCTTGCTGGCGCTGGCTTTCTCCCTCCTCGCCACGAACATCGCGATGTCGGCGGCGCTACTGGCCGTGCTGGCCATCGGAAGTTGGCTGCTGGCCACGGTCAGCACCAGGGCCAACCGGCGCTTCGCCGACCGTGCGGCGATCGTCATGGAGGAGCACGTCGCCCGCCTCCAGTCGTCCGTCATCACGATGGAGCACCACGAACGCCCCGACATCATGGATCGGATCTCGGTCCTGCGCGAGCACGCCGCCGCGCTGAGCGAGCTGTACCAGGAACTCTTCGCGGCCCTGGGCGCGCTGGCCCGCCTGGCGATCACCCTGGGCCTGCTGATGTCCGCGAACCCGTGGTTCGGGCTGCTCGGCGTCGTCGCCGTGCCGGCGGTGCTGGTGTCGACCTGGCGGGCCGACGCCGAGCGGCGGGCCGAAGAGGCCGGCGCGCAGCACGACCGACTGGCCAAGCACCTGTTCGAGCTGGGCACGACGCCCGGCCCGGCCAAGGAGATCCGCGTCTTCGGCGTCCAGGACAAGATCGCCGGCCTGCGGCGCGAGGCGTGGCGGAAACGCCACCGGCCGCTGGCCCGGGCCCGCTGGCGGACGGCCTGCTGGCAGTCCGCCGCGCACGCCCTGTTCGGCCTGGCCTTCCTGGCGGCCATCGCCTCGACCGTGCACGAGCCGCCGACGCTGCTGCTCGTGCTGGCCGCCGGCGGCCGGCTCGCCCAGTACGTCGCCAACACCGTGCAGCAGACGCACTTCTTCCGCACGATCTGGCTCGACGTCTCGCGCCGCCTGGCCTGGCTGGAGGACTACGCCGCGGCTCAGACCCGAAACGCGAACCTCCAGCCGCCGCAACGCCTCGCCCAGGGCATCCACCTGGAGAACGTCACGTTCCGCTACCCCGGCACCGAGCGCTCGGTGCTCGACGACGTCACCGTCACCCTCGCGGCCGGCACGACCATCGCCGTCGTCGGCGAGAACGGCGCCGGCAAGTCGACGCTGGTCAAGCTGCTGTGCCGGCTCTACGAACCGACCGCCGGCCGCATCCTGGTCGACGGCGTCGACCTGGCGGCGATCGATCCGGCGCGGTGGCGGGACCGGGTGTCCGGCGCGTTTCAGGACTTCTTCCCGTTCGAGTACAGCGCGGGCGAGTCGATCGGCATCGGAGATCTGCCGCGCATCGACGATCCTGTCGCACTTCGCACCGCCGTCAACCGGGCCGGCGCCGGCGACGCGGTGCCGGACCTCGGCCGGCAGCTGGGCGTGACCTGGGACAAGGGCGTCGATCTCTCGCACGGCCAGTGGCAGAAGGTGGCGCTGGCCCGCGGCTTCATGCGCCCCGATCCGCTGCTGCTGGTGCTGGACGAGCCCACCTCGGCGCTCGACGCCGCCACCGAGGACGCGCTGTTCGAGCGCTACGGCGACGCCGGCGGCAGCGGGGTGACGGTGCTGGTCTCGCATCGGCTCGCGACAGTGCGGATGGCCGACCTGATCCTCGTGCTCGACGGCAGCCGGCTGGTCGAACGCGGCTCGCACGCCGAACTGATGGCCGCCGACGGCCGATACGCGCGGCTGTACCGGATCCAGGCCCGCGCCTACGGTCGAACGGGCAGTTGATCCAGGTCGCGGGCGGTCCCGGTTGGGACGCCCCCGGTTAGACGACGATAACCTGACGGTCATGGATGAGTTTGTGGACACCGACGCCGTGTTGCCCGGCGTCACCTGATGCGGCTTCGGGTCTCCGCGTGCGGCGGGCTGTTCATCACCGATGGCCAGGTCATCTGGGACGACTACCTGGACCACCGGCAGTTCGTGCTGGGCACCGACACCGACGAGGTGATGCGGTGGTTCCTGCGCTGGCGGGACCGCGACTCGGTGCCCGAGCGGCTGCGGCCGGCCCGGGATGACCTGCTGGCCAACGACGTCCTGGTCGCCGAGGGCTCCCAGCGCAACGCCCAGGAGCAGGCCGTGCTGCACTCCTGGGGCCGGTGGGGACCGGCCACCCGGGCGTACCACTATTCGACCCGGACCACCCGCGGCACCCGCTTCCTCGACGCCGGGGTGCCCGCCGACCAGCTCCGACCGGTCGACACTTTCCGTGACACCGAACGGATCCCGCTGCCGTCGGTCGAGCAAGCCCAGTGGCGGCAGCGCGATCTGCTCGAGCTGCTCCGACTTCGCCGTGACCGCCGGGATTTCGGCCGCGGTCCGCTGCCACTGGCTTCGCTCGGCGCGCTGCTCCAGGCCAGCGCGGTCAACTCGACCGAACTGTACGCGGCAGTACGGGACGTCGAGGGGCTCAAGCCCGGCGTCTACCACTACGACTGCCGTCCGCACGAGCTCGCCCTGGTCGGCGACGCCGTGCCGGACGCCGACCTGGTCGCCGCCTGCGGCGACCAGCCCTGGGTCGCCGGCGCCGCCCTCGCCGTCTTCTACACCAGCATCGTCCGCGACCAGGACACGCCGCGGGCCTATCGCATGCTGCAACTCGACGCCGGGCACATGAACCAGGCCCTGTCACTCACCGCGACCGCCCTCGGCCTGCGGACCACGTTCACCGCCGCGATCCGGGACGAACTGGTCGAGGAGCTCATCGGCTGCGACCCGGCCACCGAGTTCGCCATCGGCTGCGCGCTCGTCGGCCCCGGCTAAAGGCTGTCCGCCGCCAGCGCGGCGAACTCATGGATCAGCCGGCTGCGGCGGCCGGCCTCCCAGGCCAGGCAGACCTGGCTGGGCGGGATGTCACGGACCGGCACGTGCACGATGTCCGGCCGGGTGTAGAACGCCGCCGTAGATAACGGCAACACCGTTACGCCTCGTCCGGCGGCCACGTGCTCCAGCTTTTCCTCCACCGCCGAGAAGTGACCCACCGGGGTGCGGGTGCCTTCCCGCAGCTCGGTGGCGATGTCGCGCCACTCCGGCACCGCGTCGGGGTGCTGGAGCAGGTGCTCGTCGGCCAGGTCGGCGATGGCGATCGTCTCCTTGCCGGCCAGCCGGTGGTCGGCCCGCAGCACGGCCACCCGAGGCTCGGTCAGCAGCGGCCGCACGGTCAGGCCGGACTGGTCCACCGGCAGCCGGATGAAGGAGACGTCCACCCGGCCGTCGTGCACCACCTCGACCTGGTCGTCCCAGCTCGTGCGGACCACGTTGACCGTCAGTCCCTCGTGCCGCTCGGACAGCGCCCGCACGGCCGCCGTGACGATCAGACCCGGCATGAACCCGACCGTGAAGGCGTTCCTGCCCCGCGCCGCCTGGCCCACCCGCAGCCGCAACGCATTGGCGCCGGCCAGCAACGGCCGCGCGTCGGTCAGCAGCTGCTCCCCCGCGGCCGTCAACTCCGTGCGCCGCCGGTCCCGGACGAACAGCTGCGCCTTGAGCTCGTCCTCCAGCGCCCGGATCTGCCGGGACAGCACCGGCTGCGCGATGTGCAGCCGCTCCGCCGCCCGCCCGAAGTGCAGCTCCTCGGCGACGGCGACGAAGTAGCGCAGTTTGCGCAGGTCGATGTCCATCACGGTGAGTATCGCCGCAGAAGACGAGCGGAGCCACCGCACCGGTGATCGACAAGGCCCACAGGCGCTGCCCGGCTACAGGGCCAGCTCGGCGACGGCGTCGGTGTGCCGGGGCTGCCAGCCGAGCTCGCGGCGGGCGTTGGCCGCGGTGAGCCGCTGGTCGAGGGCGAACGCCTCGGCGATGGGCCCCATCTTCCGGGTCGCCTCGGCCAGGTCCACGGCCTTCACCGGCACGCCGGCGGCGTGGGCGAGGGAGCGGCTGACGTCGGCGATGGTCGGGTTCTGGTCGTCGACACCGACGAAAACGCTGCGCGGCTTGGCCTGCAGCGCCCGCACGTACAGGTCGGCCAGGTCCTCGACGTGCACCAGGGCCCAGTGCGTGCGGCCGTCGCCGATCTGGATCAGCTCGCCGGACTTGCGCGCCGGCTCGAGGTAGAACGCCTCGATCAGGCCGCCGTTGTTGCCGTAGACCAGGCCCGGCATGACGATCACCGGCCGGCCGCCGTTGGCCAGCACCCGCTTCTCGTTGTCCAGCCGCCACGACGTCAGCGCCGGCGGGGCCATCGGGTGCGTCTCGTCGGCGATGCCGTTGGTGTCGCCGAAGACCCAGGTGCCGCCGGTGTGCACGTACGGGCCGCGGTCGGCCAGGCCGTCCTGCATGGCCAGGGCCGCGGCGAGGTCGACCTCGGCGGTCCGCTCGTCGGCCATGCCGAGGTGGATGACGGCGTCGGCCCGGGAAGCCTGTTCCCGCAACACGTCCGTGTCGGTCAGCCCGCCTCGGACGGCGGTGGCGCCGGCGTTTTCCACCACGGCGACGGAGTTGTCGTTACGGGCCAGTGCGGCGACCTCGTGGCCGTGCCGCACCAGCGCCCGGATCGTCGGACCGCCCACATAACCGGAGCCGCCGGTGACGAAGACCAACATGACGTGGATCCTTTCGTTGCCTGACAAGAGCTTCGCCCCGGTCAGGCCTCGACGTCCAAGACCCATTGCCGCGCCTGTGATGCCCTGGCGGTATCAGGCGCCGTACTTGCTGGTGCAGATGGCCGGCCCGGTCGAGGTGAACCCGTCCCGGAACGCCTGCACCCGGGCGAAGCCGGACGGCACTCCCGCGCCGTTCACATCGGCGGCGATCAGGCTGGCCCCCATCAGCATCTCGGCCACGGCCTCGTCCAGGTCACCGGGCGAGAGCTGCAGCGCCCCCTGGTGCTCGGGCGTGATCGTGCCGGCCCACATACCGGTCAGGCACGCCGTGAGCTGGCCGGTCGCCGGACCGTCGACGGTGTGCCCGGTCGCGTGTTCGACGGCGAGTGCGAACCGCGACGCGATCTCGGCGAAAGCGGCGAAGTCACCGATGCCTCCTTTGGCGCCCTGCTGCGGCGGCGTGCCGATCCGCACCAGGTTGGTCAGGTCGAGTGTGATCGTGTCGGTGCCGGGGCAGTACGCGGCCGGCGAGGTCGTCCTGGCGTCCGGACAGGACTGTCCGCCGGCGACCAGCTGCGCCTTGGCGTCCGGGAAGGCCGCCGTGAGCGTGGTCTGCAGGTCCCGCAGCGCGCTCTGGTCGCTGACCCGGAGATTTCCCTTGCCCAGGCCCTTGTCCTGGTCCTCGGGGTCGAACTGCTGCTCGGTGATCCGGCCCTGCACCTCGCGCGTGTCGATCTGCGCGCAGCGCTTGGCGCCGTCGGAGAAGCCGAGCTGGAACGCGGTCACCCGGTCGAAGGCGTTGCCGTGCGCGCCCTCCGCCGCGGCACTGGAGCCGGCGGTGTCGCGGATGAAGAACAGCGTGGCCATGATCGAGTTGAGGCCGGGGCCGGTGGAGAGCCGGAAGTGCGGCGCCCGGCCCTCGGCCACCGCCCGGAAGAACGTGCCGGCGTAACAGTCGGCCTGCTGCTCCTTGACGATCGTCGGCGTGGCCTGGTCGACCTCGCCCAGCCGGAACTGCACGGCGTGGCCGAGCTCGTGAGCCAGCACGGCGACCACGGACATCGGGCCGAAGGAGTCGTTGAGCCGCGGCAGCAGCACGGCCCGGTCCCAGGACACGGTGTCGTCGTTCTGACAGTAGAAGGCGTTGACCAGCCCGGCGGTGCTGGAGTTGCACGCCTTCAGCGCCGGCCCGTTCGAATCGTACGAGAGCAAACCCTTGACCGGCTTGAACTCCTTGGCGAAGTCGGCCGGCAGCTCCTGCTCCCAGAACGACTGCACGTCCGCGACGGCGTTGCGGGCCAGCCGGTCCACGGCGCTGCCGTCGGTGTTGGACACGGGCAGCCCGGCATCGGCGACGCCGGGCCGCGGGCCGCTGTCACCGCTGGTCACGGCCAGCCCGGCGACCTGATTCGGGTCGGGGCGCTCGACCGCGCCGGTGCCGGCGACGACCCGGGCGCATCCGGTCGTCAGCACCGCGACGGCGGCCAGTGCGGCGACGGCGTGGCCGACCTTGGAGATCATCACTTCTGTCCCCTGTGGATGGTCCGGATCAGCCCAGACGGACGGACGTGGTCAGCTTGCCGAAGCCCAGCACCGCCGAGGCGTTCCGCCCGGGCGCTGCCTCGGCGACGAGAACGGCAGGGGACGCGACAGTCTTGCGGATCATCGGGATTCTCCAGCGGGACAAGCGGTTCCGGCGGGTCCGGCAGCCGTTCGCGAGGTACACGGACGGATCCCGGCACTGGTTCACGCCAGCCGCTCGATGGTGCCCTTTTGATCAGATGGCATACTTCCAGCCGGTCAGCGCGTAAGCCCCGAGCCACCCGCTGAGCAGCGCCGATGCCACGAGAACGGCCAGCACGGTGCCATTACGGCGGCGGGCCAGCCCGATCGCCACCGGGATCAGCAGCGTGAACGCCGGCACCAGCAGCCGCATCTTGGAGTAGGTCACGCCGCTGGAGCCGGCGGTCATCACCACCAGCCCGATGCCGTACGCCACGAGCGGCCACGGGACCTTGCGCAGCACCCCAACCACACACAGCACGATCGCGCCCAGCACGACCAGCATGTTGGCCGTCTCCATCACCGACGAATCCGTGGTCAGCACGGTCCGCACGAACTGCCAGGTGTTGGCGCCGAAGTCGAATGCCGTGCCCCAGCCGGCCTTCTGCACCTCGAACCAGCCGGTCGGACTGCCGGTGCGGTTGGCCACCCAGCCGAGCCAGGCGACCAGCCCGAGTGGACAGACCGCCGCGGCCAGCCAGGCTTTGGGCGTCTGGCCGTACACGATCACGGCGACGAACACGATCAGGATCAGGACGCCGGCGCTGGGCCGGACCAGACCCGCGGCGGCGCAACAGGAAGCGGCCAGCCACCAGCGGCGTTCCATCACGCCGACCAGCGTCCACGCGGCGAGCGCGCTGAACAGCGCCTCCGAGTAGACCATGGACAGCGTGACCGCCATCGGCGTCGAGGCGAACAGCGCGACCGTGATGAGGCCCACTCTGCGGTCTTGTGGCAGCCGCGCCACGCCGTAGGCCGCGAACAGCCCGGCGATCAGGCTCGCGACCACCCCGACCAGAGGTGACGCTGTCACCGTTAGCCGGCCGAGCATGCCGATGACCAGCGGATATCCGGGGAAGAAGGCCAGCGTTGTGTCCGAGTCGAAGTGGCCGGCCGCGTCCACCTTGCCGGTGAAGTTGACGGCGTAGCCGTCGCGGGCGATCGACAAGTACCAGTCCCCGTCCCAGGCTTTCAGCACGTCCAACGGGTTTCGGTCGTGCACGGCGGCCAGCACGGCCAGGATCGCCACGCCGACCAGGCGAACCGCCAGGTAGACGCCGGCCGGGGCAAGGACGTGCCGGGCCAAGCGGTGCGGCTTCGCCGTCGTCTCGGCCGGTTCGGCCAGGTCGGGCGCGATGAGTTCGGTAGGCAATTGTCGTCCGGAGGGCAGGCGGGACGCCGCCGGTCGGCGCCCCGTTCATGGCTAGGTATGCCTCCAGGACGCCGGCGGGTTGCACGCGGTTTTCGGTGGCATACTCGGCTCCGGTGGCCACGGACGACGACTTCAGCGCGTACTTCGCGGCGCGGGCGCATGCCCTGCGGGCGACCGCGTACCTGCTGTGCGGCGACTGGCACCGGGCCGAGGACATCACGCAGGTGGCGATGACCAAGGTGTATCTGGCCTGGCCCCGGCTGCGAGCCGTCGGGCTCGACGCCTACGCGCGCAAGGTGGTGGTGCGGACGTTCCTCGCCGAGAACCGGCGGCTGTGGCGCAAGCGTGAGCACCTCACCCACGAGCCGCCCGAGGTGCCCGTCGGAGCCGGCGACACCGAGGACCGACTGCTGGTGCGGGCGGCGCTGGCGAGCGTGCCGGCACGGCAGCGGGCCGTGCTCGTGCTCCGCTACTGGAACGACCTGTCGGTCGAGGAGACCGCCGAGGCCCTCGGCTGCTCCACCGGCACCGTGAAGAGCCAGGCCGCCCGAGGCGTCGCGGCGCTGCGGCGGCGGCTCGGTCCCCATTTCGACGTGCTGTCACCGGACGGGAGGTGAGCCGTGGATCCCGCTGACTCCGACGACGACAAGGTGCGGGCGCTGCTGGCCCGGGCCGGTGAGCAGCCCGGGCCGCCGCTGGGCTTCACCCCCACCACCATCGCCCGGCGCGGCCGCCGCATCCGGCTGCTGCGCTGGGGCGGCGGGATCGCCGGGGTGGTGGTAGTGCTCGCCGGGGCCAGCCTGTCCGTGCTGCTGCTCGCCAACCGCCCCGCCCAGCCTGCCTCGCGGCCCCCGACGCCGCCCGCCGCGACGACAACCACAACCGCCACGCCCACCGGGACGACAACCACAACAGCCACTACAACCGGCACCACAACCGGCAGCCCAGGCACGACGACGACTTCCCACCACGTCACCGACACCACCACGACGACCTCGCTGCCCGGCGCCCCGACGCCCACGTGAGCTCACGCGCGGGCGTAAGACCTAAACCGGCCTGAGGTCTTACGCTGGCATAAGACCTGAGCCGGCTTGAGATCTCATGCCGGCGGGATCTCGGCGCTGACCACCTTCTCGCCGCTGTCGTCGACGATGGCCACCAAGGCCAGATCCGAGGGGGCGAGCGTCACCGCGCCGTAGATCGGGAAGACCGGCTGGGCACCCTGCACCCAGCCGCCGGCCTCGTAGCCCTTGCCCGCGCGGTCGTACGCGAACAGCCGGCACCGCGTGCCGCTCGGCACGGTCGCGTCCTCGACCTCGATGCCCAGCCAGCCGTTGGCCGGCGACACCGCCACCCGCAGAGTCGCGTCGCCGCTGCGGCCGGTCGCCTCGCGCGTGCCCGGGGCCGGCGGCCCGTCGTCGGTGTCGTTGTCGGCGTGGGCCAGGGTCAGCGGCGGCGGGGGCGCGGTGGCCCGGCCGATCACCACTCCGGCCGCCACCAGGGCAGCGATCACCGTCGCCGCGACAACGGTCCGCACCCACATGACCGGTGACCCTAGTCTTGGCCCCATGTTCGCGAAACTGGCCGAGGATCTCGCCGACCTGCCGGAGCTGCTGACCGAGACCCGCGGCTACGCCACCCGCGTCCTCGCCGGCCTCGACGACCGCCCGGCCGCGGTGGTGGCCCCGGCTTCGGACGGGGTGGACCTGCCCGAGTCGGGCGCGGGCCTGCGGTCGGCGATGGACGCCTTCGCCCGGCGCTGGGAGCCAGGGTTCTCGGCCAGCGCGGGGGCCCGCTACCTGGGCTTCGTCACCGGGGGCGCGACGCCGGCGGCGCTGGCCGGGGACTGGCTGACCTCGACCCTCGACCAGAACGCGCACGGCGCGGTCGGCTCGTCGGCGGTGGCCCTGGAACGCGAGGCGGTGGCGTGGCTGGGCTCGCTGTTCGGCCTGGACATGCCGGGCGCGTTCGTCACCGGCGCGACGATGTCGAACCTGGTCGGGCTGGCCGTCGGCCGGGAGTGGCTGGGCACGCTGCGCGGCGTCTCGGTGACGGACGAGGGGCTGGCCGAGCCGGTGCGGGTGCTGTCCGGCACGGCGCATTCCAGCATCGGGAAGTCGTTGTCGGTGCTGGGCATCGGCCGCAAGCGGCTGATCTCCGTGCCCACGCTGCCGGATCGCGAGGCCGTCGATGTGGCGGCGCTGGAACGGGAACTGGCCGAGGGGCCGGCGATCGTGGTGGCCAACGCCGGCACCGTCAACACCGTCGACTTCGACGACATCCGGGCCATCGCGGACCTGAAGTCCCGGTACGACTTCTGGCTGCACGTCGACGCCGCGTTCGGCGGCTTCGCGGCCGTGTCGCCGGCATACGCGGGCCTGTTGGACGGCTGGTCGCAGGCCGATTCCATCTGCGTGGACCTGCACAAATGGCTGAATGTGCCGTACGACTCCGCGGTGCAGTTCACCCGGCGGCAGGACCTCCAGGTGCGGGTCTTCGAGAACCAGTCGCCCTACCTCGGCGCGCCCGGCGAGGTCCCCGACCCCATGCACCTCACCCCGGAGACCTCACGTCGGTTGCGCGCGCTGCCGGCCTGGTTCGCGCTTTTCGCGTACGGCCGCGAGGGCTATCGCGAGATCGTCGAGCGCAACATCGCCTGCGCCCAGGAGATGGGCGCACGGCTCGCCGCCAGCGCCTCCTGGCGACTGCTGGCCCCGGTGCGGTTGAACGTCGTCTGCTTCGCGCCCGTCGATCGGGACGTTCCTCAGGTGCTGGACGCGTTGTCGCGCAGCGGAGAGGCGTTCCTGACGTCCACCGTCTACAAAGGAGTGCCGGCCATCCGCGCCGCCTTCAGCAACTGGCGCACCACCTCCGCCGACGTCGACCGCATCTGCCGGGCCCTCGGCGTGTGACGCCGATGGGGCGGAGGCCGCAGGCCGCCTCCGCCCCACCCGCGCGAGTCACGCTCTCAGACCCACCGAAATACAGTTTCGGGCAGGTCAACCCGGGCTGGTCAACTCGGGCTGGTCAACTCGGGCTGGTCGGCCGGGTGGCGGTCAACGCGATCTGCTTCTTGAGCATGCGACCGCCGTCCGCGGTGAGGCGCAGGTAGTAGTCCGAGGAGCACCACGTGCCGTCCTCGTCCAACCCCAGCAGGCCGGAGCCGGCGGGCACCCAGGACGAGTCCGGGGCGGTCTTGGCGATCTGGTTGCCCTCGGTGAACTCGTCGAACATCGAGATGTAGATGCCTTGCGCCCCAACCCGAACCATGTTGTAGAACTGCCGCCACATGAAGTCGCCGTGCCGGCGCTGCCGGGCCGACACGTCGCCGGGCAGCACGCAGGGCTGGTAGTCGATGCCGTGGCTGTTGCAGTCGGCCTGGTCGCCGACGTTGATGGTGTTGTAGATGTTGTCCGAGCCGGCGGCGTCGCTGATCGCCCCGACCATCCACGGCGAGATCATGTTGAACGCGTGGTAGGTGTCGATGAACCCGGTCCGGGTGCCGGCCCCGCCGACGCGCCATTCCCTTGGCACGCCGCCCATCACGTAACAGCCCTGGCCCTTGAACCAGTTGATCACGTCCAGGCAGGCGCCGGCGTCCCACGGATGGTTGCCGTCGTTGAAGCCGAAACCCCAGATGCCGACGACCGGTTTGCCGTTCTGCTTGGCGTACGCGGAAGACGAGGTGTAGGCCCGCATCTTGTTGGTCCAGTCGGCCTTCATCTCCGACTGCATGTTCGTCCAGCCGCTGGCGTCGTACATGATGTAGAACTTCACGCCGTGGCTCTCGGCCGCCGACCGCACCTTGGCCGTGATGGCGTCGCGGGTCGGCCCCTCGCTGCCGTTGGGGTTGAAGCGTTGCAGGGCGGCGGTGTCGCAGCCGTAGGAGCTCATCCACGCGAAGTGCGTGTCCACGGTCTGCTGGTCGTACGAGGAGAACAGGGTGGCCGGGTTGCCGTTGTTGAGGTTGTTGTAGGCGGTCCGGTAGCCCTTGGTGAACTCCCGCATGTCCGGCCAGGCCTTGATGTTGTTGTTGTTCGTCGGCGACGGCGGCTGGCCGCCGTTCTGGCTCCAGTGCCACCAGGTGTTGATCGGGGCGCCGTCGCCGATGCAGGCGTACCAGCCCTGGTAGCCAACGGTTATCTTGCCCACGACGTCGCCGACCGGACTGGCCAGCGGACTCGCGGACGCGGAGGGTAAGTAGCCGGTGCTCGCCGCGGCGGCCACCGCCGAGGCAAGAAAGGCCCTTCGAGACAATCCCATGTCGAATACTCCTTGTCATCGTTGACAAGAAGACCCTTGTGGCGGCAAGGACCTCGCCAGTGCGGCGAGCCTAGGACGAAAGTGGCTGCGACGCAACAAGTCGGGGATTCAGCACTGTGGACGGTCGAGCACCAGCTCGCGGGCGCGCGTGTACCGCTCACGCACGGACGGCACCGGATCCGCCTCGTAGCGGACTGAAGTGAGCGCGCTCCACTGTGGAGGGTCGATCGCCCCGCCCAACGCCCATGCGGCCTGTCTGGCGGCGCCGTCGGCGACGAATTCGCTCGGCTCGGGAACCACTACCGGGCAACCGAAAACCGTGGGCGCGATCCGACGGACCGCCTCGGATCTGGCGCCGCCGCCGACGATCACCACGCGGGTCGCCGGAATTCCGAGTTCCACCAGGGCATCCACGGCGTCGGCGAGGCTGCACAGCAACCCCTCGACGGCCGCCCGCGCCAGATGCGCGGGCGTGGCCGTGTCCAGTCGAAGCCCGTGCAGCGTGCCGGAGGCATCGGGCCGGTTAGGCGTGCGCTCGCCTTCCAGGTACGGCACCAGCACGAGACCATCCGCCCCGGCCGGGGCGGACAGGGCCAGCGACGACAGCTCGTCGACACCGACGCCCAGCATCCGCGCCGTGGCGTCGAGCACCCGGGCGGCGTTCAACGTGCACACCAGGGGCAGGAATCGGCCTTGGGCGTCGGCGAATCCGTTCACGACCAGGCTGCCGGCCGGTTTGACGCTGGACGCGAAGGCCGTGCCGGAGGTGCCGATGGACACCACGACATCGCCCGGTTCCGCCTGCACGCCAAGGGCTGCCGCCGCGTTGTCGCCGGCGCCGGCGGCCACCAGGGCACCAGCGGCCGTGTGGCCGGCGGCGGCCGCGGGCTCGAGCACGCGCGGCAGCTCGAGCGTGCGGCCGAACGCGCGAGTCAGCAGATCCTCGCGGTACGAACCGGAAGACGGCGACCAGTAGCCGGTTCCGCTGGCGTCGCTGCGATCCGTGTGCCGATCGCCACCGGTCAGCCGCTGCGTCAACCAGTCGTGCGGGAGGCACACCGCGGCCGTGTGGGCCGCGTTGGCCGGCTCGTGCTCGGCCAGCCAGCGCAGCTTGGTGATCGTGAACGACGCCACCGGCACGCTGCCGACCGCGTCCACCCACGCCTGCGGCCCGCCGAGCTCCGACACCAGGTCGGCCGCGGCGGCTGCCGACCTGGTGTCGTTCCACAGCAGGGCCGGCCGGACGACATCGCCGGACTCGTCCAGGCACACCATGCCGTGCTGTTGGGCGCCGACGGCCAGCGCGGCGACGTCGTCGAGCCCGCCGGCGGCCGTGACCGCCTCGTCCAGCGCCCGCTGCCACGCCGCCGGATCGACCTCCGTGCCGTCCGGATGCGCGGCGCGGCCCTCCCGGACCAGCGCCCCGGTGTCGGCGTCCCGCACGACCACCTTGCAGGACTGGGTGGACGAGTCGATCCCGGCGACGAGCGTCATGTCAGCGTGCCCCCAACGCGTGCTCGACGGCCAACTGCTCCAGCTCGACGAAGCCGTAACCACGCGCGCCGGCGACATCCGGGTCGAAGTCGGCGTCGGCGGCCCGAAGGTCGGCCACGGTCTCGCCGGGGGCCAGCGTGGGCTCGGCCAACTCGGCGACCTTGGCCTTCGCCAAGGCTTCCTGCACCGCCGGGTCCGCGCGGAACGCGGCCGCCCGTTCCTTGAGCAGCAGGTAGGTGCGCATGTTGGCGGCCGCGCTGGCCCAGACGCCGTCGACGTCCTCCGTGCGCAGCGGCTTGTAGTCGAAGTGCCGAGGCCCGTCGTAGCCGGCCTGCTCCAACAGGTCCACCAGGAAGAAGGCGGACAGCAGGTCACCGTGGCCGAAGATCAGGTCCTGGTCGAACCGCGGCCCCTTCTGCCCGTTCAAGTCGATGTGGAACAGCTTGCCCTGCCAGAGCGCCTGCGAGATGCCGTGCACGAAGTTGAGGTTGGCCATCTGCTCGTGCCCGACCTCGGGGTTGAGGCCGACCAACTCTTCGTGCTCCAGCGTGGAGATGAAGCCCAGCGCATGGCCGATGGTCGGCAGCAGGATGTCGCCGCGCGGCTCGTTCGGCTTCGGCTCCAGCGCGAACTTCAGGTTGTAGCCCTGGTCGATCACGTACTGCGTGAGCGCGTTCATCGCCTCGCGGTAGCGGTCAAGCGCCGCCCGGACGTCCTTGGCGGCGTCGGTCTCGGACCCCTCGCGGCCACCCCACAGCACGTACGTGGAAGCGCCCAGCTCCACCGCGAGATCGACGTTGCGCAACACCTTGCGCAGTGCGAAACGCCGCACCGAGCGGTCGTTGCTGGTGAAGCCGCCGTCCTTGAACACGGGGTGCTTGAACAGGTTCGTGGTGGCCATCGGCACCACGATGCCCGTCTCGTCCAACGCCTTGCGGAACCGGGTGACGCGCTCTTCGCGCACCGTGTCGTCGGCGCCGAACGGGATCAGGTCGTCGTCGTGGAAGGACACGCCCCACGCGCCGAGCTCGGCCAGCCGGTGCACCGACTCCACCGGGTCGAGCGCCGGCCGGGTGGGGTCGCCGAACGGGTCGTTGGCGGGCCAGCCGACCGTCCACAGACCGAAGCTGAACCTGTCTTCCCGTGTGGGCCGCACGGTGCCTCCTTAGTTAGTTCAGTGCCCATACTAAGTGCCTGTGGGCCGCTGTCAACCGCCGCGTGTCGCCCACGCGCGCCGCCGGGTAACGTGAGCTCATGCGGGTCACGATCGCCGAGGTCGCCCGGCGGGCACGGGTGAGCAAGACGACCGTGTCGCGGGTGCTGAACAACAAGTCGGATGTGGACGCGGCGACCGCGATCCGGGTCCGCGAGGTGATCGCCGCCACCGGTTACATTCCCAGCGCCGGCGCGGTCGGACTGGCCAAGGGGCGCACCAACACCGTCGGCATGCTGGTGCCCGGGCTCACCTGGCCGTGGATGGGCGACGTGCTCCAGGGCGTCGCCGACGTGCTGGAGGCCAAGGGCTACGGGCTGCTGCTGAACACCGTCAACCGCGGCGCCGACTCCATGACCCAGTTCGCCCGGCACGTGTCGGCCAAGGCGTTCGACGGGCTGCTGCTCGTCGAGCCGCCGGACACCCTCAGCTACATCCAGACCCTGCACGAATCCGGGCTGCCCGTCGTGATGATCGACGACCGTGGGCACCACCCCGGCTTTCCCTCCGTCTCCACCAGCAACCGCGCCGGCGCCGCCTCCGCCGCCCGGCACCTGGTGTCCAGCGGCCGCCGCCGAATCGTGATGATCACCGGCCCGGCCGGGTTCGGCTGCACCGCCGAGCGGGTGCAGGGCTTTCGTGACGTCGTGGCCGAAGTGGCGCTCGTCGAGGGCGACTTCACCCCCGAGGGCGGCTTGGCCGCCATCCGCGAGGTGCTCGGCTCCGGCGTGGAGTTCGACGGCGTCTTCGCCCAGAACGACATGATGGCCGTCGGCGCCCTGGACGGCCTGCGCGAGGCCGGCCGTTCGGTGCCGGCCGACGCCGCCGTGATCGGCTTCGACGACATCTCCCTGGCGACGCATTCCGTGCCGGCCCTGACCACCGTCCGCCAGCCCTCCCGTGAGATGGGCGAGGCGGCGGCGACCCTGCTCCTGGACAACCTCCTCAACGGCACTCCCCTACCGGCCGAGCCCCACGTCGTGCCGACGTCTCTGGTCGTCCGCGACTCCGCCTGATGCCCGAACCCGCATCTCGCCGGGGTTCACTGCCTGGTCCTGGGCCGGCTCGACGGCAGGGGGGTGTCGAGCCGGCCCGGGAGATCAGCTGCCCGTCGTCACGGCGATGGCTCCGGTCAACGGCAGGTTGCGCGACGAGTCGCCGACGAACACTCCGTAGGAACCGGTGTTCGTCGTCCACACCGAGCCGTTCCAGTGGGCGAGGTCGCGCGGCGTCAGGGTGAAGGTGACCACCTGACTCTGCCCGGGACTCAGGGTGATCTTCTGGTATCCCTTCAGCTGGTGCGGAGGCTCGCCGTTGGCGGCGGGCTGGCCGATGTAGAGCTGGGGCACCTCGGCCCCGGCGCGGGACCCGGTGTTGGTGACGGTGGCCCGCACGGTGGCGGAACCGTTGGCCTGCGCGGAAATGGACAGTCCGGAGAACCCGAAGCTGGTGTACGACAACCCGAACCCGAAGGGGAACAGCGGCGTGATGTTGCGGGAGTCGTACCAGCGGTAGCCCACGTTCATGCCCTCGGAGTACTCGATCCGGTCGTTGGCCCCGGGGAACTGCTGCACGGCGGCGGTGGGCATGTCGGCCATGCTGCGCGGGAACGTGACGGGCAGCTTGCCGGACGGGTTGACGTCGCCGAACAGCAGCGCGGCGATGGCGTTGCCGTTCTCCTGCCCGGGATACCAGCCCTCGATGACGCCGGCGACGTTGTTCAGCCACGGCATCGTCACGGCGGAGCCGGTGTTGAGCACGACGATGGTCCGCGGATTGGCCGCGGCGACCGCGCTGATCAGGTCGTTCTGCGAGAACTGGAGGTCGATCGAGCTCAGGTCGTCGGTCTCGCTCTCCCCGTACGAGGCGAACACGATCGCCACGTCGGACTTCTGGGCCAGCGCGACGGCGGCGGGAATGTCGGGCGTCTGCACGTGTTCGCCGGCCCCGGCCACCCACTGCACGCTGACGCCGCTGCCGGCGCGCCGAGTGATGCCGTTGATCGGATTGACGGCGGCGGGCGAGGGATTGACCTTGGCGCTGCCGCCGCCGATGTTCTGCGGATCGATGGCGTCCCCGCCGAGCAGCGCGATCGACTTGATCGACGACGCGGCCAGCGGCAGCACGCCATTGTTCTTCAGCAGCACGGATCCCTGCGCGGCCACGTCCTGCGCCACCTGGGTGTGCGCGGCGCTGGTCACCACCGCGCCGGTGGTGCCGGTGGCCCCGTGGTCGAACAGCCCGAACCGGAACATCTGGGTCAGCACCCGCCGGGTCATATCGTCCACAGTGGACTGTGAAACCCGGCCCTGGTTCACGGCGTCGAGCAACGCCTGCCCGAAGAACGCGCCGCCGGGCATCTCCATGTCCAGACCGCCGTTGGCCAGCTGCGGCGCGCCACCGGTGGCCGAACCCCAGTCGGAGCCGATGAAACCGCCCCACCCGGTGTCCTGCTTCAACGCGGTGTTCATGACGGCCGAGTCCTGGCAGGCCGGGGTGCCGTTGATCTCGTTGTAGGCGCACATCACCGACGCGGCCTGCCCCTGCGTCAACGCGGTCTGGAACGCCGGCAGGTAGATCTCGTGCAGCGTTCGGTCGTCGATGATCACGTTGTCCGACGGCGTGCCCCGCGACGCCCCGCCCTCCACGTTGTACGCGGCGGCGTGCTTGATCTGCGCCATCACGCCCTGGCCCTGAATGCCCTGCACCGTGCCGACGGCGGTCTGCCCGGCCTGGTACGGATCCTCGCTGTAGGTCTCGAAGTCGCGGCCCCAGCGCGGATCCCGGACGATGTTGATCGTCGGCCCGAGCACCACGTTCGCGCCCTTGCCGGCGAACTCCTGCCCCATCACGGTCCCGTACTGCTTGGCCGCGTTGACATCCCAGGTCGCGGCGACCGCGGTCGGGTCGGGCAGCTCGGTCACGCCGTCGAGGCTGTCGCCGACGCCGGCCGGCCCGTCCTGCAACCCCATCGCCGGCACGCACAGCGCCGGGATCGGGTCGGTGTTGCCGATGTACGGCCCGGTGGCGCCGTTCCCGTGCAGCACGACAACCTTCTGCGCGTTGGTCATCGCGGCCATCAGCTGGTTGACCCGGTCGGCGATCGGCGCGGTCGACTTCACCCACGGGCAGTTGCCCGGCGGCTGGGTGGTCGTGGTCGGCGGCGCGCCCACGGTGCGGATGATGAACTCCCACAGCGAATAGCCCCACTGGGTGGCCCGCTGGGTGCCGTTCATCCGCACGTAGCGACCGGATCCGTTGACGGTCAGCACCTGGTTGCCGGCCACGCCGGCCATCGGCTGGGTCAGGTTGCTCCAACTGTTGCCGTCGTTGGAGATCTGCACCTGGAACGACGACGCGTACGCCGCCTCCCAGTCCAGCTCGACACCACAGACCTGGCGCACACTGCCCAGATCGACGCGAATCCACTGTGGATCCGCGGCCAGGCTCGACCACCGGGTGCCGGAATTCCCGTCCACGGCGGCGGTTGCCGGGAACGCGCCGGTGTCCTGTGTGGACGATGCCAGCACCGGCTGGTTCAGGGCCGAGTTCACGCCGGTGTTGCAGGCCGCGGCGACATCGTCGCCGTAGACCTGGAACTCCCACAGCGAATAGCCCCACTGGGTGGCCCGCTGGGTGCCGTTCATCCGCACGTAGCGGCCGGTCCCGGACACCGCCAGCGTCTGCACGCCGACGACGCCCGCGGTGACCGGGGTCAGGTTGGTCCAGTTGACGTTGTCCGACGACACCTGGAGCTGGAACGCCTTGGCGTAGGCGGCTTCCCAGTTGAGCACGACCTGGGTCAGCGAGTGCGGGCCGCCGAGGTCGACGGCCAGCCACTGCGGGTCGGCGGCCTGGCTCGACCAGCGGGTGCCGGTGTCGCCGTCGACCGCCGCCGAGGCCGGGAAGGCGGCGTTCTCGCTGGACGACGCGGAGGCGGTGCGCCCCTGGGAGAGTAGGGCGGGCGCGGCGTGTCCGACGCCGGGCACGGTGAGCAGGGCGGTCACGATGACGGCCGCGAGCGCGGCGACGAGCCAGCGGACAGATCTCATGGGGCGGCGAACCCTTCGCGCGGTGGGCAGGGACCGGCGGCTCGCGGTTCGCGGACGGGAGGTGGGCCCGGCCGTGGGAACGCTCTCACAATCAGGCTACGAATGCTGTCAATGCCCCCGCTCTTGACGACGGCGTGACGACGCTGTTAACTGCACCACACACCTTCGGAACCGGTTCCGAAGCCCTGCCAGATCCATCGGCCCCGCTCCCGGCTCGCGACGGTCGATGGCCTAAAGCTCCTGCTCAGACCCGATACGCGGGCAGTGGGGCCCGCGCCGGGACACAGACAGGCCGGGTCGTCGTGGCGGCGGCGACCCGGCCCCCAAAAAACCGGCGTCAACAGGCGCCGCGCACCATGTCCGCCAGCAGCAGCGGATCGGCCGGCAGCTGCCGGCCGCGCCAGGCGACGTGATCGTCCGGACGGACCAGCACGTACGGCTGGCGGTACAGCTCGGCGATCTTCGGATCGGCGCACTTGAGGATCTGCAGCGGCACGCCGCGCTGCTCGAACGCCCGCACCACCGCGCCGAGCCGCTCGTTCGGCGCGAAGCACACCAGCACGAACCCGTCCCCGAAGACGTCCAAAGTGGACACTCCGGGCCGCAGCCACGCGTGCGCGGCCCGGAACCCGGGATCGCTGCTCGGCCGCCACGGCGCGGTCATCTTCACCTCGTCGCCGATGACCAGCGACGACCGGTAGCCGTGTCCGAAGTGGACCTCCGGCGCGTCGACGTCCCAGTGCGCCACGCTCTCGGCCAGCTGCAACCCCAGCTCGGTACGGGCCAGCACGCCCTGCGAGCTGTCGTCCCGCAGCCGGGCCGACAGGTCGTCGGCGCCCCGCGCGCGCATGGCGATGCCCGCCGCCTCCAAGCCCTCCAGCGCGACCGGTCGGCGCTCGGCGTCGTAGCTGTCGAGCAGCCCGGCGCCGGCCCAGCCGTCGTGCTCCGCGGCCAGCTTCCAGCCCAGGTCGGCGGCGTCGGCGATGGCGATGTTGCGGCCGAAGCCGCCGGGGGCGGACAACGTGTGCGCTGAACCGCCGATCAGGAACACGCGCCCGGCCCGGTAGCGGTCGGCCACCATGTGCGGCACGTGGCCCTGCTCATCGGACAGCACCTCGGTCGGGGTGTCGAAGGCGATCGCGTCGCGGACCAGGGTCATCGCGTCGGCCGCGCCGACCTCGCTGCCCGCGATCAGCTTGAAGGTGCCGTTGCTGTCCATGGCCTGCAACGGGAAACGCGAGCCGTCGGGCTGGAGCAGGAAGTACGTCAGGGCCGGCCGGTGACCGCGGGCGGCCAGCCCCTCGGCCAGCCGCGGCGCGCGGAACACGATGCTGCGCAGCAGCTGCGGCTCGAACCGCGGCGTGGACCGGATCCCGCAGGCGCTGCGGACCAGCGAGCACGGACCGGTGGCGCTGACCAGGTAGTTCGCGCGGATGATGGTCGTGTCGCCCTCGCCCGGCCGGCTGACGCGGGCCGTGACGCCGACGGCGTCCTGGGTGAAGCCGTCGAGCCGGTGCCGGAACAGGATCGCCCCGCCCGGATGGGTGCCGACGGCCGTCTGCAACACCGGCAGCAGCCAGTCGACCGGGCAGATCTGCTCGGGCTCGGGCGTGTGCGTGTCGTGGGTGAAGCGTTCGAACCGGTGGATCTCGTGCCCGCCGACCTGCGTGACCCAGGCGATGTCCGGCGCCCGCGCGCCCGGGAACTCGGTGCAGCGGATCTTCTCGGCCACCCCCCAGCGCCGGAACAGCTCCATCGAGCGCGGTCCGATCGGGCTGACCTCGGGCGTCTCCACCCGGCCGTCGCCCGATTCCAGCACGAGACAGCGCACCCCGCGCCGCTCGAGGTCGAGCGCGAGCGCGAGGCCGGCCGGGGTCGCCCCGGCGATCAGCACATCGGTCTCGTCCACCACGTCCCACCGCTTCCGCGTCCCGGACACCTCGTTCACACCGCTGCCGCGCGCACGCCGCCGACACGGAACGGCGGGTCGAATTCCCGCACAGCCAACCCCCCATCGCGACGTGTGCCGCATTCACGCCAATTCTGCGCACGGCCCCGTCGAACCGGTCAAGTCCGCGTGCCCGATCGGCCTTGCGTTCGATGCCCGAATTGATGCGTGGCGAAAACGGTCAGCGGTCCAGAATTGTATACATTGCGCCGTCATGTATTAATGCACCGCGTCGACAGTCGGAAAACCGCTGCCATACAGCGGCCTCACCTGGGCATTCTCCCGGATTCGCACATGCGTGCGGTTCGTCATGCCGTCATACATTGTGTCGACGGCCCAATGCATGGATCATCCGAGGGCCTCGTTCGCCACATACGACCCGTCGGCTTCGACCACACGGGAACACGGACGGTCGGCGAGCCGTTGGCCCGGCATGGGCCTGCTGTGGGCGATGTCGCTGCCCGGACTGGTGTTGCTGCTGGTGGCGCTGGCCGCGTTGGAGCGGCTGGGCCTGTGGGCCGGCCGGGCCAGCTGGCTGCCCTGGCGGCGCGGGCGCGGCGGTCCGCCGGTCAGCGCGGCCGGCTTCGACGAGATCGGCGCGGCCTTCTACGGCAGCAAGCGGATGGAGCTGGAGCACCGGCAGTCGCAGTCGATGTTGCGGGAGGAGGAGGCCGACGGCGCGCCGCCCAACCGCATCGACCTGGACAGCGGAAACGTGCGCCTCAGCCGACGGCCGCGTCCTTGAGTAGCCGGGTGGTCAGCGAAATGTGCTCCCCCAGCAGCCGAACCGCCAGGTCGGTGTCGCGGGAGATCACGGCGTCGAGGATCGCGCGGTGCTCGGCGGCGACGTCGCGCCCGCTGGCCTGGGCCGGCGTAATGGACCACTGTCGGTAGAGTTCCGCCTCATCGCGCAGACCATTGGCCACTTCACGGAGTCGGCGATTGCCGCATCCGGCCAGCAGCGCCTCATGGAAGGCCGCGTGCGTGGTCGACCATTCGACAGTTGACCTGGCCGGATTGTCGGGGTCGAGGTAGGGCGCGCGCTCCAACAGGTGGTGCGCGGCAATGGCGTCGGCCTCCCAGCGCACGTCGCCCTCGGCGATGGCCATGCGCAGCACGAGGCATTCCACCTCGACGCGGGCGACGGTCAGCTCGGCGAGGTCCTCGACCGACAGCGGCGTCACGACGTAGCCCTGGTGGGCCTGGCTGCGGACCAGTCCGGCGGACGCGAGCCTGGTCAGCGCCTCGCGCGCGGCGCCGACGGAGGTGTCGTAGCGCCGGCAGAGCTCGGGGAACTTCAGCCGCTGCCCGGGCGACAGCACGCCGCCGAGGATGTCGTCGCGCAGCCGCGCGTGCACGCCGTCGGTGCGCGTCGCCCCGGTGCCGGTGGTCGCCATGCACAAAACCTACCTCAGTGCGAACGTTGACTCAACTTTCGAAAGTTGGTTCACTGTTGACCTGCCTGGCGAAGGCACCACCCGAGGGAGGCACCACCATGAGGCTGGCCGACATCAACGGCCGCGCGGCCGTCCTGACCGCGCCCGACCGCGCCGTGGACCTGGCCGACGCCAGCGGCGGCCGGTTCTCGCCGGACATCCAGCTCGCCTACGAGCAGTGGGATGACGTGAAAGCGTTCGCCGCGACGCTGGACGACACCACAGCGGCTCCCGTGTCACCGGCGGACTATGGCAACCCGGTCCCCCGGCCCCGGCAGATCTACGCCATCGGGCTGAACTACACGGAGCACGCCAAGGAGTCGGGCTTCGCCGTGCCCGACTCGCCGACCGTGTTCACCAAGTTCGTCACCTGTCTGACCGGTCCGACCGGCGAGGTCGCGCTGCCGCCCGGCAGCGTCGACTGGGAGGTCGAGCTGGTGGCCATCATCGGCAAGGCCGCCGACCACGTGGCCGTCGAGGACGCCTGGGACCACGTCGCCGGCCTGACCGTCGGCCAGGACCTGTCCGAGCGCGAGCTCCAGCGGACCGGCCCGGCGCCGCAGTTCAGCATGGCCAAGTCCTACCCCGGCTTCGGGCCGCTCGGCCCGGTCGTGGTCACACCGGACGAGGTGCCCGACCGGGACGACCTGGAACTGGGCTGTCTCGTCGACGGCGAGCAGCTGCAGAAGAGCCGCACCAGCGACATGGTGTTCTCGGTGGCCGAGCTGGTGGCCTGGCTGTCCGCGATCACCCCGCTGCTGCCCGGCGACATCATCTTCACCGGCACCCCGTCCGGCGTCGGCATGGGACGCAAGCCGCAGCGCTTCCTCAAGCCGGGCCAGGAACTCGTCACCTACATCGAGGGCATCGGCACCATGCGGCACACCTTCACCGGAGGTGCGTGATGGCTCTGCATGGCCTGTCGGCCATCACCATCGGCGTCCCGGACGTCGCGACGACCATCGCCTACTACACGGAATTCGGCCTCACGCCGGCGGACGACGGCTGGTTGTCCACTGTGGACGGCGGCCGACAGCTGCGGGTCGTGCACGCGCCGGTGCGGCGGCTGGTCGAGGTCGCCGTGCGGGCCGACGACGCCGACGACCTCGGCACCGTGGCCTCGCGACTGTCCAGTTTGGACATCTCTGTCGACAAGAACGCCGAGAGCGTGACCGCCGTCGAGCCGGCGACCGGCGTGCGCGCCGTGGTCCGGATCGCGCCACGCATCGCGCAGGAGCCGACCATTCCGCCGCCGTTCAACGCCCCCGGCCACATCGTCCGAACCGGCCAGCGCACCCCGGGCGTCCTGCGCACCAACAAGGTCAAGCCGCGCAAGCTCGGCCATGTGGTGATCGGCTCCACCGAATACGCCGCCACCCGCCGCTTCTTCACCGACGGCCTCGGCTTCAGGCTCAGCGACGAGATGAAGAACGAGGGCGCGTTCCTACGCTGCTCCACCGACCACCACAATGTGTTGGTGCTCAAGGCGCCCGTCACCTACATGCACCACAGCTCGTGGCAGGTCGACGACATCGACGAGGTCGGCCGGGGCGCCTCGGCCATGCTGGAGGACCACCCCGAGCGGCACGTCTGGGGCCTCGGCCGGCACCACGCCGGCTCGAACTTCTTCTGGTACCTCAGGGATCCCGCCGGCAACTTCTCGGAGTACTACTCCGACATGGACTGCATCGTCGAGGACGCGGTGTGGAAGCCGGAGGTGTTGGAGGGGGCCAAGGGCCTGTTCAACTGGGGTCCGAAGCCGCCGCCGTCGTTCATCAAGCCCGAGGACCTGGCCGAGCTGATGACCGGCTCCCACCAGCCCGGCTGACTCCGCCGACGACTGTCACATGCGGTCCGAATGTGCCGTAGAGGCGCAAGTATGACGCGCATGTGACAGTCACGCCGGCATGATTCGTGGGTTGCGGATGTGCTCGTACACCACGCTGGTCCGCACGTCCGCGACCTCGGGGCGCTCGGTCAGCCGGTCGATGACGAAGCTGTAGAGGCTGTTGTTGTCCGGCACGGCGACGTGGATGAGGAAGTCCTCGCTGCCGGACACCACAAATACGCCGATGGTCTCGGGCAGGCGGGCGACCCACTGCCGGAACGCCTCGATGTGGCGGCGGGACGGGGGCCGGATCCGCACCGCGATGAGGGCCTGCACGCCGCGGCCGATGGCCGGCAGGTCGACGTCCACCAGGTAGCCCTTGATGACGCCGCGCTCGCGCAGGCCCCGCACTCGCTCCAGTGAGGTGGATGGAGACACCCCGGTCGCGGCGGCGAGGTCCCGGTTGGTCTGCCGCGCATCGTGTTGCAGGGCCAGCAGGAGCGCCTGATCTAGTTCGTCCAACATCCCGAAATCAGCCCCTTTGCCGAACGAAGTTCGGCACTCATGGTAAGCGCTGGTGACTCCGCCTAGCATCTCGGGTATCCACCGCACGTCATGAGGAGCTTGGCCCATGCTGCCCGCGTTCGCCCCCGACGAGATCCGCATCGACCAGCCCACCCGGCAGGCCCGGCTGAAGTGGGTGATGGTCGTGGACCGCGACCTCAACCCCGGCCTGATCGCCAACGCCGTCGGCTGCCTGGCCGCCGCGGTCGGCCACGCCGTGCCCACCCTGCTCGGCCCCGGCGGCGCGGACGCCTTCGGCCAGCACCACCCGGGCCTGCCCTGGACCGGCTGCTCGATCCTGGCCGCGGACCGGGCCAAGGTCGCCGCGGTGCGGACCAAGGCCATCGGCAAGCTCGGCGTGCACGTCGTCGACATGCCCGAACCGGCGCAGACCAGCCGGGTGTACCAGGACTACCTGGACACCCTGGCCACCTCCGAGGACCTCAGCTACTACGCGATCAGCCTGGTCGGCCCGCGCAACCTGGTCGACAAGCTGGTCGGCGGCCTACGACTGCTGGGCTGATTCCTGCTGAGCTGACTCCCCCTGAACTGATTCCTGCTGGGCCGACGCGTGCCACCTGCGGCGCATCAGGAAGATGACCAGGAAGCCGGCGGCGATGATGCTCAGCCCGATCGGGTTGGACACGGCCAGGAACACCGGCGTCGGCAGGACGAACGCGAGGGCAACGGCGACCACGGCGTGCAGGGTGAACATGCCGCCGAACACGAGGGTCAGGGCCATCGCCCGGCCCTTGGTCGGCACCCGCATGGCGGGGTTGCGGCGGGCCAGGAACTGGAAGATCACGCCGACCAGCGGCCGGCCGACCAGCGCCGACAGCAGGAAGAGCACGCCGATCGGGCCGGTGATGATCACGCCCTGGACCTTCACGATCAGCCCGTCGCCGCCGGTCAGCAGCTGCGCGGCCACGGCGACCACGAAGCCGGCCACCGAGATCGCGCCGACGAGGTCCAGCTTGCGGCGCATCACGAAGCCGACCAGGGTGACGGCCAGCGGGATGGCGCCGGCGATGATCAGCGCGGTGACGTCGTCGGCGAAGTACGGCCGCACCAAGGTGTACACCACCAGCGGCACCACGGCGTTGAGCACGATGCTCGGCAGGAACCGGCGCAGCTGGACGGGTTGCGGCGTGGTCATTGCTCTTCCTCCCAGGTCGGTGTTCGACGACGTCCAGCGTCGCGCCGACCGGGGTGGGAGTGCGTCGGCTCCGGGATGGAAGCCGGGTGGAGGTCGGTCTCAACCCTGGGGTCGAGACTCGACCTGCGGGTAGGGCTGAATTTCCCTGCCGGCCAACTGCACCCCCTCCGCTGACGAACAGTCGCTAGCGCACCGATCCCGACTCCCAGGCCCAGATCGCCACCTCGGTGCGGTTACGCGCGGCCAGCTTCCGTTGCACCGCACCGAGGTGGGTCTTCACCGTGGACAGGGAGATCACCAGCTCGGCCGCGATCTCGGCGTTGGTGCGGCCACGGGCGACCAGCCGGACGACATCGAACTCCCGCTCCGTCAACGGTTCCAGCGGCTTGCGCTCGGTCCGCGGCGCGGCGAAGTGGGCCAGCAGCCGGGTGGTGATCGACGGCGACACCAGGGCCTCGCCGTTGGCCGCGGCGTGCACGGCCTCGATCAACAGGCCGGGCCCGGCGTCCTTGAGCAGGAAGCCGCAGGCGCCGGCCCGCAACGCGGCGTGCACGTTCTCGTCCAGGTCGAAGGTGGTGACCACAACGACCCGCAGCGGATCCCGCACGTCCGGGCCGGCCAGCAGACGGGTGGCCTGAAGGCCGTCCACCACCGGCATCTTGATGTCCATGAGGGTCACGTCCGGCCGCAACTCCCGGGCCAGTGACACGGCCTCGCGGCCGTCCGCGGCCTCGCCGACGACCTCGATGTCCGGCTCCCCGTTCAGGATCAGCCGAAACCCGGTCCGCACCATGGCCTGATCGTCGGCGACCAGGACCCGCAGGCTCACACGGTCCTCCCCAGTGGCAGTCGCGCGGACACCCGCCAGCGCTGTCCCGGCGCCGCACCGGCCAGCAGACTACCGCCCAGCGCCGCGACCCGCTCCGCCATGCCGACCAGGCCGTAGCCGCGATCGCCGGCGGGGGCGGACCGCACGCCGTCGTTGACCACCTCGACCACCAGCCAGTCCCCGTCGACATGCACGTCCACAACGAGTTCCCGTGCCTGCGGGGCATGTCGGCGGGCGTTGGTCACCGACTCCATGATCACGCGGTGCACGGTCGTCGCGGCCTCGGGCGTCACGGCCAGCACGTCCAGTCCATCTTGGACGGTCAGTGTCGCGCCCGGCGGCACCGCCCGCTTGACCGCGTCGAGCAGATCATTCGGCGTGGCCTCGAGATCGCCGGCCGTGCGCAGCATGCCGACCAGCCGGCGCATCGCCGCCAGCGCCTCGGCGCCGGCCTGCTCGATCTCGCCGAACACCTCGTCCCGCTCGGGCGCGACCCGCCGGCCGGCCTGGGCCAGCACGACAACACCGGTGATGTGGTGCGCCACCAGGTCATGCAGCTCGCGGGCCAGCACAAGCCGTTCGCCCGTGCGGACTTCGGCCAAAGCGCTGCGGCGGCGGGAATCCGCGTCCCTGAGCACCAGGCCGACGGCGACGGCCCCGCCCCACACCACGGCCACCGGCACCGCCGGCAGGCCGCCGAGGCCGTAGCGGAGCAGGGCCTGGGCGATCATCGCCATCGCCCCGGCGAGGACCACGACGCCCGCGGGGACCGGGGCCAGCCGTCGGCTCGCCGAGCCGACGAGCAGCGCCAACGCCATCAGCTCGGTCAGGCCCAGCTCCAACGGCAGCGGCTGGCCCAGCGCGGCCGTGATCACCAGAGCTGCCGTGCCGACAAGGGAAAGCGCCGCGACCACGCAGCCGAGCAGCAGCACCCGGTTCGGGAACCGCCGGCGCAGCAAGGCCAACACCGCCACCGCGAGCGACCCACCCGGGGCGAGCTCGAAGGCCATCGAACTCGCCCCCCGCGTCGGCACGCCCGCGTGCAGCGCCCAGCCGACGTCCACGGCCAACAGCAGGCCGAGCACCACGCACTCGGCCACGAGCGGGCCCCGCCGGCCCGTCCAGCCGTGACTCATGGTGATGATCCTGCTCCCAGGTCGCCGCCGTCCGCCTCAACCGAAAGTCTGATTGGCGTGTCGGGCATCGGCGTGTCGGGCGCGGTGCGCCCGCGCGTTGGCGACGTTGCCGCAGACCGCGACGTCGCACCAGACGCGGCGGCCGTTACGGGAGGAGTCGTAGAAGACGATCAGGCACCCCTCGTTGCGGCACATCTTCAGCCGCGACCACGTGCCCGTTGCCCGCGCCAGCAGGCATTCCGCCGCGATCGCGCTCTGCAGCCACGCCGCGCCCGCCGGCACGGCCACGGCGGACTCGGCGTCGATCCTGATCTCGACCGTGCCGACGAGCGTTGCCGGTTCGCCGTTCACCAGGCGCCGCAAGCAATCTCGCAGCTCCAGGAGGTCGAACAGGTCCTCGATGGTCAGCTCGGGCGCGCCCGGGATGCCGCCGAACCAGGCCCGTGCGGTGTCCACACTGGACAGCAGGTCCCGGTCAGGATGCCTGTTCGTGGCCGTGGTGTTCAGCAGCTCCTGCGTGAGCCGCAGCTCCGCGGGGGCCGCGGCCAGGCCGTAGCGGGCGGTGGCGGTCATCGGTTGTTCTCGTACACCCGCATGCTGATGGTCGCGAGCTCCAGCAGCGGCGTCGGCACGTCGAGCCGACGGGCCCGCTCCAGCAGATCGCCGAGCAGGTGCTCGGCCTCGGTGGGGTAGCCGTTGCTCAGGTCGCGGAACATCGACGTGGCGGCGGGCGAAGCCGGATCGGCCACGCCGGCGCGCAGTCGGCTGTGGGCCGCCTCGGGCAGGGGATAGCCGGCGGCCGTGGCGACGGCGGCGCACTCGTCGATCAGGGCGGCGGAGAACTGCGCCCCACCGGCCGCGGCGATCTGGCCGATGGTGCCGCGCATCATGCACGTCGCCCCGCCGAAGGAGGCGATGAGCACCCACTTCGCCCACATGTCGGCGTCGATGTGCTCGGACAACTCGGCCGGGAAGCCGGCGCCGCCGAGCGTCTCAGGCAGCTCGGCCAGCCGCGCCGGCGAGGTGCCGACCCTTGCGCCGTAGGACATGTCCTCCAGTGGGCCGATCCGCAGGATGTCGCCGTCACCGTCCACAGTGGTCTGCACGCGGACCACGCCGCCCAGCACCCGGTCCGCGCCGAACCGCTTGTCCAGCACGGCCAGGTGCCGCATCCCGTTGAGGAACGGCATGACCAGCGTGTCCGGGCCGACCGCGGGGGCGAAGTCCTCGATCGCCTGGTCGAGGCCGGCGGCCTTGACCGACACCAGGACGACGTCGTAGGGCTCGGCGATCTCGCCGGTGACCAGCACCTGCGGCTTGATCACGAAGTCCTGCCCCGCGCCGTGCACCCGCAGGCCACGCTCGCGCAGCAGCTCGGCCCGCCGCGGGCGGACCAGGAAGGTCACGTCCCGGCCGGCCGTGGCCAGCCTCGCGCCGAACAGCCCGCCGGTCGCCCCCGCGCCGATGACCAGGATGCGCATGCCCCGCCCTCTCGTAAGACCTATTCCCGGTTGACATCTTACGCGTCGCTGACCAACAGGTACCTCTCGTCGTCGATCGGGCCGCCCCACAGTGCCGGATCGGTCAGTTGCCGCACGTCGGCGTGCCGGCGATGGCGCAGCACCAGCTCGCGGCACTCCTCGGCGGTGATTCCGACGCCGGTAGACCACCGACCTTCTACCAGCAGCAACCGTCCGCCCTGCCGGAGCAGCGCGACCCATCGCTGCACGGCCTCCGGCGGCAGCGTCCACAGCACGTGCCGGGCGAAGACGACGTCGTAGGAGCCGGGCTCGAGCGGCGGGTCAGCGGCGTCGCCGAGCCGCAGTGACGCTTGGGCGCACTTCGTGCGGGCGATCTCCAACATGCGCGGCGACTGGTCGACGCCATGCACCTCGTGGCCGGCCTGCTCGAACAGCGCCGCGATGCTGCCCGTGCCACAGCCCAGATCGGCGATCCGGGCGTGCGACGTATGCACCATCGGCACCAACAGCGCGGCCCACGCCGCTTTCACTTCGGGGTCGCGCAGCCCGTGGTCGGGTTCGTCGTCGAAATTCGCCGCCGCCTCATCCCATGACATCGTTCCATCCTGCCAAGGACCTCTAGTGCGGCAGGCTTCGGCGCGGTCGGTGGGCGACCGAGTCCCGGTAGTCCTCGATGGCGTAGGCGACCTCGTGGCTGGTGCGAGTCCGTTCCAGCCGGTCGAGGTACTTCACGTTGCCGGCCAGGGACATCAGGTCGACCGTGAAGTAGACGGCCATGAGCGGGTTGACAAAGAGCTCGCTGCCGCCGGTCCGGGTCGTCACCCTGCGCGCCGGTGCGCGGGAAGGCGTACACGGTCGATGGAAGTCCTTGCGCCGCAAGCCAATGCGCCAGCGTTCGCTCGGGGAAGTAACCCTCGCCGCCGCGACTGGCCGGCGTGACCGCCGCCAGGTCGGGCTCGATCCAGTCGTCGATGTCCAACCCGTCCAGGTCGCTGAACGACAGGTTGGCCAGGTGCACCTCTTTTCCCATGCCCCGCAACGCCGTCGCCAGCGGCAGGCCGGCATACACGTCGAAGCCGCCGCCCGCGCCGGCAATCAGCACTCGCTGCGCCCCGGCCAAGCGGGCGAACAGCGGCGGCACCGCGAGAGAGCTCACGCCCAGCACCTCTCCAGCCGGTCCAGCCCGTCCTCGCCGCGGGCCAACTCCTCGATGCCGCCGTGGGCAAGTAGAATTCCTAGCCGATACGGCACCTTCCCAGTGGCGGTGATCGGCACGGACTCCTCGGACAGGTGGTCGACGGCGGTCTCGAAGGCCAGCTCGAACTCGTTGTGGTCCAGGTAATCCCGTGCGTCGGCCGCCGGCTCGGGCGGCAACAGCGCGCGCATCTCGTCGAACACGGTCTCGTCCCACGGCTGCATCAGATCGTCCGAAAGTCTGAGGCGGAACCACTCCCCGGGCCGAGGCGCCGGCCGGCGGCGGGGCCGAGGATCGGTGTCATGACCAAGGAGCTTCGCACCTCGTGGCTGCGCACCGCCGCCGGATTGGTGATCGCCGTGCTGACGGCCATCTCGTACGCGCTGGGCTGGTACGGCACCGACACGATCCAACTTGTGCTTCAGGGCATTGTCTTCCTGTGTGGCATCGCGATGTTCGTGCAGGGCGTGACGGGACTGGTCACGCAGCGGCGGCGGTGACGCGGACGACCAACGTGCGGGCCACGAGGTCGCCGACGCGCTGGTGCCGTGGGCTGAGCAGCATCACGAGCAGACCCGCGAGGCCGAAGGCGAAACCGTCGACCACCTGGAGCAGCCAGCGGATCGCGTACCGGCCCAGCGTCGGCGTGCCGCCCCACTCGGTGACGATCCGCAGGCCGAGCAGCCTCATCGCCGGCGTCCGGCCGCCGGTGCGGTTCGGCACCCACACGTCGACCAGCAGGCCGCCGACCAGCAGTGTCAAGACGAACACCGCCGGCGGCAGGAACAACAGCGACCGGTGGCCGGACACCGCGATCACCAAAACGATCAGCAGCACGACTGCCGGCACGGCGACCAGCAAGCGATCGAGCAACCACTGAGCGCAGCGCCTCGGCACCACGCGCGTCTGGTCGTAGGTCTCAGCAGACGGCATAGCTGGCACCGAATCCCTCGGCTCGCCGCACGATCCGCCCGCCCCGCACCCGAATCCCCACCTCGGTGCCGTCCACTGTGGCCGGTACGCCGGCCGCCGCCGCGAACGTGCCATCGTCGTCGGAGACGATCTGCACGCGCGGCCAGGCCGAGCGGGGGAACGCCTGATGCAGGTGCCAGCGGAAGTCCGCGAGCACCAGCCGGCCCAGCGCGGACAGCTCGGCCGGCTCGCCCGTGACGATCGCGATCGTCACGTCGTCCGACGGCGACGCCGCGCGGATCATCTCCTCCGCCGCCGACAACCGGTGCAGGCCGAGGACCGCCACGACACCCTTGGCCACCCGGATCGGCTCCCCGGTCAGCAGGTCCACCGCCGGCGGCGGATTCCACGGCTCGTCGACCGCCAAGACGGGGGCCACGATCGGCGGCCGCTCCGGCCAGGCGCGGTCGAGCTCCAGGTCGGCGAAGGACTCGCAGGCCCTGATCACGTTGAACGGCTCCACGAACCCGGGCGCCGCCACCGCCAGCTGGCTCGCCCCGTGCAGCATCGTCAGCGCCGACTCCGCCACCCGCACCAGCCGGCCGGCCACCGGGTCCAGGCGTTCCAGGGCCAGGCCGAACAGGCTCGCCGTGAACCGGCTCAGCTGCGCGTACGGGCGGCTGGTCTGTTCCGACGCCAGGACCTCCGGCATCAGGTCAAGGCCCAGCCTCGCCGCCTCGCGGTCGTTGACCAGCGGCAGGCGGGTCACCCAGGCCCGGGCGAACGCCGCGAGGGCCTCCCTGGGGGTCAGGCCCACCTCGAAGTCGACCGGCAGCTCCGCGTTCTCGGCGTCCTCGGCCAGCACCGCGAAGTACAGCGCCCGTTTACCCGGGAAGTTCGAGTACACCGCGCCGCGGGTCAGCTCCGCCCGCTCGGCGATGGCGTCGATCTTCGTCTCACGGAATCCGCGCTCCGCGAACTCGGCCCTGGCCGCCGCCAGCACCCTGCCCCGGTTGCGCTCCTGCGCCTCCGCCCTGGTCAGCCGAGCCATGCCTCTCCTCGCTCACGCGGCGGCCGGCCGCCCGTCCGCCGGCCGCGGCAACCGGTCGATGGTTGCACCGCCACCCGCCGCGAAGATACCGTCATCACTCAGATGGTAGAAACATATGATCTCATCATCTGAATGGAGCGATCATGCGAATTGACCCGGCCGACCCGGCCGCCCTCCTCGACCCGGCGGCCACCTACGCGGCGGTCCGGCAGGACTCGCCGGTGGCGACGATGGAGGTGCCGGGCCTGGGCACGTTATGGATCGTGACCAGGCACGAACACGCCCGACAGGTGCTGACCGACCCGCGGTTCCGGCTGGCCCGGGAGAGCTACGCGATGCGCCCCGAGGGCCTGCCGGAGACGCCGAACCTGGGCGAGATGGACGGCCCGGACCACGCCCGCCTCCGCCGCCTGGCCGCGCCGGCCTTCACATCGCGACGGATCGCGGAGTTCCGGCCCAAGATCGAGCAGACGGTGCGGAGCCTGCTCGCCGACCGGCCCGAGGCCTTCGATCTGCTCACCGACTTCGCCCACCCGATGCCGATCGAGGTGATCTGCGACCTGGTGGGCATCGCCGAGCACGAGCGGCCGATGTGGCGGCGGGTCGGCATCGCGGTGGCCGGCGGCCAGGGGCAGGCGTTCCAGGAGGCGATCCCGGAGGTCATCGCCGGCGCGAAGGCGGCGGTGGCCAGGGCCAGGGCCGAGCCGGGCGACGGCCTGCTCGCGGACCTGGTGCGGTCCGAGGCCACGGACGACGAGATGGTGGTCCTGGTGTGGCATCTGGTGCTGGCCGGCCAGGTCCCGGGCAACCTGATCGCCAACGCCGTGGAGGCGCTGCTGACGCACCCGGCACAGATCGCGTTGTTGCAGGAAGACCCGCCGCGAGCGGTGGAGGAACTGCTGCGCTGGTGCACGCCGCAGCTGCTGACGGTGCCGCGCTTCACCACCGAGGACGTGGAGATCGGCGGCGTGCCCATCCCGGAGGGCGAGCGCGTCACGGTGTCGATGCTGTCGGCCAACCGGGACCCGGCCGTGTTCCCCGACCCGGACCGCCTGGACGTCACCCGCGTGCCGGGACCGCACCTGGCTTTCGCCCACGGCGCGCACTTCTGCCTCGGCGCGGCGCTGGCGCGCCTGGAGACCGAAGTCGCGCTGACGACACTGTTCACGCGCTTTCCCGGCCTGCGCCTGGCCGCCGATCCGGTGCGCGTGCCCGACCCCGGCAACTGGCGGCTGGCCACGCTGCCCGTCCACACGGCCTAATGTGGTGATCATGTTGCCACCAAGGGCGAAGGACCTCGTCGACCGCTACACGCAGCGCATGGACCAGGCCAGCCCGGGCCTGCTGCAGGGCCTCTACCTGGTCGGATCCATTGCCCTGGACGACTTCCACGACGAGGTCTCGGACGTCGACTTCATCGCGGTGGCCGACGACCCGGACCCGGAGCTGCTGCGGCAGGTCCACCAGGGCCTGCACCGGTTCGACGGCCTGTACGTGACGTTCACGGATCTCCGCACCAGCCCGGCCGAACTGCCCGACGGCCACTATCAGCTGGACGGCCGGCTCGGCGTCGGCAACGAGGGCCGGTCGCCGGTGGAGTGGATCACGCTGGCCAACCACGGTGTCCGGATCAGGGGCCCGCGACCGGCCGAGCTGAACGTGCACGCGGATCCCGAGGAACTGCGGGAATGGGTGCGCGGCAACGCGAACACGTACTGGCGGCAGCACCTCGACGACCCGGCCGACCTGGCCCACGCCGTCGGCATCGCCTGGGTCGTGCTGGGCATCAGCCGGCTGCACTACTCGATGGTCACGGGCGACATCACCTCGAAGTCCGGCGCCGCTCGGCACGCCATCCAGGCGTTCCCCGAGCACCGGGCGATCATCGAGGAAGCGTTGCGGCATCGGACAACCCGGTTGGGCGAGGGCGGGCCGCCCGACGCCGACCGGCAGGCCGCGGCGCTGGCCTACCTTCGGGCGGCGATCGCAAGTTGCTGTTGACGCCGGGCCGCGCCGAGTCATGGACTGGAGGACATGTTCGGACAAATCGTGCTCGTCCTCGCGACCGTGGCGACCGGCCTGGGCGCGGGCCTGTTCTACGCCTTCAGCTGCGCGGTGATGCCCGGGCTGCGTCGCAGCGACGACGCGGTCCGCGTGCAGACCATGCAGGGGATCAACGTCGCGATCCTGAACGGCTGGTTCGCCCTCAGCTTCGTCGGCGCACCGTTCCTCACGGTCGTGTCGATCTTCGTGGACGGGCTCGGCGGCAACTGGCCGAGGGTGGCCGGCGAGGCGGTCGGCCTTGTCCTGTTCGGCGCCGCCCTGCTGATCACCTTCCAGATCAACATCCCGCTCAACCTGGCCCTGGACAAGGCCGACCCGGCCGAACCGGGCCCGGCGTGGCACGAGTTCGAGACGCGCTGGGTGCGCTGGAACAACGTGCGCACGCTGACCAGCACCGGCGGCCTGGCCGCATTGGTGGTCACGCTCGCGGTGAGCTGAAACAATGAAACAAAGGCGTCGACAATTCGCCCCCTGAGTGTCAGGAAAGCACTCAGGGGGCGAATTTGCCCATTGACGCATGCGCGCCGCCGCGGCCGAAAGGCGCAACTGCAGGGCCCGTTGCGCCGAACGTGCGCGCTCCCCTAATTAGAGTCTTGAACTAAGTGCTGGATTTATGCTTCCTTGACTGCACGTCGCTCCGCAGACCGCCAGCTCGGACGGCCCCTACCCGTCGCCCTGAACGGAAAGGGTCCCAGTGAAAACGAGGCTCGCGCGCGCGGTCGTCGCCGCGCTGTCCCTGGTGTTGCTGTTGTCCACGGCAGCCAACACCCCCGCCGCGCCGCAGGCGCCGCAGTTCAAGGTCATCGCCTTCTACTCCGGCACGTACGACGACGCACACATCGCATTCGAAAAGGAGGCGGCGATCTGGTTCCCCCAGGTCGCGGCGCAGTACAACTTCTCGTACCAGCAGACCAACAACTGGTCGATGCTGAACAGCCTCACCACCGCGCAGGCCAATGTCGTCATGTTCCTCGACGACGTGCCGACGGATTCCGGCCAGCGCGCCGGCTTCCAGCACTATATGCAGAACGGCGGCGCGTACTTCGGTTGGCACGTGTCGGCCTACAATGATTCCGGCACCGGCTGGTCGTGGTTCAACAACACGCTGATGGGCACCGGAACGTTCCGCAACAACACCTGGTTCCCGACCACCGCCATTCTGCACACGGATTCGTCGCACGCGGCGACGCGGCGGCTGCCGACGACCTGGACGGCCGGCGTGAGCGAATGGTACAGCTGGCAGAACGACCTGCGGCAGAACCCGAACATCCAGGTCCTGGCCTCGGTCGACGCGTCGAGCTTCCCGGTCGGCACCGACCCCAACCAGTCCTGGTACAGCGGCTACTACCCCATTCTGTGGGCGAACAAGCAATACAAGATGCTGTACGCCAACTTCGGGCACGACGCGATGAACTACACGACGAAGACGCCACTGTCGTCCACTTTCGCGGATCCGGTCCAGGACAAGTTCATCATCGACGGCCTACTATGGCTCGGCGGCGGCGCCCCGACGGACGCCCCCACTGACCAGATCAATCCGGGTGGCTACTTCAGCCTGGTGAACAAGGGCAACAGCAAGTGTGTCGACGCCCGCAGCGGCGGCACCGCGAACGGCACCGTGATCCAGCAATACGCCTGCAACAACAGCAACGGGCAGCAGTTCCAGTTCCAGGGAACGAACGGCCCCTGGCTGCGGGTGAACAACCGCGGCAACACCGCCGAATCGCTGGACGTGTCCGGTCGCTCCACCTCCGACGGCGCCGGCATCCAGCTGTGGGCCTACGGCGGCGGCACGAACCAGCAGTGGCAGGCGGTCCAGGAGGGCGGCGGCTACTGGCACTTCACCAGCATGGCCACCCAGAAGTGCCTGACGACCTCGGGTTCTGGCGACGGCACGCAGCTGACCCAGGCCACCTGCACCGGGGTCGCGTCGCAGTCGTTCCGGTTGCAGCAGCAGTCCTGAGCCCAATGCCGGGAAGGCCGCCTTCACTGCGAACGCGGTGAAGGCGACCTTCCCGGCGCAACGGGGCCGGTCACGCCGCGCTGGCGGCCGTCGCGAGCAGGCGGGGCGCGTTGGACAACACGATCCCAGCGGCTCCCCGCACCTCGGCCCGATCCCCCAGCTCCCCCGCCACCACGGACACCTGCCGCGCGCCCAGCGACAGCGCGTGCTTGCGGATGTTCCACCGGACGGGGGCCAGGATCAGCTCGCCGGCCGAGGCCAGATCCCCGCCCACCACAACAAGTTCCGGGTCCACGAGCGTCACGACCGAGGCCAGCACCCGGCCGACGGCCTCGCCGGCGTCCTCGATCGCCCGGCACGCCCCGGGATTGCCCTCGGCGACCAGCCGCGGCAGGTCCAGCGGCGTCACCGGCTCGCCCCAGCTGCGGGCCAGCAGCTCGGCCACCGCGACCGGGCTGGCCACCGTTTCCAGGCAGCCCCGGTTGCCGCAGCGGCAGATCCGCCCGCCCGGCTCGGCCAGCAGGTGCCCGACCTCGCCGGCCAGGCCGCGGGCGCCGAGCATCAGTTGTCCGTCAACGACAATGCCCGCGCCGATGCCGGCCGACAGCCGCACGTACACCATGTCCCCGGTGTCGCGGGCGACGCCGTAGAGCCGCTCGGCCAGCGCGCCGGCGTTCGCGTCGTTGGTGACCAGGCCGGCCAGTCCGGTGCGCCGCTCCAGCTCCCACGCCGGCCGCAGCCCGGCCCAGGCCGACATGATCATCGAGTGGCCGAGCTCGCCGCCACGCTCGACCGGCGAGGCGATGCCGGCGCCGATGCCGAGCACCCGCTCCAGCGGAATGTCGTTGTCCCGCAACGCTTGCGTGACCAGGTCGGCGATCAGGTCCAGGGTCTGGGCCGGCTCCCGGTCGACCTCCTTGACCACGAACCGGTCCCACAGCGGCGTGCCGAGCAGGTCGGACAGCACCACCCGGACGTGCTGGTGGCCGATGTCCGCGCCGAACGCGTACGCCGCGGTCGGCACCAGCGACAAGCCCTGGGCCGGCCGGCCGGTGCGGCGGGTCTCGCCCGGCGGCTCGTCGTCCTCGCGCACCAGCCCGACCGCCATCAGGTCCGCCACCAGCGTGGACACCGTGGCCTTGGACAACCCGGTCTGCCGGACCAGCTCAACCCGACTGCTGTGGCCGGTGCGGTGCAGGGCCTGCAGGACCCGCAACCGACCTTCTTCCCTGAGGTTGAGCGGAGCCTGCGCCATACGGTCAAGGTAACACCTTGACTTAGGCCTACTGCCGGACAATCCTAAGCCTCGTAGTCCCGTCGGGGCGTCACTTCGGGCTAAAACCAGCCTTAGTGGCCTTGCCGCCAGCCCCGCAACCGAGCTTCTCCAACGACGGAGGCAGCCAAGTAATGCGGATAACGGCGACTGTGGCCTCGGTGTGCGCGGCGGTCTGCGCCCTGGCCCTGACCAGCGGCAGCGCGGCTGCCACCGATCCTGTCCCCATCTACCAGGACACGCACTACTCGTTCGCCGAGCGCGCGGCCGACCTGGTCTCGCGGATGACGCTGGAGGAGAAGGTCCGCCAGCTCTCCACCAACAGCGGGCCGGCGATCCCCAGACTCGGGGTGCAGCAGTACACCTACTGGAACGAGGGCCAGCACGGCATCAACCGGCTCGGCGCCTCCACCAACCCCAACACCCCGCCGGAGCAGGTGCACGCCACCAGCTTCCCGACCAACTTCGCGTCCAGCATGGCCTGGGACCCCGATCTGGTGTACCAGGAGACGACCGCGGTCTCCGACGAGGTGCGCGGTTTCCTGGACAAGTCGCTGTGGGGCGTGAGCGCCAACAACATCGGCCCGGACGTCAACGACTACGGGTCGCTGACCTACTGGGCCCCGACCGTCAACATGGACCGCGACCCGCGCTGGGGCCGGACCGACGAGGCGTTCGGCGAGGATCCTTATCTGGTCGGGCAGATCGCCGGCGCGTTCGTCAACGGCTACCAGGGCAACAAGGCCGACGGCACGCCGGACAAGTACCTCAAGGTCGCCGCGACGGCCAAGCACTACGCGCTCAACGACGTCGAGCTCAACCGGACCGGCATCAGCTCGGACGCCAGCGACGCCGACATCCGTGACTACTACACGGCGCAGTTCCGCGACCTGATCGAGAACGCGCACGTCGCCGGGCTCATGACCTCGTACAACGCGATCAACGGCACGCCGTCGGTCGCGGACACGTACACCACGAATGCCTTGGCGCAGCGGACATACGGCTTCGGCGGCTACATCACCTCGGACTGCGGCGCGGTCGGCACCACCTACCGGCAGCCCAACGGCGGCCACAACTGGGCGCCGCCCGGCTGGACCACCGACGGCAAGGACGTCGGCGCGACGTGGACGAACACGGCCAGTGGCGCCAAGGTCTCCGGGCCGGCCGGCGGCCAGGCGTACGCGCTGCGGGCCGGCACCGCGCTGAACTGCCCGGGCGAGGAGAACACCCTGCCCAACATCCAGGAGGCGATCAACGCCGGCGTGCTCAGCGAGGGCGTGCTGGACGCCGCGCTGGTGCCGGTGTTCACCATCCGGATGCGGACCGGCGAGTTCGACCCGGTCGGCAGCGTGCCGTACACGAAGATCACCAAGGACACCATCCAGAGCCCGGCGCACCAAGCGTTGGCCCAGAAGGTCGCCGACAACTCGTTGGTGCTGCTGAAGAACGACCACAACGTGCTGCCGGTGACGCCGTCCAAGGTGCACAAGGTCGTGGTGCTGGGCGACATGGCCAACAAGGTCACCCTGGGCGACTACTCGGGCGCGCCGAACGTGCAGGTCGGGGCGGTCGGCGGGATCAAGGCCGCGCTGCCGGGGGCCACCGTGATCTTCGACGCGGCCGGCACGTCCACCGGCTCGACCGGCGCGGCGGTGCTGTCCGCGCAGACCCAGGCCGACATCAAGAGCGCCGATCTGGTGGTGGAATTCGTCGGCACCGACGGGACTGTGGCCAACGAGGGGCACGACCGCAGCACGCTGGCGCTGCCCGGCAACTACCACTCGCTGATCACGCAGGTCGCCGCGCTGGGCAACCCCAACACGGCGCTGGTCGTGCAGTCCGACGGCCCGGTCGTGCTCGACGACGTGCAGGGCAGCGTGCCGGCCATCGTGTTCTCCGGCTACAACGGGCAGGCCCAGGGCGCGGCGCTGGCGGATGTGGTGACCGGCAAGCAGAATCCCAGTGGCCACCTCAACTTCACCTGGTACAAGGACGATTCGCAGCTGCCGCCGATGAACGACTACGGGTTGACGCCGGGCGACACCGGTGGCCTCGGGCGGACGTACCAGTACTTCACCGGCACGCCGAGCTATCCGTTCGGCTACGGCCTGAGCTACTCGACGTTCGGCTACTCGCCGGCGTCCATCGACAAGTCCACGGTCAACGCCGACGGCACCGTGAACGTCTCGTTCACCGTGACCAACACCGGCAAGACCGCCGGCGCCACGGTCGCGCAACTCTATGCGGCGCAGAAGTTCTCCATGCCGAACGTGCAGCTGCCGGTCAAGCGTCTGGCCGGGTTCAAGAAGACCGACGTGCTCCGGCCGGGGCAGTCGCAGCGGATCACCATTCCCGTGCACATCGCCGATCTGTCCCAATGGGACGGCGTCAGGCAGACCGTGTACGACGGCGTCTACCAGTTCCAGGTGGCGTCGAACTCCCGTGACGTCGCCAGCAGCGTGCAGACCACGGTGACCGGGACGATCACGCCGAAGATCACCTCCGTCACCGTGCAGCCCGGGGCCGTGGTGTACCGGGCCGGTGACACAATCGACCTGACCGGCAAGAACAAGTGGATCGCCGACGACACCGGCCAGCAGCACGCGGCGGCCGACAACATCGTGCTGGCCGTCAACAACGACCAGTCCTTTGTGGACCTGTCCAAGACCAAGGTGACCTACGCGTCGAGCAACACGGCCGTGGCCACGGTCGACGCGAAGGGCCTGGTCCACGCGGCCGGCGACGGCGTGGCCACGATCAAGGTCACGGTCAACGGGGTCAGCGGCACCGCGGTGATCGTCGTCGGGCACTCGCTGACGCTGTCCATCCCGCCGATCGTCAAGGCGGGCAACAGCATCACCGCCACCACGACGTTCGCCAACGGTGGCAGCGCGGCCATCGGCAACGTGACGATGTCGATCACCGCGCCGGCCGGCTGGACGGCGACGGCGACCTCGCCGGCCACCTTCCCGTCGGTCGCCGGCGGCCAGACCGTGAAGACGACGTGGCAGGTCACCGCACCCGCCAACGCCGCGGCGGCCACGTATCCGTTCAGCGCCACGGCGACCACAAGTGCCGGCACCCGAACGGATGTCGGGCAGACCTCGGTGCCGTACGCGTCGCTGACCGCGGCGTACAACAACGTCGGCATCAGCGACGACCACAACACCGGCGCGGCCAACCTGGACGGCGGCGGCCTGAGCTACTCGGCCCAGGCGCTGGCGGCGGCCGGGCTCACCTCGGGCGGCGCCGTGCAGCACGACGGCCTGACCTTCACCTGGCCCACCTCCGGCGGCGGTCAGCCGGACAACGTGCTCACCGGCGGGCAGTCGGTGCTGCTCGACGGGTCCGGCAGCAAGCTGGGCTTCATCGGCACCGGTGACTCGGGCACGCCCTCGGGCGGCGGCACCATCGTCTACACCGACGGCACCACGCAGCAGTTCGCGCTGGGCTTCAACGACTGGTGGCAGTCGCCGTCGATTCCCGGCGAGGACGTGGCGGCCGCGCTGCCCTACCTGAACAACAGCGGCGGGCAGCAGACGCAGAAGGTCAACATGTACTACTCGTCGGTCCCGCTGCAGGCCGGCAAGACGATTTCCGTGGTGACCCTGCCCAACGTCACCTCGGTGGCCACGCAGGGCCAGCCCAAGCTGCACGTGTTCGCGATCGCCGTCGGCTGACGGCTCCGTAGCCGCCCCGCCCGGTCAGCGTCGACCGGGCGGGGCACCCGCATGCTTGGAGCCGTAAGTGTCAATAAGTTGCGTTAACTAGTCGAGCTCTTGCAGCTTTCCGTTCAGATGCCTATGGTCGGCTTACCTCCCTGTCACACCGGCTTCCGAATGGACCCTGCCATGCGAAGCTTGCGAAGCCTGCTCGTCGTGGTGACCCTGCTCGTGGGCGCGTTCGTCGCCGTCCACGCCCCGACGGCGCTGGCCCGTAACCCGGCCGGACTCTCCGACAAGGTCCAGCTGTTCTACTACCCCTGGTACGGCAGCCCGACCGTGAACGGCAGCTACCGGCACTGGGACCAGGGCGGGCACACCCCGCCCGACGACATCGGCGCCAACTACTACCCCTCGCTCGGGCCGTACGACTCCGGCGACTTCGCCGGCGCGGTCGACCAGCAGATGACGTGGATCGCCCGATCCGGCGCCGGCGTGATCATCTACAGCTGGTGGGGCCAGGGGTCCTATGAGGACGGTCTCGCCGCCGGCGTGCTGGCCGCCGCCGCCCGGCACGGCATCCGCGTCGCCTGGCACATCGAGCCGTACGGCAACCGCACCGGCGCCTCGGTCGCGTCGGACGTCAACTACCTCAACGCCCGCTACGGTGCCAGCCCGGCGTTCTACCGGGATCCCTCGCACGGCAACAAGCCGGCGTTCTACGTCTTCCAAAGCCTCAACATCACCGACTGGTCCGCCTTGGACTCGGTGACCGGGGCCAACATCGTGCTCGCGCAGACCACCGACACCAGCAAGGTCGCGCACTTCAACGGCATGTACACCTACGACGGCATCGCCGCCGCGACCGCGCCCGGCTGGGCCGGCGCCGGCGCGTACTGCCACCAGCACGGCATGGTGTGGGCCCCGTCGGTGGCCCCCGGGTACATCGACGACCGCGCGGTGCCCGGCAACGGCACGCCGACCGTCAACCGTGACAACGGGGCCGAGTACGACAAGACCTGGAACAACGCGTTGAGCCCGAGCATCGGCGGCACTCCGGACTGGGTGTCGGTGACCTCGTTCAACGAGTGGCACGAGGGCTCCCAGATCGAGCCGGCCAGCTCGAATCCCCCGTCGGGGCACGGATATCTCACGTACGACGGTGCGTACGGGCAGAGCGGCGCCGCCTCGTCGACGGCGTACCTGGACCGGACCAAGTACTGGGTGGACAAGTTCGATCCGGCCGTGACGGTCCCGGTCGACGTGAACCTGGCGCTGGGCAAGGCAATGGCCGCCAGCCGCTCGCAGGGCGGCTTCCCGCCGGGTAACGCCAACGACAACAATCCCAACAGCTACTGGGAAAGCGCCAACAACGCCTTCCCGCAATGGCTCCAGGTCGATCTCGGCGCTTCGAGCCCGGTCAACTCGATCACCCTGACGCTGCCACCCTCGTCGGCGTGGGGCGCACGGACGCAGACCCTGACCGTCAGCGGCAGCAGCGACGGCGCCAACTTCTCAACTCTGGCCGCCAGCAAGGGTTACGGCTTCGATCCGGCCAGCGGCAACAAGGTCACGATCTCGCTGCCCGGAAGTTCGCAGCGGTACGTGCGGTTGACGTTCACCGGCAACACCGGCTGGCCGGCCGGGCAGGTGTCGGAGTTCCAGGTCTACGGCAAGCCGTCCGCATGACCATGGTGGTCGGCCGGCCCCCTCGTCCCGGCCGACCACCTCGGCGAGTCCCGCCCTCAGGCACACATGAGCGTCATAGTTGCCGCCCAGCGTCACATGCGGTCCGCAGGTGACTTCGAAGGGCGGGTCAGCGGCGGCTGGGGAGGGGGATCGTGGTCAGGTCCACGGCCAGGTGGATTTCGCCCTTGAACTCCTGGGCTGCCTCGTCGCGGAAGCGCTCGGCCTCGTCGTACGGGTAGCGCTGGGAGAAGTGGGTCAGCACCAGCTCGCGGGCGCCGGCCTCGGCGGCGAGGCGGCCGGCTTCGCGGGAGGTGAGGTGGTAGTAGGCGTGGGCCAGCTCGCGGTCGGCGTCGAGGAAGGTGGACTCGGCGACGAGGAGATCGGCGTCCTGGGCGAGGGTGAGGGCGCCCGGGCAGAGGCGCGTGTCCATGACGAAGGCGAAAACCTGACCTGGCCGGGGCGCGCTGACCTCGTCCAAGGAGATCGCGCGGCCGTCGACGGTGACCGAACCGGCGCGTTGGAGCTGGCCGGTGAGGGGACCGCGAATGCCAAGGGCGGCAAGGCGATCGGGCAGCATGCGGCGGCCGTCGGGCTCGGCGAAGCGGTAGCCGAAGCAATCGATGCGGTGCTCCAGCGCGGCGACGGAGAGCTGCTCGTCGACCGGACCGTCCACATGCAACGGATGGGTGACGAGCGTTGCCCGCTCGTGGAAGGAAGTCGCGTGCCGCAGGCGGTCGAAGTAGACCTGCCCGGACGCCGGGTAGTAGCAGTGCACGGGGTGCGGCACGTTGTCGAGGGACAGCCGCTGGATGGTGCCGGCGAGGCCGAGGCTGTGGTCGCCGTGGAAGTGGGTGACGCAGATGCGGGTGATCTCGCTGGCCGCCCGCCCGGCCTGGATCATCTGCCGCTGCGTGCCCTCGCCGGGGTCGAAGAGAATGCCCTCGGCGTCGAAGCGCAGCAGGTAGCCGTTGTGGTTGCGGTGCCGGGTCGGCGTCTGGCTGGCCGAGCCGAGCACCACGAGTTCACGCTGGGACACCCGTCCATCCTCACCAATCAGCGGCAGTCCTCGCCACGCGAATTCTCGATGCCCACCGCGAGGCCGGCCACGACGGGCCCAGCCACCACAGGCTGAACAGCGCGTTGCCCAGCAGCGCCGCCGGCCTCAGTCGCAGGTCGGACACAGCGACACCGCGTTCCCGGTCGCCGCCAGCACCGACTCCGCCGCCGCGAGCAGGTCCACCACCGACGGTTGGGTCAGGCGGAAGACCGAGGCGCGGCCGACCGGCTCCGAGTCGACCAGCTGGCAGCCGCGCAGGCACGCCAGGTGCTTCGACACCGTGGACTGGGCCAGGCCGAGCGCCGCCACCAGGTCCGTCACCCTCGCCGGCCCCACCGCCAGCCGCCGCAAGATCGCCAGCCGCGCCGGGTCGCCCAACGAGCGGAACAGCGCCGCCGCCGGCAGCAGATCAGCCCGAGCCACGGCAGATGACAGGTCCACCGGAGGCGATGTCATCGTCACTCAGCGATGCTACCACGCCGAGAAGGACAGGTCCCTGCGGGAGTGTTTGCCCAGGCACGCAACGCTAGACCTCCAGCGCGCTTGAGGTTCTACCGTGGAGGCATGGCCGTCGAACTGAACCACACCATCGTCCCCGCCTCCGACCCCCACAAGTCCGCGACGTTCCTGGCCGAGCTGCTCGGAGTGGCCGAGCCGGTGACGTTCGGGCCGTTCCAGGTGGTCACGCTGGACAACGGCGTGAGCCTCGACTTCATGCGGGCGGAGGGGGAGATCGCCTCGCTGCACTACGCCTTCAAGGTCGCCGACGAGCAGTTCCAGCCGATCTTCGATCGCATCCGCGCGGCCGGCCTGCCGTACTGGGCGGACCCGCACCGGCAACGGACGGGTGAGATCAACACCAATGACGGGGGCCGGGGCGTCTACTTCCCGGATCCCGACGGGCACAACCTGGAGATCCTGACCCGCGACTACGGCAGCGGGGCCTGACGAACGGCCCGCCGGACCCTGGGTCTGGGGGCCTGGGTCCGGCGAGCCGATGAGCCACGGGGCGCGTCCCCTCCCCCCAAGAACGCGATGCCCGTGACCACCAGGACCAATCCTGCCCGGCGGCGGTTGCCCGGACCAGGTCACCGACCGGTCATAAATGGCCGGTCCTCGAGCTGGGGGAATCGCGCCCACCCATGATCAAGCGGACCATGATCAAGCGGGCTCGCCGATACGCGCCCGCAGCTGCCGAGTCTCGCGGGGCAGGTTCCAGCCGACAACACCGGTGATGCGGCCGTCGGCCACGTACACCGCGGCGAAACGGCCGGCGCCGACGTCGCCGGCGGCAAGGCAGGGCACGGCGTCGGCGGGGAAGGTGCCGTAGGCCTGGATCTTCACGTCGTACTGGTCGGTCCAGAAATACGGGATCGGCGAATACGGCGAGCCCTTCCCCAGCAGCGTGCGAGCGGCGGCCATGCCCTGCTCGGTGGCGTTCATCCGGTGCTCGACCCGAATCCGCCGCCCATGCACGGGATGCGTCCACGAGGCGACATCGCCGCAAGCGACGACATTGGGCGCGGCACGGCAGAGGGAATCGCAATCGACGCCGTCGGTGAGGGAAAGACCGCTGCCGGCGAGCCACGACGTGTTCGGCACGGAGCCGATGGCCACCAGCACCACATCGGCCGGGAGCACGGTGCCGTCGGCCAGCTCCACGCCGGAAACCCGCCCAGTGCCAAGAAGACCGGAAACACCGACGCCGAGGCGCATGCGGACGCCGTGGTCGACATGGAGCTTGGCAACGAGGTCGCCGAGCCATGGTCCGAACTGACGGATCATGGGGGCGGCCAAGGGATCGACGACGGTGACGTCAACGCCCAGTGCCGAAGCCACGGCCGCGACCTCGGAGCCCATGAAGCCGGCGCCGACGATCACGACCGACCGAACGGAAGCCAGCTCCTCCTTGAACGCCAAGGCATCGTCGAGCGTCCGCAGGGTGTGCACGCCGGCGAGGTCCTGACCGAAAGGCAAACGTCGCGGCGTGACACCGGTGGCGATGACGAGCTTGTCGTACGCCAGGGAGTCCCTTGTGGACAGTGCGAGCCGACGGCCCCCGACATCCAGACCGACCGCCCGCACACCCAGCATCCAGTCAACACCCTCCACCGTGGACGGCAACGAGATCTTCGAAGGCTCCCAGGCGCCGGAGAGAACCTGCTTGGACAGCGGCGGACGGTCGTACGGCATGTGCTCCTCGTCGCCGACGACGGTCAGCGGCCCGGCATACCCCTCACGGCGGAGCGTCTGGGCCGCGGTGAGACCCGCGGCCGACGCCCCGACAACAGCGATCACCGCTCGTCCAGCTCGATGGCCAGCGCCGGGCAGACCCGGGCGGCCTGCCGAACGTCGTCATGCAAGGACGCAGGCGGAAACTCCTGCAGCAACACGACAACCCCGTCCTCGTCCCGCTGGTCGAAAACATCCGGAGCGAGCAGCACGCACTGCCCGGCGCCGACGCACTTGTCCTGATCGACGACAACCTTCATGGCGAGAAGTCCTTACCAGGTCACGGGAAGCGAGTGGACGCCGTACACGGCCATCTCGTGCTTGAACTGCACGTCCTCGACGGGAACGGCCAACGCCAGGGTGGGAATCCGCCGGTACAGCGTGCTGTAGACGACCTGCAGCTCCATCCGGGCCAGCGGCTGCCCGAGGCACTGGTGCACACCGAAGCCGAACGCGATGTGGTGGCGCGCCTGACGGTGGATGTCGAGCCGGTCCGGCTCGGGAAACGCGGTCTCGTCCCGGTTGCCGGCGTCGTTGGCCAGGATCACGCCTTCGCCCGCGCGCACCAGCTGGCCGGCGATCTCCACGTCCTCGGTGGCGACCCGACGCCGCCCGGTGTGCACGATCGTCAGGTACCGCAACAGTTCCTCGACCGCGTTGGCGATCAGCTTCGGGTCTTCGGCGTCGCGGAGCTCGGCCAGCTGCGCGGGGTTCTCGAGCAGCGCGATCGTGCCGAGCCCGATCATGTTCGCGGTGGTCTCGTGCCCGGCGAGCAGCATCAGCGTCCCCATGTCGGCGACCTCTTCGCGGGTCAGCTCGCCGGCCGCCAGCTGGTCGGCGACCAGCCGGCCGATCAGGTCGTCGGTCGGCGCCTTCTCCTTGGCCGCCACCAGGTCCAGCAGGTACTCGCGCAGCTCGTCGCCGGCCTTGAGCGCCTCGTCGACGGGAGTGTTGCGGGAGACCAGCTTCTTGCTGCGCGCCTGGAAGAAGTCGTGGTCGGCATAGGGCACGCCGAGCAGCTCGCAGATCACCAGCGACGGCACCGGCAGCGCGAACGCGCTGACCAGGTCGGCCGGCTTCGGGCCCGCGAGCATGTCGTCGATCAGGCCGTCCACGATCTCCTGGACCCGCGGCCGCATGGCCTCGACCCGCTTGATCATGAAGTTGCGGGTGAGCATCTTGCGGTGTCGGTCGTGCTCCGGGTCGTCCATCGTGATGAACGACCGGCTCCGTTCCCGTCGCGCCTTGATCGCCGCGGTCGCGGCCGGATAGCCGGGCCGGCGGGAATCGGCGCTGAAGCGCTGGTCGCCGAGCACGGCCCGCTGCGCGTCGTAGTCGGTGATCAGCCAGGGCGTGCTGCCGTCCCAGATCGTCACCCGGCTGATCGGGCCGACCGCGCGCAGCTGCGGCGGCGGGTCGAACGGACACTTGGCCGCCCGGCTCATCGGGAAGGCCGGCAGGGTTTCGGTCCCGGCGGACATGGTCATTGTGACCCCCAGTTACCAAACGATCGTTCACTGACTTGGCCAGCATAGCGTCACTTGGTTGCGCTATCCAACTAGTAACAGTGAGCGAGTGACCGAGGTCACTCCGTCACGAGAGAGACCAACTCGTCGACGAACTCCAGGACCAGCGGCTCCTGGGAGGGGTCCTCGGTGGCGTGCCAGAGCGCGACCCGGCCGTGGGTGCCGACAAAAACCATCACCGCGGCCCGCTTCGGCGGCACCCGCAACTTCACACCGGCCCGCGCACAGCGGTCGAACGCCTCGGTCATCTGCTTCAAGACGCCGATCAGCGGCCCGGTGCGGGAGACCGGCCGATTGTTGAGCATCAGCCGGTAGTGCCCGGGACTGTCCAGCGCGAACCGGCAGTACGCCTTCATCTGCGCCCGCACCCGGTCCAGCACGGCGTCGGCCGGGCACTGTTCATCGGCGGCGGTCATGGCCACCGTCAACTGCTCGTAGTCGTAGTCGACCAGGCCCTTGACCAGCGCGGTCTTGTCGGCGAAGTGCTGGTAGATGCTGGCCGGCGCGATGCCGGCGGCGCGGGCCACGCCCCGGATCGTCAGCCCCTGCTCGCCACCCAGCTCCGAGAGCAGGCGCGCGGCGGCCTCGAGGATCTCCAGGCGCAGCCGCTCACCCTGTCCCCACGGATTGCGCACACGCTGCGTGGTCACGAGGCACTGTAACCGCTAGGGCCGACTCTGTCGGACGATCAGCGCGGCCTGCACGCGGTTGCGCACGCCGAGTTTGCCCAGCAGCGTGGTCACGTAGCTCTTCACGGTCGCCTCGGTCAGCCCCAGCTCGGCGGCGATGGCCCCGTTCGACCGCCCGTCGGCGATCAGGTCGAGCACCTGACGCTCCCGTGTGGACAGACCGTGCAGCAACTCGTTGTCCGGCAACGGATTGCTCCGCAGCCGCGGCAGCAGGGACACCGCCACCCGCGGGTCGAAGACCGCGCCGCCGGCGGCCAGGTCGAGCACCGCCCGCACCAAGCTCTCCGGCTCGGCGTCGGCCAGCAGGAAGCCCAGCGCGCCGAGATCGATGGCCCGCCGCACGTCATCGTCCACAACGTAGGACACCAGCACCGCCGCGGGCGGGCCGCCGGCCAGCCCGCGCAGCGCCGACACGGCGTCGACCAGCACCACGTCCGGCCGCTGCGCGCGCACCAGGGCCGACAGCCCGGGCCGCGAGTCCGCCTCGACGACCTCGACCCGGCCGCCGGCCTCCAGCAGCAGCCGCAGACCGGCCCGCAGCGCGGGATCGCCCTCGGCCAACAGCACCCGAACGGTCATGCGCTACCCCTTGCGCGGCTTCTTCTCCCGCACTCGCACCGAGATCTGGATGGGCGTGCCGACAAAGCCGAACTGCTCGCGCAGCTTGCGCTCGATGAACCGGCGGTAACCGGCCTCGAGGAAGCCGCTGGTGAACAGCACGATCGTCGGCGGCCGGGTCTGGGCCTGGGTCGCGAACAGCACCTTGGGCTGCTTGCCGCCGCGCACCGGCGGCGGCGTCGCGGCGATCAGGTCGGACAGCCACGAGTTCAGCGTGCCGGTCGGGATCCGGGAGTCCCACGAGGTCAGCGCCGTGCGCAGGGCCGGGGCCAGCTTGCGCACCGAGCGGCCGGTGGTGGCCGAGACGTTGATCCGCTGCGCCCACGGCACCCGGACCAGGCCGCGCTCCAGCTCCTTCTCCAGCTGGTAGCGGCGGTCCTCGTCGACCAGGTCCCACTTGTTCATGGCCAGCACCAGGGCCTTGCCGGCCTCCACGACCATGGTGACGACGCGCAGGTCCTGCTCGGCGATCGGCTCGCTGGCGTCCAGCAGCACGATGGCCACCTCGGCCGCGTCGATGGCCGCCTTGGTGCGCAGCGAGGCGTAGTACTCGGTGCCGCTGGCGAAGTTGACCCGCTTGCGCAGGCCGGCGGTGTCGACGAAGCGCCACACCTCGTCGTCCAGCTCGACCAGCGAGTCCACCGGGTCGACGGTGGTGCCGGCGACCGAGTCGACGACCGCGCGCTGCTCGCCGGACAGGCGGTTGAGCAGGCTGGACTTGCCCACGTTGGGCTTGCCGATCAGCGCCACCCGGCGGGGGCCGCCGATGGGCTGCAGGAAGTCGTCACGCGGCGTCTCGGGCAGCGCCTCCAGGATGGCGTCCAGCAGGTCGCCGGAGCCGCGCCCGTGCAGGCCGCTGACCGGGTACGGCTGGCCGAGGCCCAGCGACCACAGCGAGGCCACGTCGGCCATCAGCCGGTCGTCGTCGACCTTGTTGGCCACCAGCAGCACCGGCTGCTTGGACCGGCGCAACACCTTGGCCACGGCCTCGTCGGTCGCGGTCGCACCGACCGAGGCGTCCACCACGACCATGATCGTGTCGGCGGTGCGCATGGCCATCTCGGCCTGCTGGGCCACCGACGCCTGCAAGCCGGCGGCGTCCGGTTCCCAGCCGCCGGTGTCCACCACGGTGAACTTGCGGCCGCTCCACAGCGCGTCGTAGGCCACCCGGTCCCTGGTCACGCCGGGCGTGTCCTGCACGACCGCCTCGCGGCGGCCGAGGATCCGGTTGACCAGCGTCGACTTGCCCACGTTGGGGCGGCCGACGACGGCCAGCACCGGCTGCGGGACCGCGCCAGCGGCGCCGTCGCCCTGCTCTGCACCTCCGTCGACGGCGGCCCACTCGGCCTCGTCGGTCCAGGTGCCGTCCAACTCACTCACGCCTCGTGCTCCTTGCTTGTGCTCGCCGGCGGGCGACCTGCCCGCCGGCGATCCAGTTCGGCCACGAGGTCGGCCAGCTCGACCCGGACCCGCTCGGTGGCGGCGGTCAGCGCGGCACGGCCCTTGTCAGCCGGAAGTTCGAACGGCCGGCCCACCAGCACGTCCACGTCGGGACGGAACCGGCGCTTGCGCCGGCCGGCCGGACGCAGCGTGCCTCGGCAGGCCACCGGCAGCACCACCGCGCCGGCCGTGCGGGCCAGCCAGGCGGCGCCGTTGTGCGCGGCGTCGACGTCGCCGGCGCCACGCGTGCCCTCGGGGAAGACGCCGACCATGCCGCCGGCCTTGAGCACGCGGACGGCGGTCATCAGCGGCGCGCGGTCCGGCTCGCCGCGCTTGATGGCGATCTGGCCGATGCGTGGCAGCAGGAAACCCAAGGGGCCCTTGAACATCTCCTGCTTGATCAGGAAAACCGGCCGCCGCGGCGAGGTCGCGAACAGCACCGGCCCGTCGACCATCGTGCTGTGGTTGGCGATCATCAGCACCGGGCCGGTGGCCGGCACGTGTTCACGCCCGTGCATGCGCAGCCGGTAGAACGGCACGAAGATGAAGGTGCCCAGCCAGCGGGCGAACTCGTGCAGCCAGGGCCAGCTGCCGGCCGGCAGATCAGCGTCAGTGCTCACGCGCGCTCCCGGTGGGGACCGCTCGCAGGCCGCGGTCCTCGACCATCGCCATGAGCTCCGCGAGCACGCCCGCGAGGTCCAGGTGCGTGGTGTCCAGCTCGACGGCGTCGTCCGCGGCCTTGGCCGGCGACACCGCGCGGGTGGAGTCGTAGGTGTCGCGGCGGCGCACGTCGGCCAGCGTCGCGTCCACCGTCGACTGCCGGCCCGCGGCCGCGTCCTGCCTGGTCCGGCGCTCGGCGCGGGCCTGCGCGTCGGCCGTCAGATACACCTTGAGGGCGGCGTCCGGGACCACCACGGTGCCGATGTCGCGGCCCTCGACGACGATGCCGCCGACCTCGGCCAGCGCCTTCGCGATGATCGACCGCTGCTGGGCCACCAGCTGGGCCCGCACCTCCGGCACCGCCGACACCGGCGAGACCGCGGTCGTGACCTCCTGGCTGCGGATCTCCGCGCTGACGTCGGCGCCGTCCAGGGTGGTGGCCTGGGCCCGCGGGTCGGTGGTGACCGTCAGCTCGGCGTGGGCGACCGCGTGCCGGACCCGATCGGCGTCCGTGGGGTCGACGGCCGCGCGCAGCACCGCCACCGTGGCCGCGCGGTACATCGCGCCGGTGTCGAGGTAGCGCGCGCCCAGCTGCGTCGCGAGCTTGCGGGCGACGGTCGACTTGCCGGTGCCGGAGGGCCCGTCCAGGGCCACCACACCACGCAGCTCGCCGCGTTCCACCGTAACGCCTCCTGAAGTCGCCGACCGTCCAGCACCATTCTGCCTGGTACCCCGGCTCCGGAACGAATCAGGGACGCCAGGTCATGTCGGGAGGCCGCGCCGGTGCCTGGACTGTCGTCGGATTTCACCCGCCGCCACTCGACGCGCCCCACCAGTTACGCCGATGCGGCGGGTTAAATCCGGCCAGGGAAGGCACCGGTCACGAGCGGCTTCGCCCCGCGCGGAACGCGCGGCATGGACACAGCCGCGCCGGCGCCTGGACCGTCGTCGGATTTCACCCGCCGCCACCCGACGCGCCCCACCACTTACGCCGACGCGGCGGGTTAAATCCGGCCAAGGAAGGCACCGGTCACGAGCGGCCTCACCCCGCGCGGAACGCGCGGCATGTCAATGCGGCAAGTCGGTGCGCAGGCCGGCGGCGCCGCGGAGGTAGGCGTGCTTGATCTCGGCGCGGGTGAGGTCGGTCTCCACGTGGGCCAGCAGCCGGATGACGCGGGGCATGGCGCCGGTCACGTCGATCTCGGTGGCCGACAGCAGCGGCACGTCGGCCAGGCCGGCCATGCGCGCGGCGTAGGCCGGGAACTCGCACGTGATGTCCGGGGTGGCGGTGAGCACCACGCTGATCAGGTCGTCGGGCACCAGCCCGTTGCGCTTGAGCACCTCCTCGACCAGCTCCGCGGTCGCCTCGAGCAACTGCTCCCTCTCGTCGGCGTCGATCTGCGTCGCGCCCCGAACTGCCCGCACTGCCATGCTCCGACCCTAACCGAAGTCGCCGTCACAGCGCCGCGAGCAGCAGGCCGCTGCGGCTCTTCGGCGTGAAATACGTTGCCTTTCGAGGCATGCGACGGCCTTCGGCGTGCACGGCCAGCACGTCGTCGAACGGCACGGGGGCCAACTGCAGGAGGATCCCGTCCGGCACGGGCCGTCCGGCCGGCAGCACGCGAAGCGAGGGACCGTCGGGATCGATGCCGAGCGCCGCCTGGACCAGGACCTGCTCCACCACGCCGTGATCGATCTGCGGTTTGTCCCCGCCCAGGTCGGGCAGCACGACGCGCAGCCGCTCGTCGCCGGCCAGCGCGACCACGACCCCGGGCCGCGGCGTGGGATCGCCGCCGCGGGTGACCGCCAGCCCGATGTCCCGCCAGCGCCGAAACAGGGTGTCCGCGTCGAGGCCGGTGCCGATCAGCACCCGGTGGATCGCCCCGATACGCAGATCCGGACCGGCCGTGATCAGCGCCAGCAACGACGATCCGGCGGCCGCGGCGACCCGGTGATTGCCGTCGGCGACGAGCAGCGACTGCTCCTGGAGCAGCTCCAGCAGCTCGGTCTGACGGGAACCCTTGCCCAGCAACCACATCTGGTGCCGTCGGCCGGCCGAGTCCACAACGGACACCGCCGGCTCGGCCAGTTCCTCGCACACGTCCACGAGCAGCGAGGTGAGCACCGCTCCGTCCGAGACCGGCACGAGCATCGCGGCGCTGGTCGCGCAGCCCAGCCCGGACAGCACCGCCGAGCGTTCCGCGACGACTTCGGGGAACACCTCCTCGGTGTGCCGGACTCGTCCCACCTCGGCCGGATCGACCAGGCACAGCACGCCGTGCGCGGAGCCGTCCGGACCGTCCACCCGGTACGGCGCGACGATGTCGTGCACCTCGCGATAGTGGTTGGCGCGCAAGTGATCCAGCGCCTCACGGGCGATCGGCAGCGCGTCGGTGAGGCTCAACCCGCCGGCCCGCGCCGCCGGCGTGCGGTGCGGATGCTGGACGGCCAGCAGCGTGCCGAGGGCAGCGCCGGGTCTGGCCAGTTCGGCCGTGATCTGCTCCGGTTCGGCGAACTCGTCGACGTCCGGGCCCGCCACGTTGTCGCGCACCACCCATGCCGTGCGCACTGGACGCACCCAGCCGTTCATGACCACCATGATGACCGGCACCGAGCGATCACTGGAGGCAAGGGCGTGAAGCCGTTTCGAATTTCGGTCCCCACCCGTGACCTGGACGACCTGCGCGAACGGCTGGCCCACACCAGATTCGCGCCGGCGCTGTCCGAGGACTGGACGCACGGCACGCCGTCGGGCTACCTGGCCGAGCTGGTCGAGTACTGGCGGACCAAGTTCGACTGGGCCACGGCCGAGGCCAGGTTGAACGAGATGGCCCAGTTCACCGCGACCGTGCGGGACGCCGAGCTGCACTTCGTGCATGTCGAGGGGAAAGGGCCGAACCCGTTACCGCTGCTGTTCAGCCACGGCTGGCCCGGCTCGTTCTGGGAGGTCAGCAAGATCATCGGCCCGCTGACCGACCCGGTCACGCACGGCGGCGACCCGGCCGACGCGTTCACCGTCGTCGCGCCGAGCCTGCCTGGCTACGGCTTCTCCCAGCATCCCGGCACCCCCGGTATCAGCCCGCTGGCCATCGCCGAGCGCTTCCACGAGCTGATGACCGGCGTCCTGGGTTACGGGCGCTACGCGGCGCAGGGCGGCGACTGGGGTTCGATCATCACGACCTGCCTCGGCCGGGACCACACCGACCAGCTGGCCGGCATCCACGTGAACATGATGGCCGCTCGGCCGATCGTCGGGGAGCACTCCGAGCCGCTGACCGAGGCCGAGCAGTCCTATCTCGACGGGCAGACGGCCTGGCGCGCCGGCGAGGGCGCCTACGCCCAGATCCAGAGCACCAAGCCGGCCACGCTCGGCGCCGGCCTCTCCGACTCGCCGGCCGGCCTGGCCGCGTGGATCGTGGAGAAGTTCCGCACCTGGAGCGACTGCGACGGCGACGTGGAGTCGGTGTTCAGCAAGGACGAGCTGCTCACCAACATCAGCATCTACTGGCTGACCAACTCCATCGCCACCTCGACCCGCCTGTACTACGAGGCGTGGCGCGACCAGGCGACGCCGATCCTCACCCCCGGCTACATCGACGCGCCGACCGGCTTCGCCAGCTTCCCGCACGAGATCTCGCGGCCGCCGCGCGAGTGGGTGGCCCGGGCCTACAACCTCCAGCGGTACACCGAGTTCGAACGCGGCGGGCACTTCGCCGCCATGGAGCAGCCCGAGGCGCTGGTCGAGGACGTGCGCGCGTTCTTCCGACCGTTGCGCTGAATCGACGACGGCCGACCACCGAGGGCCGGCCGCCGCTCCTGACGCCCCCTCCGCCTCAGGATCGGCGGCCGGCTGTCGGATAGTGTGCCCGGCAGGCGGTCCACAAAAGTTGGATTCCGCTTGAATCCGCAGGTCATGGGGGTAGTTGTGGTCATCGGGATCCGCCTGCTCGGCGGCGTCGATGCCACTGTCGACGGTCGCGACACGGACATCGGGCATACCCGGCAGCAACACGTGTTCGCCGCGCTGGCGATCGACGTGAACACCGTGGTCGGCGTGGACGAGCTGGTGGACCGGGTGTGGGGCGAGCGGCCGCCGCAGCGGGCCACCGGCACCTTGCAGAGCTACCTGACCCGGCTGCGGCGGACCGCCGGCCTGACGATCGTGCGCCGGTCCGGCGGCTACGTGCTGGCGGTCGACGACCCGCTCGCGGTGGACGTGCGCCTGTTCGAGCACCTGGTCGGCCGGGCCCGGCTGGCGACCGAGCCGGCGCGGGCGGTCGAGCTGTTCGAGCAGGCCATCGGGCTGTGGCGGGGCGAGGCGCTGGCCGGCCTGGACTCGTCGTGGGCGGTCGCCACCCGTGAGCTGCTGGCCCGGCAGCTGCTGGCCGCCGAGCTGGACGTCGCCGACCTGCGGCTCCAACTCGGCCGGCACGCCGCGCTCGTGCCGGAGCTGGTCGAGCGGGCGGCGGCGCATCCGCTGGACGAGCGGGCCGCCGGGCAGCTGATGCTCGCCCTGTACCGGAACGGGCGGCAGGCCGAGGCGCTGTCCCACTACGAGGCGCTACGCACGCGGCTGGCCGGGGAGCTGGGCGCGGATCCCGGTGTCCAGCTGCGGCAGCTGCACCAGCGGATCCTCACCGCCAACCCGGTGCTGGCCGTGCCGGCGCGGCAGCCGGACCAGGTCGCGCCCCGGCAGCTGCCGGCCCCGCCCACCGGCTTCGCCGGCCGCGTCGCCGAGCTGGCCGTGCTGAGCGACGCGCTGGCCGACACCGACGGCGTGCCGATCACGGTGATCACCGGCAGCGGCGGCATCGGCAAGACCGCGTTGGCGCTGCGCTGGGCCCACCTGCGGACCGAGGACTTCCCGGACGGCCAGCTGCACGTCAACCTGCGCGGCTTCGATCCGTCCGGGCCGCCGGTGCCACCGTCCGTGGCCGTGCGAGCGTTCCTCGGCGCGCTGGGCGTCGACCTGCGGGCCGTACCCGCCGATCCGGACGCGCAGGCCGCACTGTACCGCAGCCGCGTCGCCGGGCGACGGCTGCTGGTCATGCTGGACAACGCCGTCGACGTGGCGCAGGTCGAGCCCCTGCTACCCGGCAGTCCCGGTTGCGCGGTCATCGTGACCAGCCGCAACCGGCTGGCCCGGCTCGTCACCAAGCACGGGGCCCGCCCGCTGATCACCGACACCATGGACGACGCCGAGGCGCGAGCGCTGCTGGCCAACCGCGTCGGGGCCCAACGGATGGCCGCCGAGCCCGCCGCCGTGGCCGAGATCTTGGCTCTGTGCGGCGGTTTCCCGCTTGCCTTGAGCATCGCCGCCGGCCGCGCGCAGATCCGGCCCGGGCTGCCGCTGGCCCGGTTGGCCGAGGAGCTGCACGACGCCTCCACCCGGCTCGGCGTCCTGGACGAGGACGACCCCGGCGCCGGCGTCACCGCCGCGCTGGCCAGCTCGTTCGAGACACTCACCACCGACCAGGCTCGGGTGTTCACGCTGCTCGGCGTGGCTCCCGGGCCGGACATCGAGCTGTACGCGGCCGCGTCGCTGACCGGGCTGCCGGCCGGCCGAACCGCGCAGGCGCTGCGGGACCTGGTCCGGCTCAGCCTCGTGGCCGAGGACAATCCGGCCCGCTGGCGCATGCACGACCTGGTCCGGCTGTTCGCCGCCGGCCGGGCCGAGGACCCGGAGGCCGCGCTGCGCCGCGTCGTGGCGTACTACGTGCGCACCGCGCACAACGCCAACAACGCGATCATGGCCGGCGCGGCGCCGGTCGGCGAACCGATCCCGGTTCCTGCCGGCTGCCAGCCGTTCACGCCCGACAACCCGATGCAGTGGCACGACGAGGAACGGCGGTGCCTGCTCGCCGCGCAGCAGGTGGCGGCGCAACGCGGGTGGCACCCGGAGGCGTTCCAGTTCGCCCAGGCCCAGATCGTCTACTACTACCGGTCCGGCCGGCACCACGACAATCTCGTGGTCTGGCAGACCGGCGCGGCCTCGGCGGATCACCTCGGCCTGGCCGAACAGGGCGTCGCGCACCGGCAGCTCGGCCGCGCCCACTCCCGCCTGCACCAGCTGACCGAAGCCGTGGCCGAGATCCGGCGGGCGCTGGCCGTATTCGAACTGGCGGGCGATCCGAGCCAGCTGGCCCGTACCCACCAGGCGATGGCGTTGGTGCTGATGAGACGGAACACCGACGACCTGGTCGCCCTCGAGCACGCGACCACGGCGCTGGATCTGATCATGGGCCTCGGCGTCGGCCACCGGATCTGGGAGGCCGAGATGCGGGACCTGGTCGCCGGGTGCCTGATGCGGCTGGGCAAGCTGGACGACGCCCGGGACGAGGGCGAACGGGCGCTGGTCCTGTTCCGCGCGGCCGGCGACGAGTCCGGCGCGGCCGACGCGCTGGACACGCTCGGCGACATCGCCCTGCGAGCCGGCCGCCACGCCGACGCGGTCGAGTATTTCCGACAGGCGGCCGAGATCTACCACCAGATCGACAACACCGCCTCCGTCGCCGGCCTGGACGAGCGGCGCGGCCGCGCACTGCTCGGGCTCGGTGACCGGGCCGCCGCCCGGCAGGCCTGGCAGCAGGCACTCGACCGCTACCAGGACCAACACCGCGAGCACGACGTCCAACGCGTGCGTGACCAGCTGGCCGAGCTGGATCGGTGAGCGGTCACGCCGCGCCCCCGGTTCCCCCCTGGAGCCCTGGACGCGGCGTGACTGGGCCATCGTGCTCCACTCCATTGCGGCGTTTCTTGCATTTCGCTTGAATCCGCAGGCCACAGGCACTATGCACGGATCGTGACTGCACGGTTCGCACTATTGGGCGGGATCGAGGTGTCGGTCGGCGGGCAGCCGGCCGACATCGGGCACGCACGCCAGCAGTGCGTGCTCGCCGCCCTGCTCGTGGACGTCAACACGGTGGTGTCGGTCGACGAGCTGGTGGATCGGGTGTGGGGCGAGCGGCCGCCACAGCGGGCCACCGGCACCCTGCACAGCTACCTGACCCGGCTGCGACGGGTCGAGGGCGTGACGATCGTGCGGCGGGCCGGCGGCTACTCGATGGTCGTCGACGATCCGCTGGACATCGACCTGAACCTGTTCCGCAGCCTGGTCAGGCAGGCCCGCGGGGCCGAGGATCCGGCGCTGTTCGAGCGGGCGTTCGCGCTGTGGCGGGGCGAGGCGCTGGCCGGCCTGGGCTCCGACTGGGCCATCGAGGAACGGGAGCAGCTGGCCCGTGAGCGGCTGGCCACCGAGCTGGACCACACCGACCTGCGGCTGCGGCTCGGGCAGCACGCGGCGCTCGTGCCGGAGCTGCTGGCCCGGGCCTCGGAGCAGCCGCTGGACGAGCGCGTCGCCGGGCAGCTGATGCTGGCCCTGTACCGGGCTGGGCGGCAGGCCGAGGCGCTGGGCCGCTACCAGGCCGTGCGGCTGCGGCTGGCCGAGGACCTCGGTGCCGATCCCGGCACTGAGCTGCGGGAACTGCACCAGCGCATGCTCACTGCCGATCCGGCGCTGACGGTGGCCACGACCCAGCGGCCGGCCGTCGTGCCGCGGCAGCTGCCGGCGCCGCCGGCCTGGTTCTCCGGGCGGACGGCGGAGCTGGCGGCGCTGTCGCAGGCGCTGGAGTTCCGCGACGGCACCATGCCCGTCGCCACGCTCTGGGGCACCGGCGGCATTGGCAAGACCGCGCTGGCCCTGCGCTGGGCCCATCAGCACGTGGACGAGTTCCCCGACGGGCAGCTGCACGTGAACCTGCGCGGTTTCGACCCGCTGACCGAGCCCGTGCCGGCTTCCGTTGCGGTACGGGCATTTCTGGACGCGTTGGGCGTCGCCGCCGCGGCGGTGCCGACCGATCTGGAGGGGCAGGCGGCGCTGTTCCGGAGCCTGCTCGCGGACCGCCGAATGCTGGTGGTGCTGGACAACGCCGCCGACTCCGCGCAGGTCGGGCCGCTGATGCCGGGCAGCCCCAGCTGCGCGGTGATCGTGACGAGCCGGGATCGGCTGGCCGGGCTGGTGGCCAACCAGGGCGCCCGCCCGCTGGCCGTCGGGCTGCTCGACGACGACGCCGCCGGGCTGCTGTTGGGAAACCGGGTCGGTGACGCGCGGTTGGCCGCCGATCCCGGGGCCGTGGCCGAGTTGCTGGCCCTGTGCGCCGGTTTTCCACTGGCGTTGAGCCTGGTCGCCGGCCGGGCGCAGACCCGTCCGGGCTTTCCGTTGTCCGCCTTGGCCGCCGAGCTGCGTGACGCCCGGACCAGGCTCGGGGTGCTCGACGAGGACGATCCCGGTGCCGGCGTCAGCACCGTGCTTTCCTGCTCGCACAAGGCGTTGACGCCCGAGCAGGCCCAGGTGTTCGCCGTGCTCGGCCTGTCCCCCGGGCCGGACATCAGCCTCGGCGCGGCCGCGGCGCTGGCCGGCATGCCGCCGGTCCGGGTCGGCCGTGCGCTGCGTGCATTGGAACGGCTTTCCCTGCTGCACCAGGATGTTCCGAACCGGTGGCGGATGCACGACCTGGTCCGGCTGTTCGCCGTGGAGCAGGTCGCCGACCCGGAACCGGCGCTACGCCGACTGGTGGCGTTCTACGTCCATTCCAGCCTGCGGGCCGACGCGACCTTCGGCGTGCTGGCCCAGGACGTGGAATTTGTCGCCCTGCCGGCGGATTGCCAGCCCGATTCGCCGACCGACGGCCTGCCGTGGTTCGACGCCGAGCTCGGCTGCCTGCTGGCCGTGCAGCAGCTGGCCCTCGAACTCGGTTGGCACGACGCCGTCTGGCAGATCGCGTGGAACACCGGCACCCACTGCTATCGACGGGGCCTGCACATCGACAACCTGGCCTTCTGGGAGGCCGCGCTGGCCGTTGTGTCCCATGTGGACACCAAGACCGCGTCGCTGATCCACCGGCTGGTCGGCCGGGCCTATTCCCGCGTGCAGCGGTTGCCCGACTCCCTCGACCAGCTCCAGCTGTCGCTGTCGCTGATCGACCGGGAGCACGACGCCGTCGACGTCTGCCGCACCGAGCAGGCCATCGCCTTGGTGTACAAGCGACTTCACGAGTGGCAGGCCGCGCTGGACCACCAGCTGGAGGCCCTGGCGGCGGCCCGTCGCACCGGCGAGGAGATCTGGATCGGCGAATCCCTCACGCTCGTCGGCACCTTCGCCACCCGCCTCGGCCGGCACGACTGGGCCCGCCAGTGCTGCGAGGAGGCGCTGTCCCTGTTCCGCCGGCACAACGACGTGGAGAACGAGGCCGACGTCACCGACGTGCTCGGCATCGTCGCCGCCCAGACCGGCGACGCCGCCGCCGCCCTTGGCCACCACCAGCGGGCCCTCGAGCTCTATCGCCGGATCGGCAACAACACCGTCATCGGCTCCACCCTGGCCGACCTCGGCCGGGCCCACCGCGCCCTCGGCCATGTCGACGAGGCCCGTGACGCCTTCCACGAGTCCATCGCCGTGTACGAGCGGCAGTCCCGTGACGCCGAGGCCGAGGACGTCCGCAACGAGTTGGCCGCCCTGCTGGTGCCGACCCAGCGCCGCTAGTGCTCAGGCCTTGCACAAGCGCGTCCGACCGGTCTGGTGGTCGAACAAGGCGTGAAAATCAGCGGCGGCCGACCGCGACTTGATCCAGACTCGCGGCATGGCCGACGAAGGTTTCACCCATCCCCGCCTCGCCGCGATCTACGACGTGTTCGAGGGCGACCGCTCCGACCTCGACCCGTACGTCGCGGTCGCCGTCGAGCTCGTCGCCCGGACCGTCGTCGACATCGGTTGCGGCACCGGGGTGCTGGCCCTTCGGCTGGCCGATCTCGGCCTCTCCGTCGTCGGCGTCGACCCCGCCTTGGCCTCGCTCGACGTCGCCCGGGCCAAGCCCGGCGCCTCTCGCGTGCACTGGATCCACGGCACCGCAACGGATCTGCCCGCCTTGCAGGCCGATCTCGCCGTCATGACGGCCAATGTCGCCCAGGCCATCTTCGAGCCCGCCGACTGGGCCGCCACCCTCGCCGCCGCCCACTCCGCTCTCCGCCCCGGCGGCACCCTGATGTTCGAGACCCGCGTCCCCGACGGGCAACCCTGGCTGCGCTGGAACCGCGCTCAGACCCACCAGGTCCTCGACGGCATCGAAACCTGGGCCGACCTGCTCGACGTCACCGGTCCCCTCGTCACGTTCCGCTGGACCACGATTTTCCCCGACGGCGAGCGCCTCACCTCCACCTCCACGCTGCGCTTCCGCGACCGCACCGAGGTCGAGGCCGATCTCGCCGCCCACGGCTTCACCGTCACCGACGTCCGCGACGCCCCCGACCGTCCCGGCCGTGAATACGTCTTCCTGGCCCGGGCCGTCTAACGGCGCGGCCAGTGATCGCGCCCAGTCGTACGGCCGCACACAGTCGTGTCGGTTCATTCCGCGGTCGAAGGAACCGACGCCGCAGCAGGGCGGCAGCCAACAACCCGGCGCTGATCACCGAGATCACCACGGCCAGCAGATGCAGGCCGGAGTCGGTGGCGTGGTCGCCGAGGCCGAGACCGACCAGCGCCGCGGCGAGGTTGGCGCCGATGTACTGGGACGTGCGGTAAAGACCGGAGGCGGTGCCGACCTGGTCGGTGGGGGCGGCGGCATACATGGCGGTCTGGTTGCCGAGGCTGTTGAAGCCGTTGGGGATGCCGAGGACGGCGGAGACGAGCACGAGCAGCACGACGGAGGTCGAACCGCCGATGAGGAGCAGGGCGAGGCTGCCGACGAGGAGGCCGGCGGAGCCGATGACCAGTAGGGGCAGCCGAGGGCGGCGGGTGGCGACGACGGTGGCGATGATGCCCATGCCGGCGATGGGCAGCACGACAAGCCCGGCCTCGGCGCTGGACAGCAGCCGGCCCTGTTCGAGCCACTGGGGAACGCCGTAGAAGATCGTGTAGAAGACGACGTAGGTGACGGCGACCCGGGCGTAGGTGCGACTGAGGGGACGGTTGGCCGACAACATCCGAACGTCGATGAACGGTCGGGAGACGCGCAGTTCCCACCACAGCAGGACGGCCGCCAACCCGACGGCGGCGACCAGGAAGGGCCAGCGGAACTCCAACAGGAACACCAACAGTCCGACCATGGCGGCGGCGAACAGCAGTATTCCCAACGGGTCCAGACCGACCGAAGTGGACTTGCGGGCCCGGTCGCGCGGCACCCACAGCAGGACGAGGACCAGGGACAGGGCGGCGATGGGGAGGTTGACCCAGAAGATCGACCGCCAACCGGCCAGCAGCACCAAGACCCCGCCCAGCGGCGGCCCGAGCGCGACGGCGACCTGGCCGGCGGCGGAGATGGCGCCGAGGGCGCCGGTGGCCTCGCCGCCGATTCCCTGCCGTATCAAGGAGATCCCGGACGGGTACGCCGCCGAGGTGCCGATGCCCAGCAGTACCCGCGCGGCGACGAGCCAGCCGAGACCAGGCGCGAACGGTGCGCCGATCGCGGCGGCCATGACGATCACCAAGCCCCAGCAGAACACGCGCCGCGCCCCGAACCGGTCGGCCAGGCGGCCCATCGTCGGCTGGGCGACGGCGGTGGCCAGGTACAGCCCCGACACCAGCCACACGACCTCGGCCCCGGCGTGGAACTCGTGCTGGATGTCGACCAGCGCCACCGCGATCATCGACGAGTTCACGGCGTTGAGCAGCGTCCCGAGCACCACGGGCAGCACCAGCCGCAGCCCGACGGAGCGCGAGAGCACGGTCATCGCGCCAGCACCTCGAGCAACTTGGCCGAGGCCAGCAGGAACTCCCGCTCCACGGGAGTGAGCCGCTCGGCGATCACCCCGGCCAGCCACGCGTCGCGACGCGATCGGTCCTCGTCCAGCACGGCCCGCCCGGCATCGGTGATGCTGATGACGGTCTGACGGCGATCGCTGGGGTGTGGCTCGCGGGCGACCAGGCCGCGTTCGACCAAGGTGGCCAGCGCACGGGTCATGGACTGGGGTTGCACGTTCTCGGCGGCGGCCAGCGCCGACGGGCCGGCCGGACCGAGCCGATAAAGCCGCGAGAGCACCGACAGCGAGGTCAATCCCAGCTCGTGCGGCGGCCGCTCCTGGCGTAGTCGGCGGGCCAGCCGGGACACCGCCTCGCGGACCTCCACCGCCAGCTCGTTGTCGTCCACGAATACTAAGCCTAGCTGATGACTTTCACGGCACACTGCACCCCGACGCAGTGAAAGTCATCAGCTAGGGGAAGGAAGTTACCGCGGCACCGGCCACGGCTTGGGAGCCGGGTTCAAAGGTTCGCTCACGTGTTCGATTCTACCATCTCGACCATGAAAACAGGGGTCTTTCCTGGAAGGAAAGACCCCTGCGGGAACAAGATCCGGGGACATCGCGGCAAGCCGCCGACGGCCTCTAATTTTCAGTTGTCACTGAAGCAATAGTGGTTACATACCCACGGCCGAGTAGAGCTGACCGACCTCGGCCCGGGTGAGCCGGCGCAGCGATCCGGGCCGCTGGTTGCCCAGGTGCACGCCGGCGATCTCGGTGCGCACCAGGCGGCTCACGGGGTAGCCGACCTCTTCCAGCAGGCGGCGCACGATGTGCTTGCGGCCCTCGTGCAGCACAACCTCGACCATGGCCTTGCCGGGCATGGAGTCGACCAGCCGGAAGGCGTCCACCTTGATCGGCCCGTCCTCCAGCACGATGCCGGCCTTCAGCCGCTTGCCCACGTCCTTGGCCACCGGACCGGGCACCTCGGCCAGGTAGGTCTTCAGCACCTGGTACGACGGGTGCATGAGCCGGTGGGCCAGCTCGCCGTCGTTGGTCAGCAGCAACAGGCCCTCGGTGTCCACGTCGAGCCGCCCGACGTGGAACAGCCGGGCGCCGCCGGACTCGGCCCGCTCGCGCACGTAGTCGCCGACGCAGGGCCGCCCCATCTCGTCGGACATGGTCGAGTGCACGCCCTTGGGCTTGTTCAGGGCGAAGTGCAGGACGTCCTCGCGGACGATGACCCGGCTGCCGTCGACGTGGATGACCGCGGTGTCGGGGTCGACGCGCCGCCCCATCTCGCGCACGACCTTGCCGTCCACGCTGACGCGGCCCTCGGCGATCAGCTCCTCGGCCGCGCGCCGCGAGGCCACGCCCGCCTGGGAGAGCACCTTCTGCAGGCGCACACCGTCATCAAGGTTCTTAGCCGACATCGTCGATCGCATCCACTTCGGGCAGCAGCGGAGCGATCGGCGGCAGGTCCTTCAACGAGGACAGCCCCAACCGCTCCAGGAAAAGTTCGGTGGTCCGGTACAGGATGCCACCCGTGTCCGGGTCGTTGCCCGTCTCCTCGATCAGGCCCCGCGTCACCAGGGTCCGAATCACGCCGTCGACGTTCACGCCGCGCACCGCCGCGACCCTCGACCGGGTGACCGGCTGCCGGTAGGCGATCACCGCCAGCGTCTCCAGCGCGGCCCGGGTCAGCTTGGCCCGCTGGCCGTCGAGCAGCAGCTTCTCCACGTACGGGGCGTAGGTGTCGCGGGTGTGCATCCGCCAGCCGTCGCCGACCCGGCGCAGGTCGATGCCGCTGCCGGCCTCGGTGTACCGGGCCGACAACGCCTCCATCGCCTGCCGGATCCGCTTCACCGGCTGCTCCAGCGTGGACGCCAGCAGCTCGTCCTCGGCCGGCGAGTCCACGACCAGCAGCAGCGACTCCAGGGCCGCGTTCAGCGTGGCCTCGTCCTCGAGGTCGGGCAGGCCGGAGCCGACCAGCACCTCGTCGTCGGTGTCCTCGGCCTGGTAGGCGGCCGCCTCGTCCAGGATCGAGCCCATCACCGCCGCGACATCCACGGGCTCGCCGTCCTC
>DASWRQ010000215.1:0-25081 GCA_036403095.1 Kutzneria sp. | reverse complement strand
CCAGCACAGATCGACTTTGCCGGAACCCTGCTGGGTTGGGTTGGGGGCTGGGCTACTGGGCGTTCGTGCCCGCGACGACCGGCTTGATCTTCAGGGGCTCCTGGTTGGGCACGTGGGCGGAGCAGCCCTGCACGCCACCGGACAGCGGCACGAAGCGGGCGGCGGTGTTGTTGGGCGGATAGACGCGCAGGCCGCGCACGGTGACGGGCTTGCACTGCGCGGGGTCGTACACGCCGACGTTGCTGATGCTCAGCGCGGCCGAAGCGGCCTGGCCGGGCTGCAGCGTGATGGTGGCGGCGCTGGCCGGCACCCGGGTCGCCGGGTCGCCGACCTGGCGGCCGTCGTCGCCGGTCACGAAGGACACGCCCGGGTAGGCCGCGATGGTGCACGCCGCCTTGCCGGTGTTGGTGAACACGATCGGAATGAACGAGTGGCCCGCGCCCGCGTCGCCGCCGCCCGCCGTGACCTTCAGGTCCCCGGTCAGGCACTGGCCGTTGGCCACGCTCGCCCCGCCGGAACCGTCGCCCTTGGCGCCGGAGGCCGAGTTCACGCCGTCGCTCGGCGCGGAACTGGCCGTCGTGCTGGTCTGCGTGGTCGAGGATGACGTGGTCGAGGTGTCGGACGAGGCGTTGCTCGATCTCGGGGTGCCGCAGGCCGCGGTGAGCAAGCCCACCGCCATGACGCCAGCGACCGCCGCGATACCGATTGACCTGGTCATGACATTCGCCTCCAGTCGTACTCGGCGTTTCGAGTACCCGTAGAGAGGACGTGCGACACCTCAGCTGGTTGCGTGGGCGCGGCAGAGCACAGCGGTCGGGGTGTGACCGATCCTCGTGAGAACCACGGTCGCCTCGGCGTCGCCGGACAGCTTCAGCCGGGGCCGCAGCGTGTTGGGGTCAACGTCAAGGCCTCGCACCAGGATCTCCAGTCGCCCGATCCGGTGGCGTCGCAGCACCGCACGCAGCGTCTTCTCGCTGTAGTGCCCGTGCTCGATCACTTGGAAGGCCCGGATTCCCGGCGGCGGCGCGTCGCCGGTCAGGTAGGCGATGTGCGGGTCCAACTGGGCCAAACCGTGCCGGGCCGCGTAATGGCGGACGAGGCCGGCCCGCACCACGGCGCCGTCCGGATCGATGATCCAGGCGCCGACGGGGGCGACCGGGCAGTCGTCGCCATCATCGGAGGTAATGGTCCACTCGGGACCGTTCGTGCGCAGAACCGTTGCCCGCCTGGACACCGTGGCCAGCGAGCCGGTCCACAGGCACGCCTCGCGCACCTGGCCGTCCAGCGAGACGAGTTCGACCTCGTCGGCCCAGGGCGCCGCATCGAAGTCCATGCCGGGCGAGCACTTCACGGCCAGCTCCCGGCCGCGGTAGGCGTCGACGAGGTCGTCCAGCGGCGGCACGAGATCGCCGGCGCGCCACTTGCGCCGTCCGGCGCCGTCCCGGCGCGCCGGGTCGGCAACGACGACAGTGTCCCCAGTGGACGGTCGCAGCGCGTCGGCCCGGATCAGCAACGGATCGACGCCGGAAACGGATGTGTTGTGCTGGGCCATCTTCAGCCTGATTGCGTCCACATCGGACCCGACGCAGCGGTTGGCCACCCGGGCGACCACGGTCAGGTCGGCGCCGATCGAGCAGGTCACGTCGTGCACATCGCGGCCCCGCAGCCGCCGCGCCCGCTGCTCGGCCACCGGCGACGGCGTGGCCTGCTGAAGGGCGGCGTCGGTGAACAACCAACCGTCCGTGCAGGACAGTTTGGCCACGGCCTTTCGCCGCAGCACAGCCGTTTCCAGCACGGCTGCGGCGAACTCCGGCACGATCCGGCGGGCGGCGGCCACGTCGGCCAGCCGCGAGGCCGCGGTCAGCGGCAACGCCCCGACCTCGGCCAGCGCGGACCGGCCCGCCGCCGACGTCAGGAAGGCGACGTCGGCGGCGGAGAACTCATACCCCACCCGGCTTGGTCCCGGTCACCAGCACGTTGTAGAACAGCTCGCGCGGCATCACCTTGGACAGCAGGTTCTCGTCCAGCCACGACAGCCGCTGCCAGCCCTTGTAGGCGAACATCGCCCAGCCCCAGCCCAGCTTCTCGCGCGGCACCGCCGCCTCGAAGGTGCGCACCGGCCAGCCGAACAGCGCCGCCGACAGCTCCTCGGTGACCGCCTTGACGTTGCGCGCGCCCGCGGCCCGCGCCGTGCGCTCCAGCTCGGCCGGGTCGAAGGTGTGGATGTCGACGACCGCCTCCAGGGCCGCCGCGCGGGAGGACTCGTCCAGCTCCTCCTGGGGCCGCCGCCACGAGTTCAGCGGCGCCAGCTTGGTCACGTTGGTGGTCAGCCACCAGGTGAGCTGACCCAGCTTGCGGGCGTAGAAGTCGCCGACCTTGGTCGGCTCGCCGGCGAACACGAACCGCCCGCCCGGCTTGAGCACCCGCAGCACCTCGGCCAGCGCGGCCTGCACGTCCGGGATGTGATGCAGCACCGCGTGCCCGACGACCAGGTCGAACGTGTTGTCGTCGTACGGGATGCGCTCGGCGTCGGCGACCCGGCCGTCCACGTCCAGGCCCAGGTTCTCGGCGTTGCGCAGGGCCACCTGCACCATGCCCGGCGACAGGTCGGTCACCGAGCCCTTCTGCGCCACCCCGCCCTGCATCAGGTTCAGCAGGAAGAACCCGGTGCCGCTGCCCAGCTCCAGCGCCCGGCCGTAGGGCCAGCCGCGGTCGCCGGCCACGGCCCGGAAGCGGCCGGTGGCGTAGGAGATGCAGCGCTCGTCGTAGGAGATGGACCACTTCTCGTCGTAGGTGCCCGCCTCCCAGTCGTGGTAGAGCACGTTGGCCAGCTTGGGGTCGTCCCAGGCGGCCTGCACCTGCGCGGCCGTGGCGTGCGGGTTGGGGGCCGGGTCCTGCACGTCACTTGCCACTGAACTTCGCCTTTCCCGGACCGTTCTCGATGAACGACTGCATGCCCGCGCTCTGGTCCTCGGTGGCGAACAGGGCCGCGAACAGGTGGCTCTCCAGCTTCAGGCCGCTGGCCAGGTCGCCGTCGAGGCCGCCGTCGATGGCCGCCTTGGCCGCCGCCAGGGCGCGGGCCGGGCCCTCGGCGAACTGCGAGGCCCAGCGCTTGGCCGCCTCGAACACGTCGTCCGGCGCGACGACCTCGTCGACCATGCCGATGGCCAGCGCCTCGTCGGCCGCCACGAAACGGCCGGTGTAGATCAGGTCCTTGGCCTTGCTCGGTCCGACCAGCCGGGCCAGCCGCTGCGTGCCGCCCATGCCCGGGATGATGCCGAGCAGGATCTCCGGCTGGCCCACCTTGGCGTTGTCGCCGGCGATCCGGCGGTCGCAGCACAGCGCCAGCTCGAAGCCGCCGCCCAGCGCGTAGCCGGTGATCGCGGCGACCGTCGGCTTCGGGATCTCCGCGACCGCGCCGATCGACGAGGACAACTGCTGGGCCCGGGCCGCCATCTCGGCGTACGAGAGCGTGGCCATCTCCTTGATGTCCGCGCCGGCCGCGAACACCTTCTGCCCGCCGTAGACGATCACCGCGCGCACGTCGTCGCGCCTGGACGCCTCCTCCGACGCGGCCCGGATCTCCGCCTGGACCTGCATGTTTAGCGCGTTCATCGGCGGCCGCTCCAGGCGGATGACACCGATCCCGCCGTCCACCTCTAGCCGGACGAACTCACCCATCTGTCCTCCTCAGACATCCTGACCGGCAGGCTACCGCCCAGTAGACACCCGATGTTTCGTCGGGAAGGGGGCATTCCCGCACTCGGAGTGCGGGAATGCCCCCTTCACGTCGTCAGGCGCCGGTGCGGCGGCGGGCGAAGTAGCGGTTGCCGGCCTTGTCCAGCTCCAGGTCCTGGCCGAAGGTCGCCGACAGGTTCTCGGCCGTGATGACGTCGTTGATCAGACCCTGCGCCACGATGCCGCCCTCGCGCAGCAGCATGGCATGCGTGAAGCCCGGCGGGATCTCCTCGACGTGGTGCGTGACCAGGACCATGGCCGGCGCGTCCGGGTCGTAGGCGAACTCCGACAGCCGCGCCACCAGGTCCTCGCGGCCGCCCAGGTCCAGGCCCGCGGCCGGCTCGTCCAGCAGCAGCATCTCCGGGTCGGTCATCAACGCCCGGGAGATCAGCGTGCGCTTGCGCTCGCCCTCCGACAGCGTGCCGAACATGCGCTCGGCCAGGTGCTTGATGCCCAGCGCGGCCAGCAGCTCCTCGGCCCGGCCGGTGTCCACGGTGTCGTACTGCTCGCGCCAGCGCCCGATGACGCCGTAGCCGGCGCTGACCACGACGTCGAGCACCTTCTCCTCGGGCGGCACCCGGCCGGCCAGCGCGGCCGAGCAGACGCCGATTCTGGGGCGCAGCTCGAACACGTCGGTGCGGCCCAGCTTCTCGCCGAGCACGTGCACCGACCCCGTGGTCGGGTGCATCTCGGCCCCGGCCAGCCGCAGCAGCGTGGTCTTGCCGGCCCCGTTCGGGCCGAGCACCACCCACCGCTCGTCCAGCTCGACCCGCCAGTCGATGCCGCGCACCAGGGTGGTCCTGCCGCGCCGCACGCTGACCTTCTCCATCGCCACGACGAGATCGACATCCGCACTGATCGGCTCGGTCACGAGCCCATTGTTCACAACCCGCCGGACGTGGCCTGGCACCGGGGCACCAGGTCGGGGAAGATCGCGACGTGGTTGCCAACCCTGCGCCGGACCCGATGATGTTGGCCGGACGTCCCTTCCCCCTCGGGTCGCACCCCGAGGGCGGCGGGGTGCGTTTCGCCGTCGCCTCCTCAACGGCCGAGGCCGTGGAGGTCTGCTTACTGGACAACGTCAATGGCCCTGGGGTGTCGCAACGGCGCGTCGAGCTGACCGAGCGCACCTTCGGGGTGTGGCACGGCGTCGTGCACGGAGTGCTGCCCGGGCAGCGGTACGGGTACCGCGTGCACGGGCCGTACGACCCCACACGTGGTCTTCGCCACAATCCGGCGAAGCTGCTCGTGGACCCGTACGCGAAACGCATCACCGGGGAACTGACCAGTCTTGAGGCGACGCTCGGCTACGTGGACAACCCCATGACCGGGCCGGCCTCCACGGTGGATTCGCTCGGCAGCGTGCCGCTGTCCGTGGTGACCTCGCCCGGTGGGCCGGCGACCGGGGTCAAGCCCGACGTGCCCTTCGAGGAGTCGGTCTTCTACGAGCTGCACGTGCGCGGCTACACCAAGCAGCATCCGGAGGTGCCGCCGCAGCTGCGGGGGACCTATCTCGGGCTGGCCCATCCGGCCGTGGTGGAGCATCTCGTGCGGCTCGGGGTGACCGCCGTCGAGCTGATGCCCGTGCACACCTTTGTGGACGAACCGTCGCTGATCACCGCCGGTCGCCACAACTACTGGGGGTATTCGCCGCTGGGCTTCTTCGCCCCGTACGCCGGTTACGCCAGCGAGCCAGGACGTGAGGTCGAGGAGTTCCGGACCATGGTGGCGTCGCTGCACGCCGCCGGCATCGAGGTCATCGTCGACGTGGTGTTCAACCACACCTGCGAGTCCGGCATCGAGGGTCCGACGCTGTCGTTCCGCGGTTTGGACGCCCCGGCCTACTACGCACACGGCGACGGTGGCCGCGGGCTCGACATCACCGGCTGCGGCAACACCCTCGACGCCGGCTCGCCGACCGTGGTGCGGCTCGTGACCGATTCGCTCCGGTACTGGGCCGGGGACCTGGGCGTCGACGGCTTCCGCTTCGACCTCGCGTCCGTGCTCGGGCGGCCCGGCGCCGGGCCGTTCGACCCCAACGCCGCCCTGCTCACCGCCATCGCCTGCGACCCGCTGCTGGCCAGCTGCAAGCTCATCGCCGAGCCCTGGGACGCCACCGGCGACGGCTATCGGGTCGGCGCCTTCGGCGTGCAGTGGGCCGAGTGGAACGGCCGCTACCGCGACACCGTCCGGGACTTCTGGCGCGGCGCCGTCGGCGTCCGCGACCTGGCCTATCGGCTGACCGGTTCCAGCGACCTCTACGCCGACGACGGGCGGCGGCCGTGGTCGTCGATCAACTTCATCACCGCCCACGACGGCTTCACGCTGCGCGACATGGTCTCGTACAACGACAAGCACAACGAGGCCAACGGCGAGGACAACCGGGACGGCACCAACGACAACCGGTCGTGGAACTGCGGGGCCGAGGGCGAGACGTCCGAGCCCGAGGTGCTCGCGCTGCGGGCTCGGCAGGCGCGCAACCTCATCGCCACGCTGCTGCTGTCCATGGGCACGCCCATGATCACCGCCGGCGACGAGCTGTGGCGCACCCAGGACGGCAACAACAACGCGTACAACCAGGACAACGAGATGTCCTGGATGGACTGGTCCCTCGACGCCCCCGCCGCCGAGCTGCTCGCCTTCGTGCAACGCGTCGTCGCCCTTCGTGCCGCCTCCCCCGCCCTGCGGCAGCCCCAGTTCTTCGACGGCCGCATCACGCCCTCCGGCGAGCCCGACCTCGTCTGGCTCCGTCCCGACGGCACCGAAATGGCCGAGACCGACTGGTTCGACGACGACCGCCGCACCCTCGGCGTCTGGATCGACGGCGCCAACTGCCTGTCCCGCACCAAATCCGGCGAGCTCGTCTCCGACCATTCCTGGCTCATCGTGCTGCACGCCGGCGCCGACCCCTGCGAATTCACCCTCCCCAGCGCCGAATTCGGCCCCGCCTTCGAGCCCGTGCTCGACAGCGGCACCCCCGACGGCACTCCCGCCGACCAGACCCCGTTGGCCTCCGGCAGCCAGCTCCAACTCCCCGGCCGCACCACTGTGCTGCTTCGAGTGCCCCGCAACAGCAAGTAGTTCGCCACGTGAGTGGCTTAGGTGGCTTTCTGGGCCGCATAAGCCACTCACGTAGCCGCAAATCCCGCTTCGTCACTCCGGCGCTGCCTCGTCGCCGAACGCCGGCTCAGCGCACGGCGTCACCCTGTCGAACCGGACCGATCCGAACCGGGCCGATCCGGGTCGACTCCCGCCGAACCGGACCAATCGGGCTGACTCCCGCCGAACCAGCCGAACCGCGCCGCCCATCGCCCCGCCCCATCCGACCCGGGCAGGCACATAGCCCACCCTCCCTTGGGGGCGTCCCCCCGCATCCATCCTATCGGCGGTACCCCGAAGTTGATCTTGAACCGCCACAGGCTGTGGATAACTCCATATGCAGCCCACAGCCTGTGGACAGGTCAGAGTTGGCCCAGGTAGAAGCGCAGGCCCTGGTCGTCGACGCAGTCGGAGGTGATGCCGTAGGGCATCTGGACGGGGTCGGTGGCGGTGCCGCCGGCGGAGCGGACGCGGGCGACGGCGGCGTGGACGTCGGAGACGGCGTACATGGGCAGGACAGCGGATGACGAGTGCCCGCCGTGCAGGCCGAACATGGGGTGCGGCCCCTGGACCTGCCAGCCGTCGGCCACCGAGCCCGGCGTGAAGGACCAGCCGAAGACGGAGCCGTAGAAGTCACGGGCGGCGGCGGAATCGGGCACGAACATGGTCAGGTAGACGATCTCGCCGTCGGCCGACGAAGAAGGCCGGGCGACGGGTCCGGACTGGTGCAGGGCGAAGGGCAGTCCCTGGTTGTCGACGCACTCGGCGGACAGGCCGTAGGGCTCCTGGACGGCAGCCTCGGCGCTGCCGCCGGCGGCACGGACGCGAGAGATGGCGGCATCGATGTCGGAGACGGCGTGGCTGAGGAACGTGGTCCGGTGCGTGGCCGAGGACCACAAACCCAGGTGCTGGGAAAGGCCCTGGACGGCCCGGCCGTCGGCGGAGATCCGCCAGCCGAGCACGGACGAGTAGAAGGCACCGGCACGGGCAGCGTCGGGTGACCAGACGGACGCGTAGACGACATCGCCCTGGACGGCAGTGTCAGGCATGGTTCCTCCGGAAGACAGTAGGGCGGCCTCGAGCAGGGCACGAAGCCGAGTGGCGAAGCGCGGGTCGGGGTCGACCGGCACGACGGGCTCGAGCAGGTCCTCGAACGGATCGGTCATCGGGTGCCCTCCTCTCGGCGCTGGTATCGGGCACGAAAGGCGCCGCGGGCCCGGACGAGCAGCGCCTCGGTGGCGTGCACGGTCCGGTCGAGGCACCGAGCCACCTCGGGCACGGGCAGCCCGTCGAGGTAGCGAAGGGTGAGCACGGACCGGTGCTGCGCGGACAACTCGGCGAGAACCTCCCGCGCCAGCAAGGCATCCAGCCGCTCATCCCACGGGTCCTCACAGGACACCGCGTAACCGCCGAGCACCCGAAGACCCCGCCGTTCGCGTTCGACGCGCCGCCAGTGGTCGACGAGCTTGTGCCGGGCAACTCCGATGAGCCAACTAGTGCTGACCTCGGAGACGTTGCCGCGCCGGCAGGAGTCCATGGCCGCGAGGAACACCTCGGTCGTCAGGTCCTCGGCGACCGGCCGCTGCCCGCACCGGGCCAGCAGGTAGCCATAGACCTGAGGCAGCGCCCGTTCGTACAGGTCGAGCAGGGTGAGCCCCGGGTCCGGCCGCACCCCGGACGGTTGGTTCATGCCTACCCATCGTTCCCGGTCCGTGAACTCCGACGAAAAAAACCACTCTTCACGGGGAGCGACCGTTCGTGCACGGCCAGCGCACAGCCCTGGTCACCTCTGACACGATGACGCCATGCAGCAGCCGTGGGGCACCGACCCGGAGCTTCGCGACCATCTGGTCGCCCAGTTCCTGGAGTGGGCCGAGCACCGGCACACGCCGGTCGAGCACGTCCAGGACGCCATCATGGCCCTGGACTGGAGCAGCCTCGGCCCAGGCAACGGCTACTTCCGCTGGACGGTCCGCGACGTCGACCGCTTCCTGCTGGAGTATCTGCCGGACCGGCTGGGCCTGCCGGAGACCGCGTGCGCGAACGGGGCCCTCACGCTGCGTCCCCTGCTGGAGTTCCTGGCCCGCTACGGGATGTTGTCACCGGACAGCGATCTGCCGGACGAGATGGGCGACCGCTGCGAGGCGGTCTGGGAGGCAGCGGAGCACCGCGTGTCCTACGACGTGCGGGCCAAGGCGTTGTTCCAGCACGTGCGGGGCGGCGAGGAGTTGACGTTCGCGGAGCTGGTGTCGCGGGTGCGCACGATGCCGGTGGACGACGTGGCCAAGGCACTGGATGGCCTCGACGAGCGAGCGGTGGGCCCGCTGCGGCTGCCGAACGAGCGTGAGCAGTGGTTCGCGGCGGAGCGGGCGCCGGTGTTCGTGTGGTTCGCGCAGCTGCGGCAGGCGTGCGGCGAGGACGGCATCGAGTTGGTGGACAAGCGCCTGCCGGACGAGATCGCCCTGGTGCTGGGCGTCGACCCGGCGGAGCTGCCGCGGGTGCTGGCGTGGGCGCTGGCCGCGGGCGCGGTGCGCCGGCTGAAGGGCCGTCTGGTGCAGGTGGCGGCGTGGCGCAAGGTCGAGCGGCATTCGGTGAACCTGATCCGGAAGGTGTTCGCGGCGCACCCGGAGCTGCCCGGACGGAGCCTGGTGCAGCTGAGCATCGAGCTGGTCAAGGCGGCCGTGGCACGCCGGTCGGTGGATCTGACCGAGGTGCCGGTGCCGGCCGAGGTCGTGGACTTCCTGATGGACTGCGGCCTGATGTTCGCGCTGGGCCGGGAGGCGCGGCTGACGGCCTGCGGCATGCCGATCCTGGTGGACTTGGCCGAGGCGAACGGACTGCCGGTGCGGGTGCTGCCGGTGGCGCTGTGGTCGACGGTGGACGAGCTGATCGACGCGATCGGGGCGGCCGGCGACGAGTGGGCCGACGACGTGCGCGAGTGGAGCATGGAGCAGCCGGACCGGCACACCGCGCGGGAGCTGATCAGCCGGATCGCGACGCCGGACCGGCCGACGGCCGAGGTGATGGTGGCCATCCAGGCGTGCGGGGACGTGTTCGGCGACCGGCGCACGGTGCCGCCGGTGCGGCTGCTGCTCGGCGGCCCGCACGACGGGCCGGCGCTGCTGTGGCTGCTGCGGCACAAGGCGTTGGACGGCGGCGACGTGCCGGCGGTGCGCATCGCCGACGCGCACGTGGTCGAGCTGACCGGGCTGTTGGACGGCGGCGGCGTGGTCCGGATGCTGGACGCCGTCGCGGAGCACGGGGCCACGGCGCAGACCATCGAGTTCCTGAATCTGGTGTGGCGGTCGGATCACCCGAGGACGTGCGAGGTGCTGTTGGTGATCGCCGAGCACTACGGCGACGAGACCGTGGCCGCGCACGCCCAGAAGTTGGCCGAGCGCCACCGCGGCTGGCACACGCGAGGCTGACACAACCGCCCGCGAGTCCCACTCTCGGGCAGTCATGAACTCGACACATGGTTGCCCGAGAGCGGGACTCGCGGGTTTGTCGGTGTCCGACAGGATTTCAGTAGGTGGAAGCCGGTGCGAGGCCGGTGCGAGGCATGCGAACATCGACTTGTGATCCGGCCCAGAACGACCTGGTGCGACCTGGTTGTCGACCTTGTGCGCGTCGCCTCCTGCGGGTGTACCCGCACGCGACGCGGCCGCTGATCTCTCTGCTTGAAGTAAGCCGGCCCGTCGCGTCCGAGCACATCAGTCCCGTGCCGCGACCCGCAGGAGCATTCTGTGATCCTCGCCATCGATCTCGACGTCCACCCGGCCATCGACCAGCCGCTGCTGCGCGACCTGATCCAGCCGGAACGCCCACTGTGGACGCCGTCGCAGCTGCGCAACCTGACCAGCACGATCGCCACGGAGCTGACGACGCCGCTGCTGGACGTGCTGAGGTTCGAGCAACACCAGCGATGGTGGGCCCGGCTGGCGCTGACCGGCGGGGTGGAGGTGTGGCTGCTGTCGTGGCTGCCGGGCCAGGGCACGCAGCCGCACGACCACGGCGGCGCGGCCGGCTCGTTCACCGTGCTCAAGGGGCTGCTGACCGAGGACTACCGCTACCCGGGCGGCCCGATCCGCAGCATGCGGCGCGCTCTGGGCGAGGCGGTCGGCTTCAGCGGCGGCCGGGCCCACCAGGTGCGTAATCTCGGAACCGCGCCGGCCGCGAGTGTGCACGCCTACTCGCCGCCGCTGCTGCCGACCCGCGAGTACGCCAGCCTGGAGGACGTGAAGTGACCGTCGACGAGTACCTCGACCAGGCCCGCGCCGAGCTGGACCGGGTGGACCCGGCGCAGGCCAAACGCCTGCAGGACGAGGGTGCCCTGCTGGTCGACATCCGCCCGATCGCCAACCGCTCGGCCGAGGGCGAGATCCCCGGCTCGGTGCCCGTGGAGCGGATCCACCTGGAGTGGCGCCTCGATCCCAGGAGCGACCACCGCCTGCCGGAGCTGGACGGCGCAACGAAGGTCATCGTGCTCTGCAACGAGGGCTACGCGTCGAGCCTGGCCGCCCGCGACCTGCACCGGCTGGGCCTGGCCACGGCCACCGACCTGGTCGGTGGCTTCCGCGGCTGGGCCAAGGCCGGTCTCCCCGTGGTACCCGGCGGCCGACCGGCAGTCCCGTAGCCCCGCTCGGCCCCGCCCCCTGCCTGCCCGGTCACCACTCCTCAGATCGCTCGGTCCCGCCCCTGCTTCGCCCGGTTGCTGGATTTTTCGAGGTCCGCCACCTGACGCACCCCCCACCCAAGCCGACGCGGGCCTCGAAAAATCCAGCAAGGGCGAGGCAGGGGCCCAAAGGGGCCGAGCCCCGCGACGCCGGAGGCGGCGCAATCCAACACAGCTCACTCCGGCCGGTCCTCCTCCGAGAACCTGTTGTCGCGGATGGTGCTGCCGTACGCCGGCGGGTAGCCGTACTTGCGCAGCCTGGCGTCGTTGGCCTCGGAGGCGTAGCTGAGCGAGTAGTAGAGGCCGACGATCAGGCCGAGGGCCAGCGCCATCAGGATGATGTTGAGCGGCCCGCCGAACTGGGACAGCACGGCGAAGAGGATGGCCAGCGGGAGCAGCAGGCGCAGGAAGGTGCGCAGCAGGTGGCGGACCAGCCAGGTCCGGCTGATCACGTCGCGCAGCACCCACTCGCGGTAGGCCTGGGGCAACCGTCCGCCGAGCGAGTACCAGAGCCACAGCGCCGGATTGGGTCGCTTCACCGCCATGGAAGAACCTTAGGCGCGTACACCAGTCACACGGCACGGGGTAGCGTCTGTAGGTTTCGTGCCCCGTGTACGCCCCGGGACGGTGTTGGCCGTCGCCTCCGTGATCGTCGTCGCCGCGCTGGAACGCGCCCCGGCGCCGATCCTGGTCGCGCTGGCGGGCCTGCTGCTGGGCGCCCTGATCGGCCTGGCGGTGCTCCAGCTGGGCGTGCTGGCCGGTGGCCTGGTCCTACGGCCGAGGATGCCTCGGGTTGTCATCGGCGTCGGCCCTCGGGTCAGGGACTGGACGTCACCGGGCCGGTCGATCACGTTACGAGCGGTGCCGATCATGTTGTCCGTGACGATCGGGCCGGGCCGGGCCCCGGTGCGGCCGCGGATCTGGGGCACCTATCTGATCTCGGCGATCTTCGGGCTGGCCACCACGACCGTGTTGATCATCGTCCAGGACGGGCCGCTCTGGCTGGGCACGGCGGTGGGCTGCGCGGCGGCGGTGGTCCTCGCGCTGCTGCCACGCCGCGACGCGGCGGCGACCTCGACGGGCTGGGTGCTGCTGAACTACCTGCGGCTGGAGGCCCGCGAGGCGGCGGAGATCGACGCGGCGCCGCTGGTGGCGGCGGTGACGAAGGCGGTGCAGGCCGGCGATCTGCCCGCGGCGCAGGCGGCCTGTGATGCGCTGGCCCAGGTGCAGCCGGACGGGCAGTCGCTGTCGATGGCCCGCGTGGTCGTGCTGGAGGCGCACGGCCAGTACGCCGAGGCGATGCAGCTGGTGCTGGGCATGCTGGCCGAGCCGAACCTGCCGCAGCGCGACTTCGCCCTGATCACGGCGGGCCTGGCCGGCCTGGCCGCGGCGGCGGTGGAGGCCGGCCAACTGGAGACCGAGCTGGGCCTGGGCTGGGCCGAGCGGGCGATCACCGACGCCGAGCAGCTGGCCTATCCGGCGTACAAGCTCAACGGGGCCAAGGCGCTGGTGGAAGTGTTGCGCGGCAACGTGTCCAAGGCGATCGCGCTGGCCAATGCGGCGATCGAGCTGGGCAATGACGCGTTGGGCCGGGCCGACGACCTGGCCACGCTGGCCCAGGCCCAGATGGCCGCGGGCGACAACGTCACGGCCCGGCTGACGCTGGGCGAGGCCGAGCGGATCGCCGCCTGGTGGCCCCGGGTGGCCCGGATTCGCGCCCGGCTCGACGTCTCCTAGCACCCACAAGGAAACCGGGCACGCCGGCTCACTGTCTCCGGAAACGCCACAAGGGCCCGTCCCTCGACACGAGGAACGGGCCCGAGGGCCGAGAGACAACCGGTCAGCCGGGGAGTCCGGGCGGCGCGGGCAGGCCGCCGGGCGGGGCCGGCACGCCACCGCCGCCGGGCAGCGACGGGGCGCCGGGCACGGGCAGCTTGATCGGCAGGCAGTTGTCATTGTTGAACTTGGTGATGGCCGAGCTGATCGCGGTCGTCGCCGCGGTGATGCCGGCCGGGTCCGGTGGCGCCTTGAGCACGGCGGCGAGCAGGCCGAACAGCGCCGCGCCCATGCTCTGCAGGTCGGTCAGGCAGGCCTGCGGGTCCTGGATGCGGGCCGGCGGGTCGGACAGCTGCAGGCAGCCGGCCTTCTGCAACGCGACCAGCTCATTGATCATGTCGCCGATGATGCCCTGCGCCTTGACGGTGTCCGGTGGCGTGGCGGCGATCGCCGTCATGAACGAGGTCACAGACGCCGCGAGCGCCTTGACCTCCGGGGTATCGGCGGTGCACGCGGCCCGCGGCGCGGCGGCGGGCGCAGCCGGCGCGGGCGCCGCGGACGCGGAGCCGACGGTGGCCGCGACCATAGCCAGTGCCGGCACGACGACCAGCAGTTTCCTGAGCATGAATGACGTCCTCTCCTGCTTTCCTCCAACCAGGAGAACGCGAAGGGAATTCACAGATGGAATTCCCCGCGGCGGCTGGTTGAACACGAAAACCGTGCAGCCGGATCCGACCGTATCCGGGTGACGCATCAGCACCGGGCCCTGGGGACACAGTAGGCACGGGTGACCGGGAAGTGCCGGCTGAGCGGCGGTGATTCACCAATACGAGCGAGATCACGAGTGGTGATCGACGAGCGGATCTATATTCCGCAGAGGGGACTCGTGAAGTGAGGAGCGCTCGACCATGCCGATCGCCATTACCGGCGCGACCGGGCTGCTGGGCACCCGGTTGCTGGAGATCCTCGCGGACCGGCACGACTCGGTGATCCTGCTGAGCCGACCCGGCGGAATTCCGGCCCGCGAGCGGATCGTGCGCTATCTGCGCGCCAGCGGACGGCCGGAGGAGACGATCGCGGTGATCGCCGCCCGGCTGCGCACGGTGGTGGTCGAGCTGGAGCGGCCGATGCTGGGCCTGACCCAGCAGCGCTTCCAGAGCCTGGCCGACCAGCTGGACGAGATCTGGCACTGCGCGGCGTCCATCGATCTCAACTCCGACCCGCAGCGCCTGCACCTGACCAACACGGTCGGCACGCGGCGGATCATCGAGCTGGCCGACGCCGGCGCACGCAAGCCGATGCTGCACCACGTCAGCACCATCGGCGTGGCCGGCCGGCGGCCGGTGGGCCGGATCTACGAGCAGGATCTCGACGACTCGTACGGCTTCACCACGCGCTACGAGGAGTCGAAGTACCTGGCCGAGGTGGCCGTGCGGGAGTGGTCCGCGCGCACCGGCCGCCCCGCGGTCGTGCACCGGCCGTCCGTGCTGGTCACCGACGCGCGGCCGCATCCGCACCTGCCGACCCATCCGCTGCTCACCGGCCTGCAGCTGACCCGCAGGCTGGTCAACACGCTGGCGATGACCGGCGAGAGCCGGGAGCGGCTGGTCGTGCGCATCCCCGGCGACCCGAAAGCGCTGATCAACATGTTGCAGGTGGACGAGGCCGCACGGTTGATGGTCGAGGCCGCTGAGCGGCCGCCGTCGTCCCGAGTGGACACCTATCACATCGTGCATCCGCGGGACGTCCAGGTTTCCATGATCGCCGACGTGTTCGAGGAGCTGTTCGAGGACATCCTGCCGATCACGTGGCGGTTCGTGCCCAGCGCGCCGCAGCAGCCGATGCCGTGGGAGACGCTGGTCTACCAGACCATGGGCACGTTCATGCCGTTCATGTCCTACCGGCGGCGCTTCGACGACCTCGGCCTGCGCCGCCTCGGCCTGACCGGCGACTTCACGCCGCCGGTGGACCGCGACTACCTGATGCGCACTTTCGGCAGCGAGCGGTACACGCTCACGGCCTGACCCAGCAGGAAACAGGGCTGCTTTCCCACCGGGAAGGCAGCCCTGCTTTTTGCCGAATGTCGCCCCGCCCTCATTTTTTGCCACGTGTGGACCACATTCGACTCCTGGAGTCGAATGTGGTCCACACGTGGTTTCAAAGAAGGGCGTTACAGGGCCAGCTGGTCCAAGAGGTGGTCGCCGAGGGCGGCGGGGGTGGGATGGGTCCAGACCGCGGTGGCCGGGATCTTGAGGGCCAGGTCGGCCTCCAGCTGGTTGCGTAGCTGCAACGCGGTCAGGGAGTCGAAGCCGAGGTTGGTCAGGGGCACGTCGGCGTCGACACTGGCCGAGCTGAGGCCGAGGATCACTCGGATCTGGCCGGCCAAGTAGTCGATCATGAAGCGGCGGCGTTCCTCGGGCGGCAGCTCGACGAGCTCGGCCCGGACCTTGCCGCCGGCGGCGGGGGCGTCGCCCTGGGCCGACCGGGGCATCCCGGCGAAGAACGAGGACTCCATGACCGACGGCAGCAGGCCGAACCACTGGTCGGCCTCGAAGGCGAAGACGCCGGTGCGCACGCGGTCGTGGTCGAGCAGCGTGGCCAACGCGTCGATGCCGTCCTTTGTCGACAAAGTGCTGAAGCCACGATCCTTGAAGCCGGTGGCCCGCCCGGCCTCGCCCCACGCGCCCCAGTTCACGGTCAGCGCGGGCAGCCCGCGATGGCGCCGCCACTGGGCGAAGGCGTCGAGCCACGCGTTGGCGGCGGCGTAGTTGCCCTGTCCCGGGTTGCCGAACATGGAGGCGCCGGAGGAGAACAGCACGAACCAGTCGAGGTCGTGCCCCTCCGATGCCTCGTGCAGGTTCCGAGCGCCGTCGACCTTGGGCCGCCAGACCTTCTCCACGCGATCCCGGTCCAGGTTGAGCACCATGCCGTCGTCGAGCACGGCGGCGGCGTGCAGGATGCCCCGCAGGCGGAAGGGGCCGCACGCCTCGACCAGGCGCTGAGCGGTGTCACCCGTGGACACGTCGCCGCAGACGACCTCGAGCTGCGTGCCGGCGGCCCGCAGCTCGGCGATGACCTCCTCGGTGGGCACGGACGGAGCCGACCGGCCGTTCAACACCAACCGCCCGGCCCCCAAGCCTCCCAGCCACTTGGCCATCTCCAGGCCGAGCCCGCCGAGGCCACCGGTGATCACGTAGGCGCCGTCGGAGTGGGCGATGGGCACGGTCCCCTCGGGCACCACGGCCACCGTCGAACCGGTCTCGGGCACGGTCAGCACGAGTTTGCCGATGTGCTTGGCCGCGGCCATCAGCCGGAACGCGTCGGCCGCCTGCTCCAGCGGGAACTCCTTACGGGGCAACGAGTCCAGCCGGCCGGCAGTGAGCTCCTCGGCCACCTCGGACAGCAGCGTGCAGGCCAGGTCGGGCTTGGTTCGCAGCACCAGGTCCAGGTCGACGCTGCTGACGGTGATGTTGCGCTTGAACGGGGACATGCCGAGCTTTGTGTCGGCATAGATGTCCCGCTTGCCGAGCTCGATGAACCGGCCGCCGACCGCCAGCACGTCCAGCCCGGCCCGCAGCGCCGGCCCGGCCAGCGAGTTCAGCACGACGTCGACGCCGCGGCCGTCGGTGGCGGCCATGGTCTGCTCGACGAAGTCCAGGGAGCGCGAGTCCATGACGCAGTCGACGCCCAGCGCCCGCAGGTAGGCGCGCTTCTCCTCGTTACCGGCCGTGGCCAGGACCTCCGCGCCGCGGCTTTGCGCGATGGCCATCGCGGCCAGGCCGAGGCCGCCGGTGGCGGAGTGGATCAACACCCGCTCGCCGGGCATCAGCCGGGCCAGGTGCACCAGCGCATACCAGGCCGTCAGGTACACGGCCGGCACGACGGCGGCCTCGGCGGCGGTCATGCTGTCGGGGATCACCGCCACCAGGTCGGCCGGCGTCGTCACGTAGGTAGCGAACGAGCCGCTGGCCAGCGTGAACACGCGGTCGCCGACCTTCACGTGGTCAACCCCCGGGCCGACCCGGCTGACCACGCCGGCGCAGTCGCCGCCGAGCGGCGGCTGGGCGCCGTCGGTCGTCGGGTAGAGGCCCATGGCCAGCAACACGTCACGGAAGTTCAGCGCGCCGGCCCGCACCTGGATCTCCACCTCGCCGGCCGCCGGTTCCCGCCGCGGCCGCACGACCAGGCCCATGGTGTCGAGGTTTCCCGGCCGGGCCAGGTCGAGCGCGAAGCCGTCGCGTCCGTAGTGGACCGTCCTTCGTGGACGGAACTGCCAGCTGCCGTCGTGCAGCGGGGCCTTGACCAGACGGGCCGCCAACCGCTCGCCGCTACGCCAGGCGACCTCGTCCTCGTTGGCGTCGGCGGTGAGCTCGCGGGCCAGCGTCGAAGCCGGTGAGGCGTCGGCCGGATCGAGGTCCACGAGGGTCAGCCGCAGCTCCGCGTGCTCGTAGCCGGCGACCCGCCCGATGCCGCGCAGGGCCGCCTGCGCGAGGTTGATGTCCTCGTCGGTGGTCACGGCCTGCCCGCCCTGGGTGACGACCCACAGCCGCGCGTCGCCGGCCTCGCGGATCACGTCGATCAGATCGACGACCTGGTCCATGCCGTCGGCATTGGACGGCAGGACGACAACTCCGGTGACGTCGCCGTCGGACGGCAGCAGCCCGGCGAGTTCGTCGGCCAGCGGGCCGGCACCGACGATCCGCCAGCGGCCGGTCACCGAGACGTCGGGCAGCGGCGCCGACTGCCAGGTGATCTCGTGGAACAACGGATCGAGGCGACGCGGTCCGAGCTCACGCAACGGCGAGACCAGCTTGATGTCGTGTGCCTCGACGAGAACCGCGCCATCGGCGTCCAGCAGGCGGATCCAGCCCACGGCCGACGAGCCATCGCTGTCGTCGAGCACGGCCTGGCCCTCGCACCACACGCCGCGAGTCGGATCACCGAACACCCGAAGCGACGCCACGCCGGCCGGCAACAGCCGAGGTGCGCCGGCCGGGCGACCCTTGATCCGCGCAGCGCCCAGCGCCTGCAAGCAGGTGTCAAACAGCACCGGATGGAAGCGGAAGCCCCGGGCGCCGGCCCGAGCCGCGGCCGGCACCTTGACCTTGCCCAGCACGGTGCCGCCGTCCACGTCCTCGACGCGCAGCTCGGTCAGGCCGGCGAACGCGGGACCGTGGAAGTAGCCGTCGGCCCGCAGGCCGGCGTAGAACTCCGGCAGCTCCTCCACAACCGTATGCGCGGCAACGAGTTCCGACAGCACGGCCGGGGCCGTCGGGATGCGCGACTCCAGCCGGCGGACCTCGCCAACCGCGTGCGTGACCCAGTTCAGGCCGTCCTCGGTGCTGGTCAGCACGGCCACCGACGCCCGGTCCGGGGCCAGCGAAGTGAGCACGGTGGACACTTCGGTGTGCTCGCCCAGCGGCAGCAACCGATCGAACCGCAACCCGGTGACGTCAACGAGTTCGGCCGAGACGCCGAAGAACTCGGAGCCGGCGGCCAGCACCATCTCGCTGAAACCCGCGCCCGGCAACACGATCGCGTCGTCCACCGCGTGATCGGCAAGCCACGGCAGCGCCGCCGTGCCCAGATCCGCCTGCCACACATGGCGTCCGTCGCCCTCGGGCAGCTTGACGTGCACGCCCAGCAGTGGATGCGTGTCGACCGAGCCGGCGAGCTGGCGGTCCGGATGCGGCAGCGGCAGGTCGATCCAGTGCCGCTTGCGATCCCAGGTCAGCGTGGGCACGTCGACCAGCCGGCCCTGGCTGTAGGCCCGGGACCAGTCGATCGGCGTGCCCGAGCAGTACAGGGCGCCGAACTGGATGCCGAAGAAGTCGGCGGCGCAGTCACGCTTGATCGACGGCAGCACAACGGCTTCCGGCAGCGTCTCGTTCATCGGGTAGGTCGTCACCGGATGCGGCGACACCTCGATGAACACGCCGTAGCCGTCCTCGCCGGCGGCCCGCACGGCGTTGGCGAAGCGCACCTGGCAGCGCAGGTTCGCGGCCCAGTACTCGGCGTCGAAGGTGAACTCGGCCCGGGCGTCGGCCAACACCGTGGAGTAGACGGGAACGTTGGGCGGCATCGGCTTCAACCCGGCCAGGCCGCTGCGGATCTCGTCCAGCAGCGGGTCCATGTGGGTGGAGTGGGCGGCGATGTCCACGGCCACCAGCCGGGCCATCTGCCCCTGGTCCTGCCACTTCGCGACCAGCCGCGCCACCTCGGCGGTGTCGCCGGAGACCACGGTTGACCGGGGCGAGGACTGCACCGCCACCGTGACGGAAGTCCCGGACAGGTCCAGATCCTCGGCCGCCAGGTCGACCGACGCCATCGTGCCCAGGCCGGAGGCCCGCTTCATCAGCGCCGACCGGCGGCAGATCACCAGCACGCCGTCGGCCAGCGACAACCCGCCGGCCACCACCGCGGCGGCGGTCTCCCCCATCGAGTGCCCGATCACCGCGGCCGGCTCCACGCCGCGCGACCGCCACAGCCGGGCCAGCCCGACCTGCATGGCGAACAGCGTCGGCTGGATCTTGTCGATCTCGGCCGACATCTCCGGCCCGCACATCACCTCGGTCACCGAGAAACCGGCCTCGGCCGACACCAGCGGCTCGATCTCGGCGATGGCCGCGGCGAACTCGGGCTCGTCGGCCAGCAGCCGCCGGCCCATGCCGTGCCACTGCGAGCCCTGGCCCGAGAACACCCAGACGCTGCCCTTGGCCGCGGCGGTCTTGGCGGTGGTGCAGGTGACCTGCGGCTGCGGCTCGCCGTCGGCGAAACCCTCCAGGCAGGCGGCCAGCTCGTCGACGGACGCGGCCGTCACGGCGAGCCGGGCGAGGTTGTGCGAGCGGCGCGAGGCCAGCGTGTGCGCCACGTCGGTGAGCGAGACGTTGTTCTCCCGCAACCATTCGGCCAGGCGGCTGGCCGCGGTGCCGAGGACCTCGAACGAGGTGGCGGAGATCGGGATCATGACCGGTTGACCCGAGTCCGATGTTCGCCCCGGTGTTCGCTGTGCTGAATGCTTGGCTGAATCCTGTGCGGGAGCCTGCTCGAGCAGCACGTGCGAGTTCGTGCCGCCGACGCCGAAGGACGACACGGCGGCCAGCCGCGGCGCGTCCCGCACCGGCCACGGCGTCACCTCGGTCGGCACGAAGAAACGCGTGTCCTCAGGATGGATCTGCGGGTTCCAGCCGGTGAAGTTGAGCGTCGGCGGGATCAGGCCGTGCCGCAGGCTGAGCACGGTCTTGATCAGACCGGACACGCCGGCCGCGGCCTCGGTGTGGCCGAGGTTGGACTTCACGCCGCCGAGAGCGCAGCGATCCCGGCCGGTGCCGTAGACCGTGCGCATGGAGTCGAACTCGATCGGGTCGCCGACCGGCGTGCCGGCGCCGTGCGTCTCGATCAGGCCCAGCTGACCCGGGTCGATCCCGGACTTCTCCACCGCCTCGAAGAACAGCGCCCGCTGCGCGTCGGCCGACGGCGCGGTCAGGCCCTGCGAGCGGCCGTCCTGGTTGACCGCGGTCGCGCGGATCACCGCCAGCACCTCGTCGCCGTCGGCCTGCGCGTCGGACAGCCGCTTGAGCACGACCATGCCGGCCCCCTCGCCGCGCACGAAACCGTCCGCGCCGGCGTCGAACGGGTGGCAGCGACCGGTCGGCGAGAGCATGCCCCACTTCGAGTAGCTGATCGGCGTCTCGGGATTGATCATCAGGTTGATGCCCGAGGCCAGCGCCAGGTCGGACTCGTCGGCGGCCAGGCTCTGGCAGGCCAGGTGCAGCGCCACCAGCGACGAGGAGCAGGCGGTGTCCACGGCCACGCTGGGGCCGTTCAGCCCGAGCAGGTACGAGATGCGGCCGACCGCCGTGGAGTGGCCGTTGCCGGTCATCATGTAGGCGTCGATGTCCTCGTACCGGCCGGCCAGCCGGCCGATGTACTCGGAGTGGCACATGCCGGCGAACACGCCGGTCCGGCTGCCGGCCAGGCCGCGCGGCGGCAGCCCGGCCCGTTCGAGCGCCTCCCAGGCCAGCTCGATCATCAGCCGGTGCTGCGGGTCCATGGTGGTGGCCTCGCGCGGCGAGATGCCGAAGAAGGCCGCGTCGAAGCCGGTGATGTCGTCGAAGTAACCGGCCCACCGCGAGGTGCAGCGGCCGGGCACGTCCACGTCCGGGTCGTAGAAGGCGTCCACGTCCCAGCGACCGTGCGGGCCCTCGCGGATCACGTCGCGGCCCTGCGTGAGCAGTTGCCAGAAACGCTCCGGTGAATCGACCCCACCCGGGTACCTACAAGACATGCCGATGACGGCAATCGGTTCACGCGCGAGCTGCACCACGCCGGTCACTCCCTCGCAGGAATTGGCACGACCGGCCGTCGGGGAAAATGCGAAGCCAATTCGGACGGCCATGCGATGTCCGTTCAATGCAGCATGAGTCGCGGTTGACTGCGCAACAACCGCAACGTGCCAAGATCACCCGACAGGGGGCCGGTCGTCGCAGGTCAACTTGCGGGAAACCGATCCCGGACGGACAGTGGGTCTCGTGTCATCCCAGAACTCCACGCTCTATGTGGCCGACGTGCGCAAGGCGTTCGGCCGCAGGCAGGTGCTCGACCGCGTGGACTTCACACTCGAGCGGGGCGAGCTGGCCGGAATCGTCGGCGAAAACGGCGCCGGCAAGACCACTCTGTTGCGAATTCTGGCCGGAGAACTGAAACCGGACCACGGATGGGTCATACCGCGAGGTAGGCTCGGTTACTGCCCGCAACGAACCGTGTTGAACGACTCGCTGACCGTGGCCCAGCACCTGCGCTACTTCCAGCGGGCCTACCAGCTCGACGACCTGCACCGGGCGCACGAGCTGGTGGAGCGGCTGAACTTCACCCAGTACCGGGCCAGCCGGGTCAAGGCGCTGTCGGGCGGAACCCGACAGAAGCTCAACTTGGTGATAGCGCTGATGCACGACCCGGCGGTGGTGCTGCTGGACGAGCCGTACCAGGGCTTCGACTGGGAGACCTACCTGCACTTCTGGGAGCTGGCCGGGGATCTGCGCGACGCCGGCCGCTCGCTGCTGGTGATCTCCCACCTCAGCCACGACATCGACCGCCTGGACACCGGCTACCGGCTGGCCAACGGCGTGGTCACTCCCATGCCAGCCCAGGCCGATCCAATTGGGGCGCGCGCCTGATGTCCATCGGCCGGAGGTTCTATCGCACGGCGACCGGGTTCGAGCTCATCGAGCACGCCCGAAACCGGCTGGCGATCATCCTGGTCGCCGTCTTCGTGCCGGTCTGGATCACGCTGATCGACCTGATGATGTCGCAGAGCGCGCTGCCGTTCCGCTACCGCGCCACCGGCGAGGAGCTGCACGTCAACGGACAGCAGCTGACCTTCATCTCCGGCGGGCTCAACGCGGTGACCCTGATCGTAGGGTTCCTCATGTTCAGCGTGACCTACCGTTCGGGTCCGTTCGACCGACGGCTGGTGGCAGCCGGCTATCCCCGGCCGCACCTGCTCGCGGCCAAGGTGACCGCGCTGACCGCCAGCTCGGTCGTGGTCGCGGCGTACGCCACGGGCATGGTCTGGGTGTACTGGCACCCCGAGCAGCTGTGGCTGTTCGCGCTGGGCATGTTCACCGCGGCGGTGACCTACGGCGGCATCGGCATCGTGCTCGGCGTGCTGCTGCGCGGCGAGCTGGAGGGCATGTTCGCCATCATCATGATCAGCCTGATCGACGTCGGGCTGGAGTCGCCGGTGGTCAACACCGGCTCCGACAACGAACTCGTGCGCTTCCTGCCGATGTACGGCTCCATGCAGGCCGGCGTCGGGGCCGGGTTCACCCGCTCGGTGCCGTGGGAACAGATGGTCTCCCTGCCGGTGTGGTGGGCCGCGTGCGCGGTCGTCGGCCTGGCCGCGTTCCACGTGCGGACCCGGGTCTACACCGTGTCGGGTCGCCCCGTGACGGCGGCGATGGTGGCCAACGTGCCCATCCCGCGGCCGTCCGCGCCGGGCGAAGCCGTGCACGTGACGGTGCGGGTGTGTGCGGGTTCGTGCGTGGCCACCGACCACATGCCGCTGTACCAGGGCCTGGCCGTGCTGGCGGCGCTGTCGGCGGAACAGGCAGCCGACCGCGCGGACCAGAACGTGTACCCGCTCAGCATCAAGCGAGGCTGAGCGGATCCCCGCCGGGAGCGGTGGCGCTCCCGGCACAGGGCGGGTTCCCTCGCCCCCGGGAAGCGAGGGAACCCGCCCGTTTCGCATCCGAAAATGCCACACGGAAAGCGCATGTGGCACCAGGAGCGACGTCAGGCGAGGATCACTCGGCCCAGCTCGGCCGGGGTGGCCAGTAGCTCGTGGTGCGGGAGGACGCGGACCGTGTAGCCGACCGAGCCGACGTGGGGCAGGCCCAGCTCGGCCTGGTACGAGCCGTCCATGCCGGGCGTCATGGTCGCCGTGACGACATCGGACAGCTCACCCGAATCGGCGACACGGCCGATGACCGCCTGCACCTCGACATCCGACGGCGACAGGCCGTTGAGGTCGACTCGGGCCCGGACCGTCACCGGCTGCCCGACCACCGGGGCCTGCGCGCCGTTGACCGACAGGTCGGTGTAGGTCACCTGCACGCGGTTCCAGGCCGAGCGGATACGGGCCTTGTAGACGGCCAGCTCCTTGGCCCCCTGGAAGGACCCCGCCCGCACCGCCGTGGCCGACGAGCCGGCCGGCGCGTAGTAGGTCTCGACGTACTCCTTGACCATGCGCTCGGCCTGCAGCTGCGGGCCCATCTGGGTCAGCGTGTGCCGGACCAACGACATCCACCGGTTGGGCACGCCGGCCTCGTCACGGTCGTAGAACAGCGGCGCGACCTGGGCCTGCAACAGCTCGTAGAGCGCCGCCGCCTCCAGGTCGTCGCGGCGGTTCGGGTCGGGCACGCCGTCCGCGGTCGGGATGGCCCAGCCGTTCTTGCCGTCGTAGAACTCGTCCCACCAACCGTCCCGGATGGACAGGTTCAGGCCGCCGTTGAGGGCCGCCTTCATGCCCGACGTCCCGCACGCCTCCAGCGGCCGCATCGGGTTGTTCAGCCAGACGTCGCAGCCCCAGTACAGGTAGCGGGCCATCGACATGTCGTAGTCCGGCAGGAACACGATGCGGTGCCGCACGCCGGCCTCGTCGGCGAACTTGACGATCTGCTGGATCAGGGCCTTGCCGCTGTCGTCGGCCGGGTGCGACTTGCCGGCCACCACCAGCTGCACCGGACGCTCCGGGTGCAGCAGCAGGGTCCGCAGCCGCTCCGGATCGCGCAGCATCAGGGTCAGCCGCTTGTACGTGGGCACGCGGCGGGCGAAGCCGACCGTCAGCACGTCCGGGTCGAAGACCGAGTCGGTCCAGCCCAGCTCCAGGGCCGACGCCCCGCGCTGCAGCCACGACGCCCGCACCCGGCGGCGCACGTCGTCCACCAGCTTCTTACGCAGGCCGCAACGCAACTCCCACAGCACGGAGTCGGTCAGCTGCGCCGGCTCCAGCTTGGTCATCTCCGGCGCGGCCCAGGTGTGGCCGTGCACGCCGTTGGTGACCGAGCCGATCGGCACCTCGTCGGCGTCGAAGCCCTCCCAGAGCCCGCCGAACATGCTGCGCGACACCGCACCGTGCAGGCGGGAGACGCCGTTGGCACGCTGGGCCAGCCGCAGGCCCATGTGCGCCATGTTGAACATGTTGGTGTTCTCCTCAGCGCCCAGCGCGAGGACCCGGTCCATCGGGACGCCCGGGAGCAAGGTGTCGGAGAAGTAGTGCCGCACCATGTCGAC
>DASWRQ010000214.1:0-7133 GCA_036403095.1 Kutzneria sp. | reverse complement strand
AGCAGCGGCAGTTCGCGCAGGCGCTGCGGGACGCATTCAGGCAGTCGACGACGTGGGAAACCCTGCTGGCCCTGGGCGTGCACGAGGTGGAGTCCGGGCCAGACCTGGTGGTGGCGTTCCTGGAGCTCGGGCGGGCGGCGGTGCCGGGGCCGGTGGTGGAGTCGTTCGCGGTGCTACGGGAATCGTCGGCGACGTTGGCCTGGCCGCCGCACGTGCCCTATGTCGTCGACAACGCGGATCATGTCTACGCGATCGTCGACGACGTCCGCTATCTGGCGATCCCTGACGAGCCAAGGAAGTCCGTCGATCCGACGCGACGCCTGCACGGATTTCGGCTGGGCGAGGCGATCGGCCCGATCGATGAGGAGGCGTTCCACCGTGGCGTCCTCGCCTGCTCGGCCCAGCTGGTGGGGCTCGGGCGGACGCTACTCGAGCGGACCAGGGACTATGCCTTGCAGCGCAAGCAGTTCGGCAAGGCGATCGGCAGCTTCCAGGCGGTGAAGCACCAGCTGGCCGACGTGCACGTGGGCCTGGAACTGGCCGAGCCGCTGGTGTTCGGCGCGGCCGTGACGATGAGCTCCCGCGACGTGTCGGCGGCCAAGATCGCCGCCGGCCGGGCGGCGTACCAGGCGATGCGCACGGCGTTGCAGGTGCACGGGGCGATCGGCTACACGTCCGAGCTCGACCTGAGCCGGTGGATGCTCAAGGTCCGGGCGCTGGTCACGGCGTGGGGAACCGAGGCGTACCACCGGGAACGGCTGATGGCGGCGCTATGTCCCTGACCGAGGAGCAGCTGGCGCTGCGGGACACGGTCGCCCGGCTGCTGGCCAAGGACCCGGACGACCGGTGGCCCAAGCTGGTCGAGATCGGCGCGCCCGGCCTGGCGATCCCCGAGCAGTACGGCGGCAGCGGCGCTGCCCTGGCCGAGGTGCAGATCGTCCTGGAGCAGCTCGGACGGACCCTGGCCCCGGTTCCCCTGCTGGCCACGGCCATCGCGGCCGAGGCCGTCCTGGCCACCGGCGACAACGACTGTTGTCAACGGCTGCTGCCGGCCATCGCCGCCGGTCAGGTGGCGGTCTGGTGCCCGGAGACCGAGAAATACGTAGTCGACGCGGACCACGCCGAGGTGCTGCTGATCGGCCGCGCCGGCCTGCTGTACGAGATGCGCCCCGACCAGGTCACCGTGCATCCGCTGAAGGCCATGGACGAGTCACGGCGCCTGGCGACCGTGTCGGTGGACCGGCCGACCGGCCTCATCGGCCGCTACGACGAGCGGCGGGTGCGGGACTTCGCCCTCTCGGCGCTGGCCGCCGAGCAGGTCGGCACGGCGGCGCGATGCCTGGAGATGACCGTCGAGCACGCCAAGCAGCGGGTGCAGTTCGGCCGGCCGATCGGCAGCTTTCAGGCGGTCAAGCACCGCCTGGCCGACATGCACGTGCTGGTCGAGACCGCCCGCTCGGCGGCCTACGACACCGAGCACCCGGTCGAGGCCAAGGTGTACTGCGCCGAGGCGCTGCAGCGGATCGCCGCCGAGATGGTGCAGCTGCACGGCGGGATCGCCATCACCTGGGAACACGACGCCCAGCGCTACTTCAAAAGAGCGCACGGCGCCGCGTTCCTGTTCGGCCATCCCGCCGAGCACCTCCGCGCGTATCAGGTGCGGGGATAGCCGAGTCTGAGCACGACCTGCGGCACCAGGTCGGGGCCGGTCACCTGCCGGGCCACCAGCGGCCGCACCGGTAGCTGGCAGCCGAGCAGCCCCCACACCGTGCCCATCAGCAGCACGGCGCTCAGCGCCGCCCCGGCGGCGATCTCCTCCCCGGCCCGGCCGCCGATCACCACCACCACGCCGGCGTTCTCCAGCGACTTCGTGCGCCGGAGCAGCCGCGACCGGGTCTCGTGGTGCAGCACGACGTCCAGCTGCGCACCCTCGCCCCGGGCCTGGGCGGCGAGCCGGTTCAACACCGTCCAGGGCACCGCCGTGTCGCTGTAGTCGCCGTGCTCGCCGGCCCGGACGCTGATCGCCGCGGCCATCGCCACCTGCTCGGTCGTCGGCTGCTGCCGCACGGCGCGGATCGTGGCGATGTGCGTGGGATCGGACGGCGTCGTGCCGCGGCCGATCAACGCGCCCCAGCCGGCGGCGGCCAGGGCGATCCGCAGGTGGTGCAGCACGGCGCCGACACCGCGCAGCACCTTCGGCGGGCTGTCGGGCACGTCCACGTGCAAGTGGGCGGCGCCGTCGGTGAGCCGCCACTGGTAGCCGCCCTCGTTGGGGGCGAGGTCGGCGAGGTGCAGCACCGACCGCAGCACGGTGTCGCCGCGGGGCACCACATTCGTCATCGTCACGAGCGTCTCCTGACGTCTGGAGAGGGCGGCCCCCAACTGGCGGGGACCACGACATCACGCCCGGGTTGCGGCAGGGTTGCGTCAGGACTGCGGACCGACCATTTAGGGTATCCCCCGACTGTCCGAGGAGGATTCCCGCTTAGGAGGATCAGGGGTGCACGCAGCCGACCTGGCTCCGGCCCGCCACCTGCTCAGACCCCGGCGGGTGGTGGTGCCGCACCTGGCCGAGGCCGAGGCGCTCATCGACCACCTCATGCTGCCCGGCGCGGGGGCCAACCTGTACAAGGAGCCCGACGAGCCGAACATCGTCACCTGGGGTGTGCCGGGCGAGCCGGCCACCTGGTCCAACCAGAGCCAGTGCGCCTCGTTCGTGACGGCCGTGTTGCGGCGGGCCTATCCGGCCTGGGCCCGAACGAGGTACTTCGTCAGGCATCTCGGCAGCCCCAGCCCTTTTGCCCGTGACTACCAGCGGGTTTTCGCCGAGGGCGGGACGCGCCGGCTCACGCCGGTTCGGCGCGTGGCCGACCTGCGGCCCGGTGACCTGATCGCCATCGACTACGCCAACGCGCAGGACACCAACACCGGGCACGTGGTGATGGTGCGGCGGATGCGCGGCGTCTACGTGGCCCCGAATCCGCGCCTGAACTTCGACGGCGAGATCCAGTACGCGATCCAGGTCGCCGACTGCACCGCCGAGCCGCACGGCCTGGCCGGCGTCGGCAACTACGAGGACTTCCCGGACACGCGCATCGCCGGCGACGAGCAGTACCAGGGCGTCGGCTACGGCCACATGATGTTCTACGCCTCCGAGCTGACCGGCGAGTTCACCCGGTACCGGTGGAGCGTGAACTCCAGCTCGACCGGCGCGTTCAGCGTTCGGGACAGGCCCGTCTCGGCAGCCAGGATCACCGCCGGCTGAGCGTGTCCACCAGCCGTTCCAGCGACACCGCGAACCGCTGCGCCTCCTCGTCCGGCCAGTCGGCCGTCGCCGCCTCCAGGTGCCCGACCAGCCGGTCCCGCATCGTCTCCACGATCTGCTGGCCGGCCGGGGTGAGCCGGAGCAGCGTGGCCCGCGCGTCGGCCGGGTCGGGCACCCGGTCGACCAGGCCGGCCTGTTGCAGCCGGCTGGCGTAGCGGGTGGTGGCGGTGCGGTCGATGCCGATCTCCAGCGCCAGGTTGGTCGCGCTGATCGGCTGCCAGCGGGCGACGCCGCTGAGCACCGGATAGGTGGTGGCGTCCACTCCGTCCAGGCCGGCGATCATGTTGTCGTACAGGTGAGTACGGGTGCTGCGCCGCAGCAACTGCCCGATCGCGGCTTCGATGCGCGCCGAGGTGGTCCGGGACGACATTCGCGGCAGCGTAGCCGCACCCCCGCCCGGCCGGAACACACCGCGCTGATCCCGTGGTCGATCGGGAGGCGCGCAACGTCCAAAGCGTCGGTCGCAGTGCCGGCCAAACCCTCTGTCGAAGAGTGCGCTCCACCGTTCGGTCCCTTGACACGACCGGTGGTCTAGTCCAATTGTGATCAGGCCGTCGCCATGTCCCATCCCGCCCGCCGTCGCCATGTCCCATCCCGCCCGCCGTCATGTCCCATCCCGCCCACCCTTTTGGAGCAAGGATGCGTTTGAGAACGGCATTACTGAGCGCGGCCGTGGCGGCCGTCTCGGTATCCGGCCTGGTCGCGAGCGCCGACGCCGCGACGGCGCCGAAGGCCACTCCCCTGCCGACGCATGTGTTCGCCCCGTACTTCGAGACCTATCAGGACGGCCAGAGCCCCTCGGCGATGGCCAAGCAGGCCGGCGTCAAGTACCTGACGTTCGCCTTCCTGCAGACCGCCAGCGCCGGCTCGTGCACCCTGCTGTGGGACGGCACCACCGCCATCGGCTCGGGCAGCTTCGGCACCGAGATCGCCGCGCTGCAGGCCGCCGGCGGCGACGCCATCCCGTCGCTGGGCGGCTACACCGCCGACACCACCAACACCGAGCTGGCCGACAGCTGCACCGACGTGTCCAAGATCGCCGCCGGCTTCGAGAGCCTGATCACCACGTACAACATCAGCCGCATCGACCTGGACGTCGAGGTCGACTCGCTGAACAACACCGCCGGCATCGACCGCCGCAACAAGGCGATCAAGATGACCGAGGACTGGGCCGCGGCCAACGGCCGCGCCATCCAGTTCTCCTACACCCTGCCGACCACGCCGACCGGCCTGGCCACCGGCTACAACGTGCTGCAGAACGCCGTGTCCAACCAGGCGCGGATCGACGTCGTCAACCTGATGACGTTCGACTACTACGACAACGCCCAGCACGACATGGCCAAGGACACCGAGACCGCGGTGTCGGGTCTGGTCGGCCAGCTCGGGCAGCTCTATCCGGGCAAGACCGAGGCCCAGCGCTACGCCATGGTCGGCGTCACCGAGATGCCCGGCCGCGACGACTACGGCACCGGCGGCGAGACCGGCCCGGCCGAGATCTTCACCGTGGCCAACGCGACCACGGTCTACAACTGGGCCGTCTCCAAGGGCATCAACCTGCTGTCGTTCTGGGCCCTGCAGCGGGACAACGGCGGCTGCCCCGGCACCGGCGGCAGCGACAGCTGCTCCGGCATCGCCCAGAACACCTGGGACTTCAGCCACGTCTTCGCACCCTTCACCAGCGGCAACACCCCGCCGCCGACCAACGACTTCGCCGTGTCGGTGACGCCCGGGTCGGCTGCGGTCAATCCCGGCGGCTCCACCACCGCGTCGGTGAAGACCGCCGTCACGGCCGGTTCGGCGCAGAACGTGTCGTTGAGCGTGAGCGGCGCACCGGCCGGTGTGTCCGCCTCGGTCAGCCCCACCTCAGTGTCGGCCGGCGGAACGGCGACACTGACCGTGAGCACGACCGCGTCGGCCACGCCCGGCAGCTACTCGCTGACCATCAACGCCGCCGGTGCCTCGGTCAGCCACTCGGTGACGTTCACCCTGACGGTCAACGGCACCACGCCGCCCGGCGCGATCGTCAACCCGGGCCTGGAGTCCGGCGCTCTGAGCCCGTGGACCTGCCAGTCCGGCGGGGCCGTCGTCTCCACCCCCGTGCACGGCGGCACCCACGCGCTGTCCGTCGCCGCCACCAACAGCCAGACCGGCGAGTGCGACCAGACGATCACCGTGTCCCCCAACGCCAGCCACAAGCTGACCGTGTGGGTGCGCGGCAACTTCGCCTATGCCGGCGTCAAGGGCGGGGCCGCCGCCGAGACCTGGACCTCGTCCAGCGGCTACACCCAGCTCACCGTTGCGTTCACCACCGGCGCCTCCGGGACCGTCACCGTGTACGTGCACGGCTGGTACGCCCAGGGCACCGTCTTCGCCGACGACTTCGTCGTCTCCTAGTGTTGCCGGCCCCCGCCCGGTGGATCCGGGCGGGGGCTCCGGGAACCGGCCTGCCATGATCCGCGTCAGAGCTGGGGACCCACTGGGAGGGATCATGCAGGACCGTGTGCACGGCACCGTCATGCCCGTGCTGGACATCATGCTCAATCCGGGCGAAACGGTGTGCGCCGAGTCCGGGGAGCTGTCCTGGATGACCGCGAGCATCCAGCTGAGCACCTCGACGCAGGGCGCCGGCAGCGCCGGCGTTTTCGGTGCCCTCAAACGCAGTCTGGCCGGCGGCACGTTCTTCATGACGAACTACACCGCCGTCAACCAGCCCGGCTCCGTGTCGTTCGCCGCGCACCTGCCCGGGCAGATCTTCCCCGTCGACGTCGCGCCGCAGCCCGGCTACGGCTATCTCGCGCACCGTCGCTCCTACGTCGCCGGCACCCCGGGCGTCACCCTCACCACCGGCTTCCAGCAGCGGCTCGGCGCCGGTATCTTCGGCGGCGAGGGCTTCCTGCTCCAGCGCATCGGCGGGCAGGGCCGGGCCTGGCTGCAGCTGTCCGGCGAGGTCATCCCGTACGACCTGCAGCCCGGGCAGGTGATCCGGGCCCATCCCGGGCACATCGGCGTGTTCCAGGACACCGTGCAGTTCGGCATCACCACCGTGCCCGGCATCCGCAACAAGCTGTTCGGCGGCGACGGCATCTTCCTGGCCGAGCTGGCCGGCCCCGGCCGGGTGTGGCTCCAGTCCCTGCCGATCGATCGACTCGCCCACTCCCTCGTCCCGTACCTGCCGCAGAATGAAGGTGGGCGACCCAGCCTGTTCAACAACTAGGGGGCGGCGTGGACGTACGGGTGCTCGATGTCCATCGGGACGATCTGAGCGGCTGGTTCTCGCTCTTCTCGGCCTGTCAGCAGGACTGGTCCGACGAGCCGCTGGGCGACTACGACGCCGCGATCGCTCTGCTGCGCAACCCGCCGCCCACCTTCGGGCCGGAGCTGCACTGGGCGGCCTTTGTGGACGGTCAGCTTGTCGGGCATGCCAAGGTTTCCTTTCCCGACGGGGATTTCGGCACCGCCAAGGTCACCGTGCACCCGGACTTTCGCGGTCGGGGCATCGGTTCGTCCTTGCTGCACGCTGCATTGCCCACCCTTCGTTCCCGCGGGCGGACCACGCTCGAGGGTTGGTCGGTGACGAAGGGTGGTCCCGGTGATCTGTGGGCCGCGCGTCGCGGGTTCGTTGTTGTCACCGAGACTGTGCTGCAACGGCTCTGCCTGCACGACGTCTCGGATTCGGTGTGGGATGTGCCGTTGGCCCCCGGGTATCGCGTGGTTTCGTGGGACGACCGCGCGCCGGACGATCTTGTCGCTTCCTACGCCGCCGCGCAGGACGCCATCCAGGATGCGCCGCTGGGCAACACGAGCTTTC
>DASWRQ010000213.1:0-5665 GCA_036403095.1 Kutzneria sp. | reverse complement strand
CGCGACGCGGGGCTGGGGTGCGCGACGCGGGGCTGGGGTGCGCGACGCGGGGCGGGGGTGGGAGGCGACGCGCGAGCGGAAGCGGGCTGGGGTGCGCGAGCGGAGGTGTGCGGGGTGCGCGAGGCGGGGCGGGGGCGGGGCGAACGAAGCGCGAGTGAGGGGTGGGCAGGGGTGTGCGAGGCGGAGCGGGGCGGGTGAAGGGCGAACGAAGCGCGAGCGGAGGCGGGGCGAGGGGCGAGCGAGGGCGAGCAGGTGGCGAGCGAGGCGCGAGCGGAGGCGAGCGAGGGGGGCAGAGGGCGAGGGCGGGCGGACAGGGGCGAGCGGAGGCGAGCGAGGAGCGGGCGCGGCGGGGGCGAGGCGGCGGACCAAGGGCGGCAGCTGGCCGGAGGGACGTTCACGGCTCGGTCGGCAGTGTTCGATGCGCCATGCGCCGGCAGGCGCGCAGCCGAGTCGCCGGCGGAGAAACCCTTGCGCGGGCGCGGAAGAACTGCTCGACGCTGGGAGTGACCCACGAGTACGGTCGACAGCGGACTTCCACCCCGCGAAAGGACTGTCGACCAATGGCGGACGAGCCGCGGCGCAACGTGGTGCGCCGGCTGCTCAGCGTCCTGGCCACCTTCGAACCGGCCACGCCGACCCAGTCGCTGACGGAGATCGCGGCCCGCACGGAGCTGCCATTGCCGACGGCGCACCGGTTTCTGGCCGAGCTGACGACGGGGGGCTGGCTGGAACGGCTGCCGGACGGCAGGTATCGGGTGGGCGCCAGGCTGTGGCAGCTCGGCACGCTGGCGCCGAGCTACCACAACCTGCGCGAGCTGGCCCTGCCCTACATGCAGGACCTCCAGCAAGCCACCAGGGAAAACGTCCAGCTGGCGGTGCTGGACGGCCGGACGGCGTTGTGCGTGGAGAACATCGACGGTATGAGATCGACGGCGGCGCAGACCCGCAGCGGCGGCCGATTGCCGTTACACGCCACCGGAGTGGGCAAGGTGCTGCTGGCGGCGGCCGAGGCGGAGCTGCTGACGGCGTTGGCGGAGAAGGGATTCCGGCGCTTCACCCGGTACACGATCATCGAGCCGGGTCATCTGGCCCGAGCCCTGGAGACGGTGCGGAACGAGCAGATGGCCTACTCCCGCGAGGAAATGACGCTGGGCGCGTGCTCGGTGGCCTCGCCGGTGACGGCAGCGGGCAAGGTCGTGGCGGCGGTGTCGATCGTGGCCGACGCGTCGGTGGACATCGACCGGCTGGCCTTCGCCGTCCGCACCGCGGCCAGCGGCATCTCCCGGCAGGCCCGAATGCTATGAACGGCTCAGCGCGCCCAGGCCGGAACGCAGGAAGTAGGCCCAGTAGCCGAGGTTGGAGCCGTAGCGGGACCGAAGTTTCTGGTGGTCGTAGTCGGGTCCGTAGACCTCGGTGACGGCATCGGAGAAGGCGGGCATGTCCAGCGGCACGTGGTCCATCCGGCCGAGGCCGCGCAGCAGGATCATGCCGGCGGTGAACTCGCCGACGCCGGTGATGGCCCGCAGCGCACGGGTGGCCTGGACGTAGCTGGCGGTGCGGAGGTGGTCCTCGCCGATGTCGAGCAGACCGGCGACGAGGTTGGCGAGGTAGCGGCCCTTGCGTTCGTTGCGCACGATGGCAGCCCACTCGTCGGCGGAGACGCCCTGGAGATCGGTCAGCTCGGGGAAAGCACGGAACTCCAGGCCGTCGTGGGAGATGGCCCGGCCGAACTGCTCGACGATCCGGCGCTTGTGGCTCAGCGAGACGGGCTGCGGGGTGCGCTGGGTGAGCACGGCCCAGACGCCGACCTCGGCCAGCGTGAGGAAGCGGACGTGGTGCAGCCCCCGCATGGCCTGGACCAGGCGGGCGTAGTCGGGGTGGTCGCCGGCGGCCTGGGCGTGGAACTCGGTCAGGTCGTCGGACAAGCTGAGGTAGTCGCTGATCTTGCGGAGGACCGGGCCGGTGTCGGCGATGGGACGGTCGGAGTGCAGCCGGTAGGCGACGCCGTCGGGGTGCGGCGACACGTGGAAGACGAACGCCTGGCCGTCGACGGCGACGGCCTTGGTGATGCTGTCCTCGGTCATCACCTGGTCGCCGCGGCAGGCGCCGAAGCCCTGCAGGAAACGGATCGAGGTGCGCAGGTCGAAGGGCTGGCAGGCGGGCAAGGTTCCGGTGTCCATGGCGACCACGCTATGGGCCATGTAGGTCAGATCCTGTCCCATATAGTCGACGGCATGACGGACACGCCGGCCCGGCTGCTCAGGCTGCTGTCGCTGCTCCAGATGCCCCGGGAGTGGTCGGGCCGCGAGTTGGCCGAACGGCTCGGCGTCAGCCCGCGCACAATCCGCCGCGACATCGACCGGCTGCGTGAACTGGACTACCCGGTACAGGCGTCGATGGGGGCGGAGGGCGGCTACCGGCTGGCCGCCGGCCAGGCGATGCCGCCGCTGCTGCTGGACGACGAGGAGGCGGTGGCGATCGCGGTCGGCCTGCGGGCGGCGGCGGGTCAGGCGGTGGACGGCATCGAGGAGGCGTCGGTACGGGCGCTGGCCAAGCTATCCCAGGTGCTGCCGTCCCGGCTGCGGCGGCGGGTGGAGGCGCTGAGCCTGGCCACGCAGGCGCTGCTCGGCTCGGACGGGCCGACGGTCGAGCCGGACGACCTGGCCGCGATCTCGTCCGCCATTGCCAATGGCGAGCGGCTGCGGTTCCGCTACGGGGAGCCGGACGTGGGCCGGCACGTGGAGCCGCACCGGCTCGTCGCCACGCAACGAAAGTGGTACCTGGTTGCGTGGGACCTGGACCGGGCGGACTGGCGGATCTTCCGCGTGGACCGGCTGCGCCGGCCGAACCCGACCGGGGCCCGGGTCGCGCCCCGTGAGCTGCCGGCGCCGGACGCCGCGGCGTACGTGTCGAGCAAGCTGTTCGGCCGCTCCCCCGGCCACGAGGCGGTGATCACGCTGCACGCCCCGGTCGACGTGGTCCGCCGTCGGATGGGTGGAGTGAAAGCGGACTTGGTGGCGTTGGACGAGCACAGCTGCCGGCTTCGCGCCCTGTCCGACTCGGTGCGCTGGATCGCGTTCCGGGTGCTCACGCTGGACTGCGACTTCACCGTGGAGCAGCCGGCCGAGCTGCGGGACTACCTCCGCACCCTGAGCGCCAGGACCGCTCGGGCCGCCGGCACGGACGGATAACCGGACAAGCCGTTGACCGAATCGGTTCAGCTTGCGAGGATGACGCCTGCCTCCGCCAGAGTGACGCTTCCGGAGGTGTACCCATGATCCGGTTCCCAGCACTGCTGGGCTCGGTGGCGCTGGTCGTGACCTGCCTGGCCGCGCCCGCGGCGCAGGCGGCGACCCGGGCGGCCGGGCCGGCGGTGACGGTCGGCCAGGCCACCAGCGGGCACGTCGGCCAGGACTTCGCCGGCTTCAGCTACGAGAAGGACCGCGTCGGCGCGGGCATGTTCGACGCCAAGGACACCGACCTGGTGCGACTGTTCCGGCTGCTCGGCCCGAACTCGCTGCGCATCGGGGCCAACCTGGTCGACCTGACGCCGTGGAATCCGACCGGGGCCGGCGGCTCGGCGGCCGAGGTGGCGCCGCCGGACGTGCAGAAGCTGGCCGCGTTCGCCAAGGCGACCGGCTGGAAGGTGATCTACGGCCTCAACCTCAAGACCGGCACGCCGGAGCTCGCGGCCGACGAGGCGGCGGTCACGGCCAAGGCTCTCGGCAGCAGCCTCACCGCGTTCGAGATCGGCAACGAGCCCAACTTCTACCGCACCGAGGCGGCCTACGAGGCCTCGTACGAGTCCTACGTCTCGGCCATCCGGGCCAAGGTGCCGGGCGCCGTGTTCGACGGGCCGGGCGTGACCAACGGCCAGAACGCGTGGCTGACCCCGTTCACGGCCAAGGAGAAGGCCAACGGGCTGAAGATCCTCACCATGCACAGCTACATCGGCGACATGACCACCGGCACCATCGACGGCATGCTGGCCTCCAACGGCAAGGGCTACGAGGAGAAGGACGAGACCGCGCTGCAGAACGCCAAGGCGGCCAACCAGATCCCGAAGTGGCGGATGAGCGAGGCCAACTCCTACTACCACGGCGGCACCGCGGGCGTGAGCAACGTGCAGGCGGCCTCGCTGTGGTCGCTGGACTTCATGTACGGCATCGCGGCGCACAACGGTGACGGCGTGAACTTCCACGGCGGCACTTCGACGCAGTGGCCGCTGAACTACTCGCCGATCAAGTTCGACGGCCTGGCCCCGGTCGGCGTGCAGGGCGTGTTCTACGGCGAGCTGCTGTGGTCGCTGGCCGGCGCGGGCGCGCTGCACCCGGCGACCGTCACCGGCGCGACCAACGTGACGGCTTGGGGCATCGGCAACAACGTCATCGTCAACAACAAGAGCACGTCGGCGCAGACGTTCACGGTGACCCTGCGCTCGGCGGCGCTGATGGGCACCGAGTACCTGCTGACCGCGCCGACGCTGGACTCCACGGCGATCACCATCGCCGGCTCGGGCGTGGACGCCAAGGGCTCGTTCCATCCGGCGCCGAAGTTCATCGGCGTGCACGGCCACACGGCGACGATCACCGTGCCGGCCGGCAGCGCCGCGCTGCTGAAGACCGTCTGACCGACCTCCACATGCGCTTCCCGCCCGCAGAACGGGAAGCGCATGTGGAACCTTCTCAGACCCTGAGCCTGCGGCCGGCCCAGCGAGACCGGAACATGCGGTCGCCGGAGACGGCCACCACAGCCCCGGCGTAGTGCTCCAGGGCGACCTCCAACTCCTCGGCCAAGGCCGGCGGCAGGTGCAGCGTCGGCTCGTCGAGCAGCAGAACGTCCACTTCGGACACCAGCAGTCGAGCCAGGTCCAGCCGCCGCAGGCGATCCCGGGACAACGCGCCTACCGGCGTCGACAGGTCGGCCTCGTCGAACAAGCCCAGCGACAGCAGCCGTTCGGCGTGCTCGTCGAACGTGCCTTGCCGGCCACGCGCGAACATGGCCAGCACGGTACGATCCGGCGTCCGCACAACGCTTTCCCGCGGCAGGTAGCCGATCCGTCCACTGCGGACGATCGATCCCGTGTCGGGCCGGCGTTGGCCGGCGAGCACGGACAGCAGCAGTGATCCGCCCGGGCCGTCCACCAGGAGCCGAGATCCGGCTTCGAGGTTCAGGGGGCCGACGTTCGGCAACCCGCTGGCGGCGAGCCCGCCGGAGTTGTAGGTCTCGAAGCGCATCGGGTCCGGCGGCCGAGGCACGGGGTCGTGCCACAGGTGCTCGGCGCCGCGTTCGATCGCCGTGACCCAGGCGAGGTACTCCCGCTCCCATCGCTTGCGGGCCGACCGCTTCTCCGCGAGGTAGCCGGCGTAACCGTTGCGATAGCGGATGATCCGAGGCCCGTCGACCTCGATGATGCTGGTGGCGAAGCGTTCCAGCAGCAGTCGATCATGCGTCGCCACCAGCATGCGGTCGCAGTCCGGCACCTGGGTGGGTTCGTCGAGCACCAGCAGATCCGAGTCGGACAGCCGGCGCAGCAGCAGAGATCGGTGCTCGCCGACGACACCGACCCGGTCGCCGGGGCGGATCGTGAGCTGAGCAGGGGCAAGGGAAACAGCGGGCATGGGGACACCTACCGCGAATTGAGCATGCGGACCTGCCCGCCGGG